>JAFGDM010000225.1 GCA_016932115.1 Deltaproteobacteria bacterium | reverse complement strand
CGCCGGAATCGAAGAGTTTCAAAAAGCCAAAGTGTTACCAATTTTCTAAGAGATAACCTCTCAGATTTGAAATGTTAGAATCTAAAAACTTTATTGAAACCTTGGAGAGTTCAAGCGGCTGATGCTCATAGACACCCATGCGCACCTGGATATGGAAGAATTCGAAAGGGACCGTGAAGCAGTGCTTTTGAGAGCCCTGCAATCAGGGGTCGGGCACATTATTACAATCGGAATAGATCTCCCCAGTTCCCGCAAAGCCATTGAAATAGCCGATAAACATGACCATATCCATGCTACAGTGGGATATCATCCTCACCACGCTGATGAAGTCAATACAAGCGCCTTGAGGGAACTGGGTGATCTAGCACAATCCCCCAAGGTCGTGGCCTGGGGAGAAATAGGACTGGATTTTTTCCGTCTTCATTCCTCCCCTCAAAACCAGGTGAAAGCCTTTGAGCGACAGCTCGATATCGCCCGTGAAGTGGGTCTTCCGGTCGTCATTCACGTTCGGGATGCCCATAAGGAACTCATCGAAATTCTAAAGGGGAGAGGATCCCTCTCAGGTGGGGTCATCCATTGCTTTTCAGGCGATTATGAGACAGCGGGTGTTTTTATGGACATGGGGTTTTCTATCTCCATCCCGGGTACTGTGACTTACAAGAAAGCGGCTTACGTGCGCGAAGTGGCCGCCAAAATTCCCTTGGGACGCCTTATGGTTGAAACGGATGCCCCTTTCCTTGCCCCTGTGCCCTTTCGAGGAAAGCGCAATGAACCGGCCTTTGTAAAGTTCACGGCTTCAGAAATTGCCCGCCTGAGAGGCATCGATTTCGAGGCATTAGCAGAAGCGACAACCAAAAATGCGCAAACCCTCTTCAAACTGACGGATATCCTGTGACTCTCTCTTTGATCAGTCGGGAAACACCCCTTCTCCTTGCATCCTCCTCGCCTCGGCGCAAAAGGCTTCTCAGAAAAATCAACCTGCCTTTCCGGTCTTTTTCAAGCGGCCTCGAAGAGAATATGGGAAAAGGCCGTCCCAAATTCCATGTGTGCGTCTTGGCTGGGAAAAAGGCGCGTTCCATTCTTCACAGGTCAAAAGGCAACTGGGTGCTGGGAGCGGATACCGTGGTTGTCCTGGATGGGCTTATTCTCGGTAAACCCTCAGACAGTGAGGCAGCTCGCTCCATGTTGCTGCGCCTAAGCGGAAAGGAGCATAAGGTGGTCACCGGTTATTGTCTCCTAGACCCTGCCGGCCGAGAGGCTCACACTGAAGCCATAGTGACAAGGGTGAAAATGAAATCTCTCACGGAAGAAGAAATACAGGGCTATATAGAATCAGGCGAACCCTTCGGTAAGGCCGGAAGTTACGCCATTCAGGGACTAGGATCCTTTATGGTGGAAAGAATATCAGGATCCTACACAAACGTAGTCGGGCTTCCTTTGTGCGCCCTCGTTACAGCGCTTCTCGCCTTGGGCGCCCTCAGGGGTTTTCCCTTTGTCTCTGCCGATTGATTTCCGCCAGAATGATACCCCCAGCAACGGATACATTAAGTGATTCCACAGTCCCCTCACCCGGAATCCTGACTGTTGCATCACATCCCTTTCGCACCGAACGGCTGAGGCCTTTGTTTTCACTTCCAAGAACCAAAACGGTATGCCTTCTCCAATCAAAGTCGTAAATTGACTTCAAAGCTTCAGCTGCCGCACCGATGATCCAGAAGCCCTTACCCCGTAATACGTCAAGGGCCCTTCGAAGATTGACGACCTGAGCAACAGGCAAGGAGACATAAGCACCGGAAGTTCGTTTCACCAGACTGCCTGTAACCCTCGCAGAGCGATCTTTTGGTAAGATCAAACCCTGCACACTGAAAAAAGCTGCTGTCCTCATGAGGGCACCAAGATTTCCCTCATCGGTAATGTGGTCGGTTGCAAGAAGGAGGCGAAACCCCTGTACATTCCAGGTTCGGCTTAACAGATTTGCAAGATCAAGGTAGACGAACTCTTCGGCAAAAGCCACTATGCCTTGATGATTGATGCCGGGGGCGAGCCGTTCTATGTCATCACGGCTTTTGATGAATAGTCGAATTCCTTTCTCCTTCGCAAGACGGAGTACTTCATCCGACCGACCCCCGCTTTTGCCCTCGACGATCCAGATTTCATGAATCCTGTTTGCCCCATAAAGTAGACTTTCCTTGACGGCATGGAAGCCAGGAATCACGAGGGGCCTTTTATTGTCCTTATCCTCGATGCTTTGCCTCCCTAAGAGACCCTGTCTCTTCTTCAAATCACGATCATCTTTGTGTTCTTTTCAATCCATGCGGCAAATCCTGGTGGGCTGTGCACCTTGAGCCCCGCACTCCATCAGGATGAGCACAGATCAAATAGTTTGCGTGCTTCGGGAAGTTGACGGGACCAACGGCATTGCTCCGCAATAATGACGGATTTCATTGCTTCCGCAGCTTGCATCAGATCATCATTGAAAATCAGATAGTCATACCATCGGCAATTCCTGATTTCCTCGGCGGCCTTTTCAAATCTAGCTCGAACCTCCTCATCGCTTTCTGTTCCCCGGTTTTTCAGCCTTCTCGAGAGCTCCTCCAGTGAGGGCGGAAGGATGTAAACTAGAATACTCCCTTGAAAACGGGCTTTTATGTTCGCAGCTCCCTGCACATCCACGTCCATAATGACGTCAAACCCTTCAGAGGTCGCTCTCTCGATGCTCAAGATACTTGTCCCGTAGCAGTCGCCGTAAACTTTGGCCCACTCGACAAACTCCCCCCTTTCGACCATCCTGATAAAGCTCTCTCTGCTCACAAAATGATAATCAACCCCGTCAACTTCCTCGGCTCTGGGTTTTCTGCTGGTGTGGGAAACGCTATAGGCGAGCGATGAGAAAGAGCCCCTCACCCGGCGGATGATACTGGATTTGCCGGCGCCCGAGGGACCTGACACGACAAAGACAGAACCTGATCTTTTCATGCTTCCAGATCTTCTTTGCTGAGTTTGCAGTCCGGGCTAAACCGCTGGGCGATGGTTTCGGACTGGATAGCGGAAAGGATGACATGGTTGCTGTCAGTGATGATGACGGACCGAGTTTTCCTTCCCTGAGTAGCATCGATAAGTCTTTTTCCATCCCGTGCTTCGTCCCTCAAACGTTTGATCGGCGCTGCATTCGGCGCAATAATGGCCACCACCCTTCTGGAAACCACCGAATTCCCGAATCCGATGTTGATCAATTTGACACTCATATCTCCTCTCTCCTACTTCGACTACAGGCGTTCCGCTGTCTATTATTCCACGTTTTGCACCTGCTCTCTCAGTTTTTCCAGCTCCGCCCTTATCTCCAAAGTCTTCGATGAGATGGCGGAATCTGAAGCTTTTGCGCTCATGGTATTTGTTTCCCGGTGCAATTCCTGCAAAAGAAACTCCAATTTTCGACCGACGGCACCATCGTGGAACATGATGCTCTTAAATTGGCCGATGTGGCTTCGGGTACGCACAAGTTCTTCGGTAATGTCCGATCGATCGGCAAGAATAGCAACTTCCTGCATGAGTCGAGCTTCATCCAATTCCACGCCCTCAAGCATCCGTTCAATTCTTCGACGAAGCCTTACCGCATATTCCTGCACCACCAAGGGTGCTCTTTCCTCTATGTCCTGGATGCAATTTTCAATAAAAACGATGCGTTTCAAAAAATCCTCTTCTATCGCCTTCCCCTCTCTTGTGCGCATGAGATCACAGGAATCCATGGCGAGCTTGAAGGCTTCAAGAAACGGGGTCCGCGCCTGCTCTAGGTTGAGCTCTTCAGTCTTAATGAGAATCACATCCTTGATCTGGCAAAGATCGTCGGCTTTTGCTTTTTCATCAAGGCCGAATTCCTCCCTGAGCCGGTGAAAAATACGCATGTAGGAACGAACCAGCGGGATATTAAGTTCAATCTCGTATTCGGGTTCTTCTCCCTCCTTAATCGTCTGAAGGGTTGCCTCAACGCGCCCCCTTCCGATTCTCTCAGACAGGAGCGCGCGCACATCTTCTTCTAGGGCCTGGAGCGTCCTTGGTATTCTTACGATTAAATCCCTGTAGCGGTTGTTGATCGTTTTGATCTCTGCTACATACCTTTTCCCCGCTGTTATGTTCTCCCCCCGGCCGTAGCCGGTCATAGATTTGATCAAGGTCCTTTTACCCCTTTCCGCGAAGTTGAGCCTTGTACTTCCCACGAATCTCATCGAACTGCGCGATTATATGCTCATCGCTGTAATCCCGGTAGGTCCAAGGCAGAGCTCTGAAGCATCCTTTTCGAAACACCAAGGTCAGATCTGCATAAATACCCTTTGACAGGTAAATGCGGTGGCTATAATTCTTGCCGGTCACAAGAACGAGCCGCTCCATGCAAAGGTAACCCGGATCAATGTTGGCAGACCTTCTCCCCGCTCCGCTGAGGACTTTTTCAAGTTCATTTGTCCTCAGTTTCACCTCCACGATTGCCTCGGGATCGATGAGATCTCTGAAGGTTACAAAACGGCGGAGGAGCGGCCAGCCCATTTCATTTTCGTAATAACGGGTCCGATCAAAAAAAAGACCCTCGCTTTTCCAATCTAAGGGGCCGAACATATCTTCCATACGGCCTATGGCCATATCCAGCACTTCTCCCCGCGAGGAGAAGATGCTGCAAATAAGCTTGACTCGTTCAGCTTCTTTGGGCACGCTCATTGTTCGTCAGCATTCTTTTTGCCATTTGACCTCAAACGCCCCTTCGCAAACGCTCGCGAATTACTTGAGTTAAGTCTTGGGCTTTCACCGCTGAAGTGCCGACCTCCCCAACCACAATACCTGCCGCAAAGTTCGCAATCGTTGCGGCTGATTTTAAATCCGTCCCTGCAGCCAGGCTCAGGCAAAAAGCGCTGACGACCGTGTCGCCCGCTCCCGTCACATCAAACACCTTCCGCGCCACGGTGGGAATATGGGTAATTTCCCCATTTTCCTCAAAAAGAGTCATCCCGTCTTTTCCCTGGGTGATAAGAACAGAACGGCATTTCAGTTTTACCAGCATGTAGTTCCCTGCTTGAACCAAGCTTTCCTGGTCTGTGATCTTGGTACCATAAAAAGCGCCTGCTTCATGGTGATTCGGTGTAATCACATCGATCCCTTGATAGGAATGAAAGTGATTCGGTTTTGGGTCGACTCCCAAAAGGAGACGGGAGCCCCTGCACATTGTTTTGAGACCCTCCATCAGCTCCGTCGAAACGACCCCCTTATCGTAATCAGATACTAATACGGCGTTTACGCGTTCCTTGTTAGATTCAATAAAAGAGAGCAACCTCCTCATATTCTCTCCGTCAAGAGAATTCCGGCATTCTCGGTCAATACGAACCACCTGCTGGCTCTGTGCGACAATCCGCGTCTTGATCGTGGTCGGTCGTCCGAAGACCTGGATAATGCCCTCAGCAGATATACCGAGCTCTTTAACCTTCTGAATAATCTCTTTCCCGGTGCGATCACGGCCCACAACCCCGCAGAGAATGGGACGGCCTCCCAGCGCTGCGATGTTGTTCACCACGTTGGCTGCACCACCGAGCATTTTCGTCTCTTGCGTTACATCGACCACAGGCACGGGAGCTTCGGGAGAAATGCGTGACACATCGCCCCAAATGTACTCGTCCATGATAATATCACCAAGCACGAGAACCCTTGTCTTCGAAAATCCATCGATACAACGAATTAGTTTGTCGCCGTTATCAGCAAAACTCATTTCTTGAATCATTGCATTGCAGCTTTTTAAAAATTTTCTAAGATTTTACGGCAGTCTTTAGCTCTTTAAGTTAGTCACCCATCCCGTGTCCCACGTCGCCTACAATGAATTCCAAAAAAAGAAACAATTTTCATGCTCTACCGCGAATACTCTTCGTTTTTCATTTTCAAGAGAGACCCCCATGCTCGGACCCGCCGGTTTCGGCATTTCAAACAGCTAAATTGTTACCAAAAAAGCGGAATGTTAAAAAAAAGAGGTTCCAAAGACAATACACTAAACTTTACTTTTATCACCTCAATCGCGGGTTTGTCCAACGAAAACAATGTTTACATAAGAGTCCTATGAGGTTCTGTGCCGAAAAAACTACGAGCTCGTACGAGAAAAGATCAGGATCTTGACTTCTTGTGTTTTCTCCGTTAAAAGCTTCCCATTCTTTCTCCACCATCACGATAGCCGTTTCCGCAATTAGGCACATAAGGATTGATGTTTCTGTGGTTAATTCATGAAAATCATTATCGTTGGCGCTGGCGAGGTGGGATACCACATCGCCGAAAAGCTTTCCCAGGAAAACCAAGATGTCTTCGTCATTGACAAAGACCCGGAAAAGATCAGGCGAATAACCGAGAATCTGGACGTCCAGGTGCTTCATGGCGTTGGAACCAGCCCGGAAATGCTTAGAACCTCGGGCATCAACGGAGCGGACATGCTCGTGGCTGCCACCGACAGCGACGAGGTCAACCTGATTGCCTGTTTACTTGCGAGGAATCTCAATCCCTATATACTCAAAGTGGCCCGAGTCCGGAACCGGGAATACTTAAAAGAAAAAGAACTTTTCAGTAAGGACCTCCTGGGGGTAGATCGGATTATTAACCCTGAATCCGTTATGGTGGAAACCATCCGCAATCTGATGATGGTGCCGGGCGCCTCCGATGTCGTAGATTTTGAGGATGGCCGAGTGAAGCTGGTAGGCATCACCATAAAGCCGGATTCACCTTTTGCCGGACGCCAGCTTCTCTCATTTCAGGGGCTGGAAGGAAAGGTTCTTGTGGGTGCCATCGTACGGGGGGAGCAGGTCTTCATACCCCACGGCGAAGACACAATCCGATCCAATGACCTTGTTTACCTGGTCGTAAAGTCCGACGAAATGCCTTACGGATTTGGTTTCTTCGAATTCGAACCCAACGAAGGGAGAAGGGTTATGATCGTCGGCGCAGGAGAGACGGGCAGCGCTCTTGCTCTCGCCCTTGAGCAGGAAAAAATGTCTGTTAAAATAATTGAAAGGGATGCATACAAATGCGCTGCCCTGGCTGAAGGGCTCGACAAGACTGTCGTCATTCACGGCGATGGTACGGATCAGAACCTCCTGCAGGAAGAGAATATCAGGAATGTGGATTTTCTGGTGGCCGTTACAAACGATGAAGAGAATAACATCCTTATCTCCCTCCTGGCAAAAGCATTGGGCGTTAAGAAAACGATCACCCGAATCAACAAGTTAAGTTATATTTCTCTTGTTTCGGCCATCGGCATCGACACGGTGGTTAGCTCAAGACTCTCTGCCGTTCGGGCGATTTTGCAGCATATCCGGAGAGGAAAGATCATTTCCGTAGCGCCTCTGAAAGGCGAACACGCGGAAGCCATTGAAGCGGAGGCTCTTGAAACGTCCGACATTGTAAACGTTCCCCTGGCTAAGGTTAACTTCCCCAAAGGGGCATTAGTCGGTGCGATCATCCGGGCAGGAGATATTATTATCCCAAGAGGAGACACCATCATCAAACCCAAGGACCGTCTTATTATTCTCACACTTCAGAAATCCTTGTCGAAAATGGAAAAGCTTCTTACCGTGAAACTGGATTACTTCTGATGCACATCGGACGCGTGTTTCGCCTCATTGGTCTCCTTCTCTGCTTCCTAGGACTTTCCATGTCCATACCTCTCATCGTCTCGGTGATTTATAAAGACTCCAGCACGCGGCCCTTCATTCTCTCCATGGTTCTCAGCTGTTTTTTTGGGTTGACCGTTTTTTTTCTCTCCCGGGGCGAAGAGATTACCCATCTTACCCATCGGGACGGTGTCGCGATTGTGACACTAGGATGGCTTGCTGCGGGACTGGCCGGTGCCGCACCGTTTCTTCTGTGCGGTGCCTTGGACAATTTTACGGATGCGTACTTTGAGTCCCTATCCGGCTTTACCACCACCGGCGCCACCAATCTTAGCAACATTGATCAGCTTCCTCATGGAATCCTGATGTGGAGAAGCGTCATACAATGGCTCGGGGGCATGGGAATCATCGTGCTTTCTATTGCCATTTTACCTTTCCTGGGAATTGGCGGTATGCAACTCTACAAAGCGGAGATCCCGAGTCCGGTTGTGGACAAGTTGAAACCGAGGATCTCAGATACGGCAAAAACCCTGTGGAAAGTATACATTCTTATCACCCTCCTTCAATTCGCTCTTCTCGTTGCAGGAGGCATGGGGGCTTTTGATGCGCTTTGCCACTCTTTCTGCACCATGCCTACGGGCGGTTTCTCACCCAAAAACGCAAGCATCGCCCATTACGACAACCCATATTTTGATGCCGTGATTATTGTTTTCATGATCCTCGCAGGTATCAATTTTTCGCTCCACTACAGGCTGTTAAGAGGCGAGATGACAGTTTTCGCCAAGGATTGCGAGTGTAGGCTGTTCCTTTCGTTGTTGGGAATACTTATCATCCTGGTCACCTTTAATATTTATGGTAGCGTCTATAACACGTTAATGGAGGCTTTTCGCTACGCAGCTTTTCAGGTCGCTTCTATCATCACCACCACGGGGTTCGTGACAGCGGATTACGACCAATGGCCTTCTTTTTCTCGGAACGTGCTGATCCTCTGCATGTTCCTAGGCGGGATGGCCGGATCAACCGGCGGCGGCCTAAAAACCATGAGGATCTTGCTCCTAGCCAAGCATGCCTATCAAGAAATCTTTCGGATCATCCATCCCCACGCCGTTACCACCGTGAAATTGGGGGGAAGAGCCGTTCCCGCAGAAATACTGAGCAGTATCTGGGGATTTTTTATTCTTTATCTGGGGATTTTCGTGATCTCCGTTCTCATCATGGCCGCACTTGGTCTGGACGTCATCTCCGCCTTCTCTTCGGTAGCCGCATGCATTTTCAACGTGGGTCCGGGTCTAGGCTCCGTCGGCCCAGTGCAGAATTACCTTCATTTGCCTTTTTTGGGAAAATGGGTTCTTATGTTTTGCATGCTTCTTGGGCGGCTTGAGATCTACACGGTTATCGTTCTCCTCATGCCGGAATACTGGCGCAAGTAATTTTCTTTTGATCTTTTGAGGCCGACTGGTTACCTGCATGGGCTGGAAAATTTTGACTGATTTTTGCAATAAACAGGCATTTTGGGTTTTCATTGTTCAACATAGAAGCAAACATAGCGTAAACAAAGTTTGAGGAGGATCATGAAATGGATGGGAAGCAAAAGGTAAAAAAGGAAAGAGCCGCCTTTATTTGTGTAAAGAACACGATTGACGGCGCATACCCGTCGCTGGTCCTGGGAATCAACGCGGCTCGCCAGGGCATGGAAAGCAAGATCTTCTACTCATTTATGGGCTTGAATATGGTTCTCAGGGGAGGCGCCGATCGAGCAAGATTCTTTCCCTCTGGTGTCATGGGGGCGATTCCAGGCATAAGTTCCCTGGCAACCGGTATGATGAAGAAAAAAATATCCAAGGCGAATATACCCACCCTAGCAGAGCTTCAGGAAATGGCTCAATTGGAAGGGGTTGAGCTCATCGCATGCAAAATGAGTGTAGACATGATGGAAATTGATGAAAGCAAGCTCATCGACGGCGTGGCTGTTTGGACTGCAGAAGAATTTCTGAAGTATGCGAAAGATGCAAGCATCTGTCTTTTTACCTAGCCATGTTATCATCTAAAAAAGGGGCTGCCGGGATATTACTGGGCATAGTCATCGGTTTGATCTTTTTAAAGGGAGTTGTCGCTTGCTTGACAAAGAGCCTCAGTATTCTGGCGCAGAATGCCCCATCATCTGCAAAGACCGAAAATCCCAACAATCTTGTTAACTTTCAACAATCATTGCCCCTTCCCTATGGCATCCTTAACCTTTTCAGAAAGTTCGCTCATGCTGTATGGTTTTTGGATGAAACCCACGCAACCCTCTCTCAATAGCTCGCGAGCCTGTTCTTCCAAGCTGTAACCGCTGGAAAGAAGTACTTTTGGATGAGGATTGACCTTCCTCAACCGGTGAAATACCTCAGCCCCACTCATTTCAGGCATGATCATATCCAGAATGACAAGGTCGATAGCTCCACAGTAGCATTTGAACAGCCGAACGGCCTTTTCCCCACTGTCCGCCGCAAGGACGCGGTATCCCATTCTCTCTAAAATTTCGGCACTGATCTGAAGGATCATCTCTTCATCATCAACCAGCAGGATGGTCCCCGACCCCTTCGACGCCTCAGGCGCATGATCTTTTGGTTGCAGAATACTGTATTCCGAAGCAGGCAAGTAAATGCTGAATTCCGTTCCCTTTCCCACTTGGCTCTCCACTTTAATAACGCCGCCGTGATTTCTAATGATCCCGTACACAGAGGCGAGACCGAGGCCGGTTCCCCTTCCCATCTTCTTTGTGGTAAAAAAAGGCTCAAAAATCCTTTCCCGAGTGTTCTTATCCATTCCGATCCCTGTATCGACGATTGAGCATTTGACATACCTCCCTGAAGCAAGGTTCAAGGAGCAGCTCATATCTTCATCCAGAACCACGTTTTTGGTGAAAACTGCGAGAGTGCCTCCCCCCGGCATCGACTGCCACGCGTTGATATATAGATTCAATAGGGCTTGTTCAATCTGCCCTGGATCAACTTGCACAAACCATAAATCCTCCTGATAGTCGACCCGGAGACTAAGCTCTTTTTTCGTACGGATAAACAAATTAGCGCTTCTATTGATCAAATCATTCATGTTTGCGGATTTCACCTCATGGTGTCCGCCCCTTGCTAGCCCCAATAGCTGTTTGGCAAGATCCGCGCCCCTTCCGACATAGTGCTCTATGTTGCTCAGCCTTTCATAGTGGGGGTGAGTTTCGTCCAAATCGGCAAGCACCAGTGAAGCGTTTCCCTGCACTCCCATAAGCACGTTGTTAAAATCATGAGCCACGCCTGCCGCCAAGGCCCCTACGGCTTCCATTTTTTGGGCCTGGAGAAGCTGTTTTTCGAGGCTCCTCCTATTTTCTTCGGCCCTTTTGCGTTCCGCAAGATCTCTGTAAGTGGCGCATACACCGACCTGCCGATCGCCTATCATGATAGGGGCGACCAACAGATCAACCAAAACAGGCGAATGGTCCTTTCGGCACCGCATCGTTTCCGATCTCACAGTTTCCCCTTCTGAAACACGTCGGGTAATTTCCCTGGCCTGGTCGTAGAATTCCTCCGGAGCAATGAGATCGTCTACATACTTACCCAGTGCTTCCTCCGTTGCATATTGGAAGAGTCTTGAAAATGCCTTATTCACTCTAATAACACGATGGTCAGACTCCGCCCACACGATTGCATCCCGTGCGCTCTCCAGTAGATGTTCCAAGTACGCATTCCGAATTATAAGGGTTTCGTCCTCAGCCTCCTGACGGGGAATCACGACACCAGAGTGCATGGACGGAAAGTCCCTATCTTTGAACCCACCTTTCTCTTCTCCATGCTGCATTTAGCTTTCTCCTCATAAGCAACTGTAAAATATGTTTACAGTTGTCTCCATATATAATACCGAAGCGAAGCGCCGGGGTCATTTGCTAAAAAGAAATTGTCTTGATCCATATCAACCATTCGACTTTAACGCTCACCATGAAAACGCCGCCCCTTTTTCTGAAGAGAAGAATGGTATTCCTTAACCGCGAGAGAGGATCGAGTAACGATGAATGATTTCAAAAGCCTGCTAAAGTTGTTTCTTTGTCTTCAAGTCTTCCCTACCGGCAAGGATGGATTTATTTTTTGTTAAGATATATGTTCGATCCATTTGAAAGAGTCCGGAAATGGCGTATCACATTATGCCGTACAAAGTCGGAATCGGATTGATAAAGGCATATTAGCACACTTTAGGCTTTTTTGTACACTTTAGATTCTAACTTTTCAAATCTGAGAGATTATCTCTTAGAAAATTGGTAACACTTCGGCTTTTTGAAACTCTTCGATTCCGGCGTT
>JAFGDM010000224.1 GCA_016932115.1 Deltaproteobacteria bacterium | reverse complement strand
TGGGAGAGAAGTAAAGTGATGCAAAATTTCCCAAGTATATAAGCAAGGTAAACGTTCTAAGAGATAATCTCTCAGATTTGAAAAGTTGGAATCTAAATCGTTACATTTTTTCTAAAAAGCGGGCGAAAGATATTCAAGCCAGGCCGACCTTCCGGTACAATTCCGCCGTAGGTCGGCCTTCGCTGTCCCACCCGCGGATGCGGTAGTATTCGACCAGCATTTCTTCAAGATGCGCTACCATTCCCTTTGAAGGGCCTGACGGCATCGGTTCCTTAAGCATCCGCAGCGGCAGGCTGTCGTCCTTTCGGCTGAAGCCGGCCGTCACCAGGAACTTGCGCTCGGCTGTAAAAATGCGTTCCGCCGCCTCCATCAGAGTGTCCATGGTGTACCCGACCCCGGTCGCGGCGTTGAGCAGATGAAGGATCCCCGTCGGCCGTATTCGCAGATCAGGCTCCACTAGATTACGGACCGCGTAAAAAACGCATAACCCCGCCGAATCGATAACACAAAAGGTATCCTGCCAGTCCACCACGATCCGGGGCTTGTCACGCCACGTCAGGGGATCAATCTTGACCGGCACGCCCAAGATTTCAACGTAAGCCGGATCCCCCCGCATGTGGGAGGCGCCGATTGGGGAGGTGGCGTAGGCCAAAGCCATGCCCTGCTCACCCCTTGGCTCATATCCCGCAAACTCCTGCCCGCGGGAAACCATGGCGAATTCGGGTCGGTCGTAGTGTTCCGCCAACCTTTTGCTGCCCTGAGCCAGAAGTGCACCAAACCCTTGCCGGAAGCCGGTCCGCCGTGTCAGTTCCACGATCGCCTTGTCGTCTCCAAAGCGGAGATCGAAACCTACATCCGTGGCCGGAATGATGCCTCGTTCGGCCATTTCCATCGCGCAGGCGATGGTGGCCCCCATGGTGATGGTATCCATGCCCAGTTCATTACAGAGGTAATTGGCCTTGGTCACGGCGGCCAGATTGGACACACCACAGTTGCTCCCGAAAGCGTAAAGCGTTTCGTATTCCGGCCCCTCCCCTTCTCCTTCAAAGCCGGGTACGTCCACCTTGGTAATACGCCCGCAGCCGATGGGGCAAGAGAAACAGGCCCGGTTGCCTGTCAGATACTTCTCTGTTAGGGCCACACCATGGATGTCTTCCCACCGCTCGAACTGACCGGACTGGAAATTCCGGGTGGGGAAAACCCCTTGGGTGTTGGTGCCCAGTGTGGTCACAGCCGTCCCGTACAGACGCAGGGGAGGAGGAGCGTCCTTGTGGGCCTCCTTGAACGTATCCAAAAGCTTTTTCACCAGCCTTTTGAATTCAGCCTCATCATGGAGAGACAAGGGCTTGCTTCCCCGCACCGCTACGGCCTTGAGGTTTTTTGCACCCATTACTGCGCCCACTCCGGAACGACCGGCCGCCCGATCACGATCATTCATAATAGAGGCGAAGAGAACTCCCTTTTCCCCCGCCGGCCCGATGGAGGCGACCTTGGCCCTGTTGTTCGTTTCGGAACGGATGAGATCGTCGGTGGCGTGAGTGTCTTTACCCCAAAGGTGTCCGGCGGAACGGAGTTCCGCCTTCCCTTCGTCGATCCAAAGATACACGGGCTCAGGGGACCGCCCTTCGAAAATAATCATGTCCACACCGGCTTTCTTGAGTTCCGCCGGAAACTTGCCCCCCGAATTGGACGCGGTTATCGCACCCGTTAGAGGGGACTTGGTCACCACCATGTAGCGAGCTCCAGTGGGGGCGGCCGTGCCCGTCAGCGGTCCCGTGGCCATGATCATGGCGTTTTCAGCTCCCAGTGGGTCGCAGAGTGGATCAATGGCATCCAACAGATACTTGACGCCCAGTCCGCGCCCTCCTATGAAAGCCTTGGCCGCAGCCGGATCCAATTCATCCCTGGAAACGGTTTTGCGGTTCAGATTTACCCTTAGAATCGTGCCTACCCATCCGCGCATCAGCGTTACCCTCCTTTGTGTGGCCACGGCCCATTCCCACTTTCCTTCAGGCGTTCTAAAAAGGAGTTGGAAAAAGGAACCGAGCATGTCATAGTGCTATGAAACCATCTTGGTAAAGCCTTTCCTCGAAGCAATGCGAATCACAGTCTTCCTTTATCTCGATTTCCGGAAGTTTTCCCCCGACTCAACCGGCCGTGTTACCCTTGACGCCCCGGATAAGGCCGACCTGCTGTGGGTGCTGGCGGCGCTGAAAATCCCGCCGGAACGAAGAAAGGTTCTTTTGGTGGACGGCCGTCAGCGGAGGGAAACCGAACCCCTCAAGGAAGGCGAAACGATCTCCATATACCCCGTCCTCGAGGGAGGGTGAAGATCCATGCCGGGCTGCTCAGAACCCCTGCTTCATGGGGGAAATCCGGCAGGGGAACTTTTCAAAAAAACGACTAAAGGCCGAGGTAGGCCTTCTTGATATCCGGATCGTTTGCGAGTTCCAGGGAGGGGCCTGAGCGATCAATTCGGCCGCTCTTCAGAATATAAGCCCGCTCAGAGTGTTTCAGTGCCTGCTCGACGTTTTGTTCTACCAGCATGATGGTGGTGCGCCGGGAAAGCCCTTCCAGGACGCGAAAAATCTCCTTAATCACAATCGGAGCGAGCCCGAGGGACAATTCATCCACGAAAAGCATCTCCGGTCTGCTCATAAGCGCCCTGCCGATCGCCAGCATTTGCTGCTCACCGCCTGAGAGAGTGCCCGCCGACTGATCCCGCCGGTCTCTAAGGAAAGGAAAGAGGCTTGTTACCTCGACCATGGTCTCCCTCATCCATTTTCGACCGCGCCGTGGATAGGCCCCCATTTCGAGATTTTCCCATACGCTCATATCCTTGTATATATGTCTCCCTTCAGGAACCAAGGCCAGCCCGAGCTGGATGATTTGGTAGGGTTTTTTACCTACCAGAGAATCGCCTTTAAACGCGATGGTTCCGGAAGCAGGCCTGAGAATTCCCATTATGGACTGAAGAAGCGTTGATTTTCCCGCCCCGTTACCGCCCAGAATGGCCACCTTCTCCCGCTCGCCCACCACGAGGGAAACATCCCACAAAACTTGGGTTTCTCCTCGAAATACATTGATCCCCGCCATGTTCAGCATGAATCGTCCCTTTATTCTCCCAGGTAGGCATGTATGACACGCCGATCCTCGGCCACCTCCTCCGGTGTGCCCTCCATGAGTTTCTTTCCCTGGTCCAGGACGATGATCCGCTGCGCGGTGCTCATGATGGCCCCCATGACGTGTTCGATCCAGAAAACAGTTAATCCCCACTCGTCCCGCAGCTTGCGGATCAGGTCCACCGCCTCGCCGATCTCCCTGCTGTTCAAGCCTCCTAGGACTTCATCCAGCATGAGCAGGCTCGGCTCGGTGGCCAAAGCCCGTGCCATCTCCAGCCGCTTCTTCTCGATCAAGTTCAGGCGTTTGGCCTCAAGATCAGCCTGATTTCCCAGGCCCACAAACCTGAGGGTTTCGTACGCCGCGTCCCGCCATGGGGATGAAACCGGTCGCGCTCGATTGATTACTGCTACTCCCACGTTTTCCAGGCAGGTCATCTCATCGAAGGGCCGGGTAACCTGGAACGTGCGGGCTATGCCTCGACGGCAAATCCGGTCGGTGGACAAACCGGTAATCTCTTTACCCTTAAAAATTACTTGACCCGACGAGGGTTTAAACGCCCCGGCAATAGAATTGAACAGGGTAGTTTTACCGGCCCCGTTGGGGCCGATGAGCCCCACGATGAGCCCTTCAGGCAAGGCGAAACTTACCTGACTGAGAGCCGCGATACCTCCAAACCGCTTGGTCAATTCCTTTCCTTCGAGCACCGTCACTCTATATCACCCCCGAACGTGAACACTGTCGGTAAGCTTCATTGCCGTACTCCCGACGCCGGCATAAATTGCCGTGCCAAACCCATGATGCCTTGTGGAGCGAAGCGAGCCATTGCCAAAGCCACCAACCCGAAGACCAGAACGTGGTATTCACCATAGGCACGGATGTATTCGGAAAGAATGGTGAGAGCAAATGATCCTATTATAGGACCCGCAAAAGAGCCCAAACCGCCGATCACCGCCATAGACAGAACGAAGAACTGTAAATCCAAAGACGGAATTTCCGGGGTGATCAGCATGAGATAATGACCATAGATTGCCCCCGCCAGACCGGCCAAGGCGCTGGACACCGCAAAGGCCAGAACCCGCACGCGAATTACGTTCACCCCGAGGGATCGGGCCGCTCGTTCGTCATTTTGGACCGCCCGGAAGTTAAGGCCCATGTTCGAATGAATGATTTTATACACCACGATCAATGTTAGAAGGGTGCCTGCCAAAAGGATGAAAAAATGCACCGCTTTAGAGTAGGGGGCTATCATCGGCGGGATCTGCAATCCCATAGTCCCGCGGGTTATGTCGTATTCGTTGGTGATGATGATGCGCAAAATCTCCGAAAACCCAAGGGTGGTGAGAGAGAGGTAAATTCCCCCCATACGAAGACAAAGAAACCCCACGCCCAACCCCGTCACGCCGGCTGTGAGGGTACCCGTCGCCACACCAAGCCAAGAAGTCATGCCGGCTTTAACAGTCAAAATTCCTGAGGTATAGGCCCCAATTCCCGCAAAGGCGGCATGCGCAAAGGACACCTGCCCGGTGTAGCCGGCGATCAAGTTCCAGCTTGCAGCCATCATCACATAGAAAAGGGAAACGATCACAACGTGAAGACGATAGAGATCAAGCACCAACGGCAGGAGGCAAAAAAGCCCTGAGGCCAAAAACAAAATGACGTAAAAACGCTTGTACGACAATGCGCTCCCCCAACCGACTTATGTTTCTCGGCTGCCGAAAAGTCCGGACGGTTTGACGGCCAGCACTACAATGAGAATAATGAACCCGAAGAGGTGTTTGTACCCGGTGGAAATAAAAGCCGCCCCCAGATTTTCCACAAGCCCCAGAATCAAGCCCCCTATTACGCAACCCCACATGGATCCCATTCCGCCGAGCACCACAACGACAAAAGCGGTGAGAGCCACAGGAACGCCCGATGTGGGGGTGACGGGAAACACCGGCGCCAAAACGACCCCGGCCGCCGCGGCCAGTGCGCAGCCCAAGCCGAAACTGAAGGTGTTGAGCAAAGCGGTATTGACGCCGTTGAGTTCGGCCATTTCCCGGTCCTGGCTGGCCGCTCGGATCATGCGGCCGAACCATGTCTTCTTGATCAGCAGAAAAACCGCGACGATGAGGACGGTCCCGGCCGCCAGAGCGGCCAACCGTTGGTTGCCGTAGCAAAAGTCTCCAAAAATATTGGTCGCACCCTTCACCCAACCCGGCGGCTTTTTGGGATAGGGTCCGAAAATAAGCAGGTACGCGTTTTGGAGCACGATCGACAGGATGAAGGTCAGGATCAGGGAATACATGTGATTACCATAGGTGGGCCGAATGATCGTGTATTCAATCACAATGCCGAAGAGAAAAACCATTCCCACCGCAAGCGACATAGACAATATCGGGTTGAGGCCCAGAGTGTCGGCGAAGAGGTAACTGAAATAGCCCGCAAGAATATAAAACTCCCCATGGGCAAAGTTGATAACGTTCATGATTCCCACAACCAACGAAACCCCTAGAGCAGCCAGGGCATAAATCACGCCCATCACCAGTCCGTTCATGAGAGCCATGGGGAGCATACAGATCTCCGGTTTCTCGGTTCCCTAGCGTTTCAGGGTCCCGGTGGCGGCTTTAGGAGGATAGATAACCACCTGATTGCGGTCTTGCCACTGAATAATAAGCATGGGCGGCATCCATTGGTGGTATTCCGGCCCTCCCGGTGTGGTTCCGAATTTGATTATCCCTCTGGTCCCCTCCAGTTCCGTTTTCTTTAACGCTTTTACCAGACTGTCTGCATCGGTGCAGCCTGCGCGCTTGACGGCGTCGGCGGCAATGAGAATAGCGTCAAAGATGGAGCGGGACTTGTAGTCAGTAGGCGACTTGCCGAACTCCTTCTCGTACATCGTACGAAATTCTGCGGCAAGCGGTGTCAGCTCCACCTTTTCATGCATGGAGGACACAAATGTTTCAAGATTTCCGTATTCTCCCACGTTCTTCCAAAAGTCGGGCCACAAACTGGGCGGCCCTGCTCCGTCCAAAATGACGGCCCTGGGGCTGACCTTGAGTTCGCCGGCCTGGGCAACAAAGAAGTGGAGGCCGTCACCGTAGACATAGGCCAGGATGACTTCAGGGGCAAACTCCTTGATTTTAGTCAACTCAGTATAATGGTCCTGACTCTTGCGCTCTGTGGTCAGTTTTTCGTACTTCACTCCCAGGGCAATAAGGGCTTTTTCCGTCAGTTCCGCTATACCCAGCCCCCAATCGCTGTTTTCGGCCACGATATAGGCCTTCTTGAATCCGGCATGGGCCACCCACTTGGCAATGGTTTCGTTGACCACGCCGGAGTTGGAAGGGCCCGCCCGAAATACATATTCATAGTTTTTCGCGGTTATGGGATCGGCCCAAGCTTCGGCCACGATAAAAGGCACCTTCATGCGGTTGGCCACTTCGATCTCCGCCAAGGCGGCGGATGAATGGCTTTCACCGACCACCATCACCACCTTATCTCGGGTGACCAGCCTTTCGAAGCCGCTTGCGGCCTTGTCGGGAGCACCCGCCGTATCTTCAAAAACCACTTCCAACTTCTTCCCTAACACCCCGCCTTTATTGTTAATATAGTTAATTGCCAGCTTGATGCCTTCGTCAAAAGCCTGGCCGGTTGCGGCGGCACCGCCCGTGCGAGGTCCGACGACTCCGACCTTGACGGTGTTCGCCCAGGCCGGACCGACTGCAAGTATCACGGCCGATGTGAAGAGTAGAAAAAGCAGTTTTACCTTTGGATTCTTCATGGCTATCCCTCCTTTTCTAAGTGAAGTGTTGACGATTCCTTACCAGCGTTTCCTTCAACCCCTCAATCATCGTCTCGACTACAAAATCCAGTTGCGCTTCTTCGATGACAAAGGGAGGGCCTATGATGAGCGCATCCCCGTCGGCCCCGGCAAGACCGGTCGAGCTGTAAAGGATCAAACCCCTTTTGAACAAATTCCGCCACAGTGCCTCCACGAAAGCTTCTTTCCGCGGGAACGGCTGAAGCGTGCTCTTCTCCTTTACAAACTCCACCCCCCATAGAAAACCAAGACCTCGCACGTCCGCCACATGGGCGTGACCCGCAAGGCCTTTTTTGAGCTTCTGCCCCAGAATTTCTCCGAAGGAGGCCACCCGTTCGACCAGCTTCTCACGTTCGAGAATACGCACAACACGTAAACCCGCCGCAGCAGCCACGCTGTGGTGGGAGAAGGTCCCGCCATGAGTGAATCTGCCTCCCCCATTGCGTATGGCGTCGAAGTGTCTTGTATGGATCCCGACCGCGGAGAGGGCGATTGCCCCACCGCCAAGGCCTTTGCCCAGGGTCATAATGTCGGGGATTACACCGTAGTGCTCACAAGCGAACCACCTACCCGTTCTGCCCAAACCGCAGAGCACCTCGTCCAAGATTAGAAGCACCTCGTTGCGATCGCAAATTTCCCTGATAACGCGAAAGTATTCCGGAGGCGGTTCCACCGCCGCTAAGGTGGCTCCGCTGACGGTTTCCGCAATGAAGGCTGAAACCGTCTCCGCCCCGAGATTGTGTATGGTCTCTTCAAGAGCTCGTGCACAGCGCAGATCGCAACCCGGGTACGTGAGGCCATAGGAGCATCGGAGACAATATGGAGGGGGAATGTGAACAACCTCCGCGAGCAGAGGAGCGAAAGGCGTCCGGAAGGTTGTCCGTCCCGTTGCGGCCAAGGCGCCCAGCGTGAGGCCGTGGAAGGATTTCCATCTGGAGATCAAAAGAATCTTTTGGGCCCTGCCGTGCTCGAGATGTATCTGACGCGCCAATTTAACGGCCGTCTCCACCGCCTCTCCCCCGCCGGAAAGGAAGTAGAATCGCTCCAAGCCCTTTGGTGCATGGGCGGCCAGCGCCTCAGCCAGGCTTTCCACCGCAGACGTTGTGAACATGGTAGGATGAACATATTCACACCGAAGGACCTGATCGTAAATCGCCCGAGCGATCTCCTCCCGGCCATGCCCGAGGTTGACCACCAAAGGACCACCGCTGGCATCTAAATAGCGCTTTCCATCGCTGTCCACGATCCACACCCCTTCAGCGTTCACCGCGAAGGGCAGCGGGGCGTCCAAGCGACGTGGGAACACGTGCCCCGGGATTTCTTCCATGGCCGTCTCTCACTCATTGAACCCGTACGACCATTCCGTCAATGATTCCAGAAGGGCGGAGTTTCGTTCGCGGGCTTGGATCACGGTCAAAACCCTATTTCCAAAACCACTCTATCTCAAAAGAAGGGCCGTTTGTCAAACCATAAAACCCCAGCCAACACGATAAATTTGTTCTCCACGCTTTCAGGGGGAAATGGAGGGCCCCGGACACAAGATAACCACCTATTGCAGCATCCAGTTCGGGATACAAGCTAACTATTGGAATCATGCCGCCAACCGGGACAGGACAAATCCCCACTCCCGGGAGATCTATGCGCGCTTCATCCATCTTTCGAATTGTGGTACGATATTCGGAATTAAAAAGCAGGCGATGGCGACAAAAAAAATAATCTATCCCAAATCGCTAAAGGATATCCCCCCATGGCGGAGGCGTCAAATCACCCGCTTCTAAAAAAAACCTGATCCTTCTCTCAAGCCGGGTATTCCGGCCTCCAACTCCGGTTCACACGATGCCCCCTTCGTTGAGCGGCCTATTTTCCAAAATTCTCGCGGGGTTGAAGACGGACAGATCCAGAACAGGCTTAAGGCCAAGGATCAGCTCCGAGATGTAGCGGCCTACCGCCGGTCCTTGCTGAAGGCCGTGGCCGGAGAAGCCGTTGGCCAGGTAAAATCCTTTCAGTTCCGGCCATTCCCCCAGAACGGCATTCCGGTCCAGAGTGTTCACCGCATAAAGGCCGGCCCAACCCCTCACGATCCTGAGGGTATCAAACGAAGGAACAAAATCAGCCAACTCCGGCCAGAGGAGGTCCTGAAATCGCTTGTCGTCCCAAGCAAAGCTGAAACCCACGGGATCATCATCCATCGATTTGCCCAGAAGGATCAGATTGCCTGTTTCCGTCCTGAAGTAAAGCCCTGACGGAAGAACAGTCAACGGAAGCGGCTTGTCAGGCTTCACTTTCGTATCCAATACAAAAATCCGGCGTTTCACGGGAATCACCGGGATCTCAACCCCGACGGTCCTTGACACTACGGCAGCCCAGGCTCCCGCACAATTCACCACAACGTTAGAAATGAGCTCGGATCCTGAAGCCAACGCGGTACCGCATACCCCGCGGTCCTCATCCAATATCCCGATCACCTCATCGGTTATAAAAGCGGCCCCCAGGGATCGGGCCTTAGCTTTGTAGCCCATAAGCAGCGCGTAAGCGTCCAGGTGCCCGTCCTGTGGGCCGTAGGTCCCTGCCGAAAAATGGGAAACGTCGTACAGAGGGTATTTTTCCTTGATTTTTCGTGGGCTCCACCACTCGATGGGGCAACCCAGAGACCCCTGCAAGGCAAAGGCTTTTTCGGCATTCGACCGGCCTCCTTCATCCACCAGAAAGAGGTTCCCCTCCCGGCGGAATGCGATGTTGGGCCTCTCATCATCAACAGCCATCTCATCGTCAAAGCAATCCAGCACTTCGAAAGCATATTGCGAAATTTGGATGTTCTCTTTGAGGCTGAACTGTATGCGAATATTGGCCATGGACAACGTGGTTGAGGCATAGATATAGGTCGGATCTCTTTCCACCACAGCCACTTTGAGATTACGATCTTGTTTCATGAGATAGTAAGCGGCGGCACTCCCCACAATTCCGCCCCCTACGATGATGACATCATAGGTTCTATTTCTTCGTGCCTTTTCCATTTCGCGCTCTTTCCAACACTATTCCCTCTTCCGCCGACCTCTCTCTCAAGGTCGTTACATACAAATAGTCCGGTATAACGCACTCAGTCAACCTTTCAGGTATCCCCCCCCGCTCCCACTCTCCACAGCACCTCTGCGATAAAAGGAAGGAAGTGGACTTTGGGTTGACTCTTCAGATCCTATTGTAATAGGATCCCGAAAAATTCGTTTCCTTTTCATCGATTCGGGCGGCCCGGGTTTTGAGCATAACCATCCACAAAGACCAGGTTCTGAAGCAGATCGGATACAAGAGCCTTCCTGAGGAAAAAGTCCTGACTCTCCTTGATGAAATGCTGGAACTTGGTAACAAACAAATATCCCCGCTCATGAAATTCAAAAAAATTGGCTGCTCCGGCGAGTTTCATCCCTTTTTTCATGGAGCGGCGCTAGGCTATTTTGCCCTTGTGTCGATCGGCCCCGAGCTTGAGAACCAGGTGAAGGCGTTCTTTGACCTCGGGAAAGCCATGGAAGGCTACATACTTGATGTCGTCGGCACCGTGGCTGTGAAACAGGCGGGAAATGCCCTCTGGGCGGAAATTATTGAAGACGCCTCGTTGCGAGGTTTTAAGAAAGGCTTCAGAAGGGCGCCCGGATGCAAAGGGGTTCCCATGCCTTTACAGAAAAGGATCATCGACATGCTTCAGGAACCGGATCCGGGCGTCCGGGTGACTTCCTCCTACATGCTCGTGCCGAGGAAATCCTTCGCCTTTCTCGGCCGCTTCGGCGGAAAACTGGAGGGCTCCTTTTCCTGCGAGGGCTGCCCTCAATTCTCTACCTGTGATCTTCGGAGGTAAACGATGCAGATCGTGCCGTCACCAGCCGACAAGGACTATCTGGATTTCAGAGCAGGAATCGTGATCGTCATCCTCACGATCCTCTGGGGTTTCAACTATACAGCGATAAAATACTCCAATGAAGGCATTTCCCCCGTCTTCGCATCTGCACTCCGCTCCTGCATCGCCTGTCTTTGCGGTCTCATCTACTGCATGGTTAACAAACAGAAGATTTTTCACACTGACAGGATGCTCTTTCACGGTTTTGTAGTCGGTCTATTGTTCGGGCTCGAGTTTGCGTGTATCTATTTCGGCCTCCTGTACACGGATTCGGCTCGCTCCGTCATATTTGTTTATTTGAGCCCTTTTGTCGTAGCCGCAGGTGCCCATTTTTTTCTCAAAGGCGATCGGCTCACCTTCCTGAAGACCATCGGGCTCATCTTCGCATTTCTTGGCGTCGTCATTGTGTTTTACGGAAAACCCACCACCGCCAAACCGACCATGCTGATCGGTGATATTTTGCAAATTATGGCAGCCTTTTTCTGGGGCGCCACGACCCTGTATATTAAAAAATACATGGCCGGCAAGATCCATCCCATTAACACCTTCCTCTATCAGCTCTTCTTTTCCATCCCCATCCTGCTCGTTATCAGCTTGATACTCGAGCCCCAGTGGATCAAAACAATCACCTTCAGTGTAGCTGCGTCCTTGTTCTATCAGTCGGTAATTGTGGCTTTCGCAAGCTTTTTTGTCTGGTTCAAGCTGATCCACGAGTATTCCGTGAGTCGCCTCTCGGCCTTCACGTTCTTTACGCCTATTTTCGGTGTCCTCTTCGGCGTTCTCTTCCTGGGTGAAGAATTTACCTCTTCGATGATGGTGGGCCTGCCGCTGGTGTGTGTGGGCATAATCCTTGTGAACTGGCGAACGAAAAAAACACCTTGACGCTTGCCGTACTTTCCGGAAGGCTCATAAGAAACCCCAAGTTCCTAGTTCCGTGCCTCAAAAGTCCTGCTTCTGATTTTGGCAAAGTAACATTATGATTTTTTGCTTGACAGTTAACCCACTAAACG
>JAFGDM010000223.1 GCA_016932115.1 Deltaproteobacteria bacterium | reverse complement strand
TGAATGGAAAATCGAAACCAAAGGAGGTTGGTATACCTTGCTTGAAAGCGAACAAAAAAACAACCTAAGAAGCTCACAGCATGCCCATTCTCAGATACAAATACCGGCCTCAACTTACTTTATTACCAGCGTCCCGGTCTTCCACAAGATCTGACACCTTTTCCTCCTTCGCTACGCTCTCAACAATCGCCGTTGCATCATAGACTGCATGCCACGACGGCCGTCAACAATCAGAAGAACGTACACGATGTTGTCCATAACTCGGTAAATGATGCGATAGGGTTTAAAAAAGATCTCTCGATATTCGCGAATCCCTAGCGCTAGTAATTCTTTCGGATAGGTACCCCGTTCGGGGAATTCCGATAGGCTAAAAAATACTTTGTCGATCCGCTCCAAAAAATAGTCGGCTTTTTGGGGAGAATCATGGAGAGCAATATAATTATAAATCTCGTCAAGATCGCATGCCTCGTCATTAGTCAGCAAAATCGCGAATGCCATCATCGAGCCTCCTGCCCCTCGTGCAGCCCTTTTATCACATCCTCAGCGGGCAAGACCTTACCTTCATCAATTTGGCGCATCCCGAGGGCCAGAATTTTCAAGAAGGCCATTGTTTCCTGAGTTTGCTCGTAGCTCTCTATATCCTGAACAACTACCTTGGCTTCCCCATTCTGGGTTATGACCAGAGGCTCCCGCCTTTCGCCCAATTTCCTTACGATTTCAGCGGCATGGGCTTTTAAGTAGCTTATGGGTTTGATTTGGTTTGATAGTTTCATAAGAATCCCGCCTTTTCTTGGATATGACCAAATATAGTCCATAAAAAGGTCGACTGTCAAGAATTGAAGGAGGTCTGCCAATGCCTTTTTGATGATGATTCTTGCAGTTCCGAACGTTTCACAAAAATCAGATTAGCTTTTGCGCCGAACATATTTCTTACCTGCAGGTGCGAAGCGGCAGCGGAGCACCTGTCAGGTGTAGAAAATGGTTGTGTAGGGCTTTGGTATTATTGACTTAGCTTTGAACCAGTTTGGATCCGGTTTGTTTTTGATTTTGGATATTGCTCTTGGTTTCGAATTTCGGATTTTTCGGATTTTTTCTCCATTCTATTTGTCGAGGAAGCTTAAGGATTTAAAATTGTCATGAAGACTCCACATACGTCGAAAACGTTTTTAGATCAGGCCACCTCACGAAATTTAGGGAAAACAAAAAAGAAGCCAATGGCAAAGAGGCATAACAAAAGACCCGCAATTCCCAGAGAATCTGCTGTACCGATATGTTCAGCAACAGCCCCAAAGGGCACTGCGCTCAAGGGCATAACCCCAAAGGTCATCAAGGCCATGCTCACTATCCGGCCTCGCATTTCGTGAGATGAGTAAGACTGCATAAGGGTCATGTTGAGAGACATGAAGACAGCGCTTAGAAGCCCCACGATCAGAAGAGCGGGCAGCGCCGTCGAATAGGAGGCACATCGGGAAAAAATTGCCAGAGCGGACCCCCATGCAAAAGCATTCGCCACAAGAAAGGCGCCACGCTTTCTCAGATGATCCAGAGAGGCTAACCCCATCGCGCCTATAAGAGAGCCGATACCAACACATGCCATCAAGATCCCCAATCCGTCCGCCTGAATATTTAAGACTTCCCTGCCCCATGCCGGAAGAAGGGCCAGATAAGGAAATCCGAAGAGGGACGGCACAAGACTCATAATGACAAGCCCGAGGAGGATGGGATCACCGGTCGCATATTTCAGCCCTTCACGAATGTCCGCAGCTACCCCCTTGCCGGATCTGCCATTCGATTGAGTCCCGTCCGTTTTAATCAGTGCTGTGCTCAGAGCGGAAAAGGCGTGACTGAGGGCGACCAGGTAGAAAACTCCCGCTGTGTCCAGATAGATTATAAGCACACCGGCCAGTGCAGGCCCGATGATACGAGTTATGTTCATGCCTGCGCTGCTGAGGGAAATTGCATTCATGAGGCTTTCCAAGGGCACGATATCCGAGATGATCGATTGCCGGCTGGGCATATTGAAGGCTGCCAGGGTACCGGCGCACACCCCGATTGCCAGGAGATGCCGGAAAAGGATGAAGCCTGTCATGTCGAGTGTTGCCAAAATCAATGTCAGGATCGCATTTCCGCTTTGGGTTAACAGTATTATCCGCTTCCGGGGAATGCGGTCTGCGAGCACCCCTCCGATCAATGATACAAAAGTCATCGGCAGGGCGAAAGACATCATGACCAAGGCGAGCGCAAAAGGGGAATCATCGGTCAGGCGAAGGATGAGCCACCCTCGGGTGATCTGCTCCATACCCACTGCCATAAAGGAAAAAAAGGTTCCAACCCAAAGCCGGCGGTAGTCTCTATAGTGGAATGACTGAAGGGCGGAAGGCAATTTGGGATTAGGCAAAGACCGGGGTTTTCCTCCTTGGTGTTCCGGCCGGCATTTATTCTCTTGATCAGTCTGAGGATACATAATGATTGACTGCTTTGACGGCTTCTTAGGAAGTTAGCAGCTTTAGATGATTCACAAAAACCTAGCCAAAGATATTTGGAATTTCGTGACACTTTGGCTTTTTGAAAACACCTTAAGCACCAAGCATGGGGATCCCTCTCAGATTTGAAAAGTTAGAATCTAATGAGAACGTTTAATGACCAGCCTAGATTCGCTCTTTAGGAAGGCTAAACCTACCGCCGATTGATCCCGCGAAGCCTCATCTCCCATTCTGCAGCGAAGCTTAGGGGAAAAACGCTTTTATGCCAAGGAAAATGGATCGATAGGGTAGGTTGAAAACAGTCTTTCTCTTTTGATCGGGTAACATCAAGCGGAAGGTCATATGCAAGTGCCCAATCCTCACTAACGAAAAGGAACTCGGGAATAAGTTACAGACAGCGTTCGGGATGGGCTTTGGGGAACTGGGATATCTACAAATCCGCACTGACTAAAATCAGATAGCTAGTGCCGGCGTGTTACCGGAACCCTCCCTTCTGATTCCGGGTGAGGTCCTTTACCGACTGAGCTACTGTGGCTTTTAAGGAAAATCAATATCTTAATCCTATGGCCACTTCTTGCTGCACCCGGTTTTTTCCTGGTGGGCCTGGAAGGATTCGAACCTTCGGCCAATTGATTAAGAGTCAACTGCTCTGCCAGCTGAGCTACAGGCCCAATGAAGAAAGGCGTACGGGACAGGGTGCACGGCGCAGGATAAGACAAAATCAGTTAAAAAAGGCGTTTGCCCGTGAACCGTGGGCCATGAACCTGAATCCGTTTCCTTTACTCCAGCACTCCAAGATACCAGTACTCCATGAATTTATCGAGCGCGCCCGGCAGGATTCGAACCTGCGGCCTACGGGTTCGAAGCCCGGCGCTCTATCCAACTGAGCTACGGGCGCGATAAAACGGTCTTTTTGTAACAGCCCTTCCAAAGCTTGTCAACAAGAAAGAAGATAAAATTTACTTGACAAGCGTTTAAATGTCGCCTAAAAATAGAAATTTCGATTTCCGACAGCAAGGACAACAAACAATGAAAAGCTTTGTAGCAAAAGAGCGGGAAATTGACAAGAAATGGTATCTTGTCGATGCGGAGAACAAAATCCTGGGCAGGTTGGCCAGTCAAATCGCTACGCGATTGCGAGGAAAACACAAGCCCATTTTTACCCCACATGCGGACACAGGAGACTTTATCATCGTCATCAATGCAGACAAAATCTCCATGACCGGCGCCAAACACGATCAGAAGGTATATTACCATCACAGCGGATACGTAGGCGGTCTCAAGGAAATCACCGCCGAAAAACTGCTGACCAGGAAGCCCGAACGAATCATTCGTTCGGCCGTTAAGGGGATGCTGCCCAAAAACAGTCTCGGTAGGCGTCAACTCAAAAAGCTGAAAATCTATACCGGATCCGAGCATCCCCACGAAGCGCAAAAACCGGAGAAGTTGGAGATATAGATGACTCAAGAACGATTCCACGCAATAGGCAAGAGAAAATCGGCCGTGGCGCGCCTCTGGCTGAAGTCCGGGAACGGCGTGATCACTGTGAACAAGCGACCTCTCGATGACTACATGAACCGTGAGGCGGATCGGCTCCTCGTAAGACAGCCCTTGGCACTCACCGATACGCTCAGCAAGTATGACATCGAGGTCAACGTAAAAGGCGGAGGAATATCCGGACAGGCAGGCGCTATCCGGCATGCGATCGGCCGTGCTCTGACGCTGATTGAGCCTGACCTTCGCCCTCCTTTGAAGAAAGCGGCAATGCTTACAAGGGATTCCCGTGTAAGTGAGCGCAAAAAATACGGGCTTCGAGGTGCCAGGGCAAGATTCCAATATTCAAAACGTTAAAAGCAATAAGATTCGACCTAACCTCGACCCAACAAAAAGGGAAGCCTTCGGAGGCTTCCCTTTTTGTTACTCTGAGTGCAACCATGGTGGAAAGGAATATCCGGCTCATCCTGGAGTATGACGGCAGCCGCTATCTTGGCTGGCAACGCCAAAAAGAAGAGCCGACTATTCAAGCTGTTCTGGAAGAAGCCATCCGGTGCATGACCGGTCGCCATAGCGCCCTTATTTCATCAGGAAGAACAGATGCAGGCGTCCATGCTCTCCATCAGGTTTGCAACTTCAGAACATGCTCGCAAATCCCCCTTGCCGGTCTGAGAAAAGGGCTGAACGCTCTCATTCCGAACGATATCTATATAAAGTGTGCTGATTACGTTCCCGCGGATTTCCATGCCCGTTACAATGCCAAAAGCAAAACCTATGAATACACGGTCTTAAACCGTCCTGATCCTGATGTCTTTCTTCGCACCTACGCCTGGCATGTTTCCCGCAAGCTTGATGTGGAAGGTATGAAAGCTTGCACAGCCACCCTCCAGGGAAGACATGACTTTTCTTCCTTCCGATCTTCGGGAAGCGGCAATATCAACCCTGTAAGAGAAATGATGCGCTCTGAGCTTCACAGTGCCGATGACGGCAGCCTCCGGTTCATCTTTGAAGCAAACGGCTTCTTAAGACACATGGTGCGCAATATCGTTGGCACAGTGATCGAAGTGGGAAGTGGAAAATTCACTGAGGAGGAATTCGCTGAAATCCTCCGCGCCAAGGACAGGAGAACCGCAGGTATCAAAGCGCCCTCACGCGGTCTCCGCCTCATCATGGTAAAGTATTAATTCCATACTCCGGAGATGGGGGCGTTACATTTCGGGCACTTGCCTTCCTCGATCAGATTCCGACGGACGGAAAACCCGTACCGATCGATAAGCGTTTTGCCGCACTGATGGCAGAAGGTTTTCTCACCCGAATCACCCGGGAGGTTTCCGGAATAAACATACTTTAACCCCGCCTCGTATCCGATATCTCTGGCCCTGCGGATACTCTCAGGCTGCGTAGCGTGGATGTGCGTGAGCTTGTAAGTGGGGTGAAAGCGACTGATATGCCATGGGATATCCGGATCGAGCCGGGCAAGAAATTTTGCCAGGTTCGTTAGCTCTTCTACGGAGTCATTCTCCCCCGGGATAAGCAAGGTGGTAACCTCGAGCCAGATTCCCAGTTTTACCATGGTTTCGAGAGTCCTCAGAACAGGTGCCAGCCTTGCCCCGCAAAGCTCTTTGTAATAACGGTCCGAGAAAGCCTTCAGGTCCACATTGGCACCGTGAAGATTAGGGTGGATTTCCTTTAGGCACTCTTCAGTCATGTACCCGTTGGAAACGAACACATTTCGTATGCCTTTTTTAGCAGCAAGACGAGCCGTATCTATGGCAAACTCGAAAAATACGGTCGGTTCCGTGTAGGTATACGCTATCGTGGTCGATTTGGTGTTCAGCGCATCTTGGACGATATTTTCAGGAAGCGTGTCTTCGCCCTGTATCTCCTTTCGGTTTGCCGACATCTGAGAGATGTCCGCGTTTTGACAAAAAAGACAGCGGAAATTGCATCCCGGCGTTGCTATGGAAAAGGAGCGCGAGCCCGGCAGAAAATGAAAGAGGGGCTTTTTTTCAATGGGGTCAACATTCCTTGCGATAATCTTTCCATAGACAAGGCTTACGAGAGTTCCGCTACGATTTTCTCTGACATTGCAGATTCCCCTATCTCCGTCCTTGATAAGACATCGATGGCTGCAAAGAAAGCAGCGAACCATCAGATTTTTCTGCTTTTCATAAAGGGAAGCTTCTCTCATTTTTCGCTTCTCCCATAGCAGCGCCCTCTACAGCCGGCTCGCCTGCCTTTCCCAGCCGAACTTTCAAAGGAGTCTGGATTGTCTTGGCTGTATATTGAATGGTTGCCGAAAGCGCCAGGAATGAGGCGAAGGGGCACTTTTCGAGGTACCGACGTTCAAAAAGCAGTCCCCCGATCTTCTCCAGCACGGGCGCTTGTACCTGAGCGCTCCGCCACTTTATCGGCACATCCCCAAGAGCTGAATAAAGGTAAGATTTCAGTTCCCACAAGTTATAGAAGGCAGCGTGGGTAAAAAGAGATTCTCGAAAGAAATGTTTCAACTTCATCACTAGGCAATACCAGGAAAAACTGTTAGTGACCGTAATAAAAATCCTCCGCCGTGCCACCCTTCCCGCCTCCCTCAAGGCCTCTATCGGATTGTTCAGAAATTCAATCGTATTGATGAATAGGGCCACATCAAATTCATTGTCCTCATACGGGAGGTCTTCCGCTTCGCCCACCTCCAAAACGGCTTGGCGGCCCAGGCGTTCCCTTGCCCGTCGAACCATGTAAGAAGAAGCGTCAAGCCCGACCACATTGAATCCCAACCTGCTGAAAAACAAAAGATGATTTCCCTCACCGCAACCGATATCCAGGATTCTTTCTCCAGGCTGAAGCTCAAGGAGGTTGAAGACCGAGTCTTTGACGAGCTGATCCATTGCCCGGCCCTGAGGCGACTGATACCAGGCTTCATAAAGCCTTGCTGCCCCGGCATCAAAGATCAAGCCCATGCTTCAAGACTCCCGAGGGTTTATTCCTTAACAAAATCATCAATCCTGATAGATAAAAAAATACCAAATCCTCACCACCATGTCAACCGGTAGTCCGCTTCCAAGCGCCCTCGGCATGGAAGAGAAATCCCGAGGCAGAATACCGTGGAACGTGATTCCATTGAATTGTAATACTCAATCTGGTACGTTGTTTATGCGGGGAACCGTGAACATCTGATGTGGACCACTGCAAAAGGATAAAAGATGAATAAGGAATACAGCCATGAAATGTTTGTTTCATCCTGATCGAGACGCTGCCGTGAAATGCAACAAAATGGACGTGGGGTATTGCCGGGAATGTCTTGATCGTTGCGAAGCCTGCACCGACCCATGCGGCTATTGCAAGTTCCGAAACCAGTGTATCATATGGGAGATCTGCAAGAAAAGTGAGAAGAAAAAGCGCATGGAAAGTCATGCAAAAGGCAAAGCATCATCGGCCGAGGCGTCAAAATGAGGACCCTAAATCTTATGAGCGAGAATGATCGGAAAAAGGATGGTAGGATCAAAGGTGTGCTCTTTGATTTTGACGGCACCCTCACCATGCCCGGGGCCCTTGATTTTCCCGCCATCAAGAAAGAAATGGGGTGCCCTCTTGATGTTCCCATCCTCGAATACCTTGAAAGCCTGCCCCCCTTGCTTAAAGCGCCTCTCCTGAAAATACTGGAAATGAAAGAGGAACAAGCGGCTCGGGAATCGGTTCCCAACACAGGCGCCGAAGCCTGTCTGAATTTTCTGAAACAGAAGGCCCTGCTGATCGGCATCATCACCAGAAACAGCTTCCAATCCGTGCAAAAAGCGCTCGAGAAGTTCAAGGCGATTGATTGCCGCTCCTTCGCTGCCATCATCACAAGGGACGACTGCCTGCCGAAGCCTCAACCCGACGGGGTTCATCGAGCCGCTCAACGTATGGGATTATTGCCTCAAGACCTTGTGGTGGTAGGTGATTTTAGGTTTGACATCATCGCGGGATATGAAGCAGGAGCGCGAACCGTTTTACTGACCAATGGAAGAGAACCGGTCATCGTCTCAGAGGATCCGGAGCCCGATTATACCTTGGCATGTCTGGAAGAGCTGCCGGTCATCATCAACAGGATCAATCTCCTTTGACCGCGAGATTCTGACCCGGGAAGATGGTGCATTCCGCAGTTAAATTGTTGAGCTGCAGGAAATCCGAAAGATTCATTTCGTGTTTTTTGGCGATCAAATAGGGGTTGTCGCCCCCTCGCACTGTGTAGGTTTTCTTTATATCCGAGTCGAGGGTTTCCCGGATCGGCTTTTCATCGACATTTCTTTTCCTGACGACGGATGACTGCGCAAGCCCTGCAGGTTGTTTTGCCCTCCTTCCCGGCAACTTCAGTTTCGACCCCACCCTAAGTATGGTGTTCTGTTTCAGAGCATTCTCAGACATGATTGCGTTCACCGAGGTCCGGTATCTCTTGCTGATGCTCGACAGGGTGTCTCCCTGTCTGACCGTGTGGATGAGGGAATTCGAACCTCTATAGGCATACGCTGGAGGCGCATGGGTGGGAATTTCATGGATCACGGAAAGAAGGCTTTCCCCTCTCCCGGCAGGAACCTTCAAGGCGTATGGAGCATCAGGCGTTGCATCATGGCGCAGTTCGGCATTCATCTCTTGCAAGATTAAGGGGTCCAACCCCAGCCGCGCGGCCACCGCCTTAACAAGAACCTGCCTGTGGACAGGCACCTCTTCTGTTTCCACTTCATCATCCACAGGGGGTAACTCCATGTCATGGGCCGCAGGATCTCTGATAATATGAAGCACAGCCAGAAGCCTCGGGACATAGCGCGCCGTCTCAACCGGAAGCTTCTCATAAAGATCCCAAAAGTTATCCAGGTAATTGATTTTCTGAGTTTTGATCCGATTCATCACCCCGGTCTCCCCGCAGTTGTAGGCAGCCAGTGCCGTCGTCCAGTCACCAAACATTTGATGGAGTTCGTGAAGATATGAAATGGCCGCAACAGTAGACTTATCGGGGTCCATCCTCTCGTCGATCCACTGATCTCTCTTCAGGCCGTAGCGATATCCGGTAGAGGCAATAAACTGCCACATCCCAAGGGCTCGCGCCCTGGAAAGCGCCCTCACTTTGTATCCGCTTTCGATCAGAGGCAACCATGAAAGCTCCTCGGGCATTCCCGCTTCCTTCAGAGCCTTGACTATAGCCGGTCTGTAACGCCCTGAACGGCTGTAAGCCTTTATAAAAAAATCCCTTTCCCGTCCCTTAAATAATTCCAACTCCCTGCGTATGTGATCATTCATGACAAGAGGGATAGCATTGTGGTCTCCGCCGGCCACAGTAAATCGGGACGCATAAACCTCCACAATTCTTTTCGAGATAGTGAAACGCAAATCCTCCTTTTGCTGCAAAAGATCAGGATCGCCGTTCGCCCGCACCTTTAAAATAAGAGAGTAGGCCTCATCCAGGGCCGCCACCGCATTTTCCAAATCGCCTCGTTCCCAGTAATCATTGGAAGCCTCACAGAACTCAAGCGCAGAGTCGATCTGCTCCTGTTTCGGCAACCTCTCCGCATCCGGCGGTGGGTGCGTCTCTCCACCACCGCCTGTTACACCCTGTACCAAGGGGGCATGGGACACAGAGTATTCTTCCGAGATCCTTATAGGGGCCTTTTGCTCCAAACTCCTAAACGTCCTCAGCTCAGAAGCTTTTGCGACGTTTTCATCCTTAGGTATGTCGAGGGGGGAGAAGGTTGTGCAATTTGAAAAGACCACGATGCTCAAAACGGAAAAAAGCACCCAAAAAGGGCGTCGTCTCGCCATAAAAGCTTTTTCCTCACAGGTTCCTTTTTGATCTTGCGACCTGGTCGTAGTGCAGTGTGCAAAAATGTTATATAATTATATCTTTTCTATATATAATAATATAAACTTTTAACCATGGTCAACAAAATTTATGGATCTTGCTTCTTGCATATTTTGGCAGTATAGTAGTTGTGTGGTTTTAACGTATCCGAAAAGCGGGCCCTTTTCCTAATGCATGGTAGATTTGCCTATGCCCAATGTGACTCTCATTGCGACCGGAACAGATTTCGGCACCCAAAAGAAATGCCTCTCCTGCGGGACAACCCGCATCGGCAAGGGGAGACGTTACTGCTCCAAGGAATGCAGGCGGCAGATGGCCTGGGTCCTTTCCCTATCCAACGGTTTGCTGAGAGCGTTCAACGCAAGGTATGCCGCTTTTTCCTTTGATAAAAGCTTTGTGGTGCTGGATGTGCTGCCGGTTTGGTCGCAGCAAATTTCCAGATTTCTCACGCGCAGAACATACGGGAAAAAACCTGCCGAAGATCTGAAACGATTGATCCTTCAGTCAGGAAATGAATGGTATCACCTTGTCAATAATCGGACATCAAAAAGCTATGCGTCACTGTGCATCCTGCAAAGGAATCACGGCAAGGGGATCCCGCCGGGATCCATTAAACCGGATGAACGAAAACGACCCAGGTTATCCAGGCAGGAAAGGGAGAGCATGAAACTCCTTAAACTCAAGCTGGAAGAGCTATTTTCCGCCGGTCATGTGAGCAAAATCAAAACGGCATATAAAAGGCTGGCCAAGGTTCATCATCCTGATGTGGGTGGAGAGGCGGAGAAATTTAGAAAGCTCAATGAAGCGCATCAACAGATGCTTCTCTGGGCGGAGGATCCCCATTTCACATCCAGAAAAGCGCTCATGGATTGCTGGTCTTACGACGGTGCAACCAACCGATGGTCTCCTCCAATCTGAACGTACCGCCGCCTCTGTCACTCAAGAAGAGCCTGGAGAATTCTCCTGTTGAGGCTTCGGCCCCTTGCCGGATTGATTCGGGAGGAACATGGGATATCAAACCTTTTGCTCTGCCCATGGCCCCTGTAGTACCGGTAACCATCAACCTTGCCCTTACTCTGAGAACAAAAGTTGCCCTGGCGCCTTTCACCGAGGGGAGGGTCAGGATCAGCTCTCATGGCTTCTTCCATGATGAGGAATATTCTGCCGATACCTGTCGGTTCGATACGCCCTTCGGTCTCTTTTTCGCAGCCGTTGCGTGTTTCGCGTGTCATGGCCTCGAGGTGCACATCAGGGCCGCTTCACCCGTCAAAGCGGCTCTGGGGGGATCAAGCACCGCCTTGATCGCGTTAATCAAGGCCCTTTCCAAGGCAACCGCGCACCCTGGGAGGCGCATGTTGACCCGAAAAGAAATCCTGCATCTGGGTTACCATTTGGAGGATTCGGTCAGTGTAGGCAGGTGCGGCATCCAAGATCAGGCTGCTGCCGTCTATGGCGGTGTAAACCAGTGGATATGGCATTATGAAAGTACTAAGCGTCTCTTTCGAAGACAACCCTTGCTGAATCGCGGCGGGCAGAGGGAGATGTCGGAGCACCTTCTCCTTGCGTACAGTGGGACCAGTCATGTCTCATCTCGGATGAACCAAGCATGGATGAAGAACTTTCTCTCCGGGAAGACGAGAGCCGGGTGGGTAAAGGTCAACGATGTGGTAAGAAGACTGGGCCCGGTGATCAAGAAAAAGGCATGGGAAGAGGCCGCAACCCTTCTTCGCGAAGAAATGGCCGTGCGAAGAGAAATCACACCCGATGCCCTCATTCCCATCACGGATCAACTCATCCATCAGGCGGAAAACGAAGGGTGCGGGGCCAGGTTTACAGGGGCAGGCGCCGGTGGGTCTGTTTGGGCATTAGGAGAAAAGGCAAGGATAACAAGACTCCGAAAGCTTTGGCTAAATACGCTTACGCCCGTAAAGGGAGCATGTCTTCTTCCCTGTGAGGTGGATCCGAACGGCGTCCGATAACCCATGGACGCATCAAAGCTTCCCGGTTTCCAAGAGAGTGTCCTTAAAAACCTTGCACAACCTATCATTTTCCACAATCGCCTTGCGCAAGACAAGATCAATTTTCTCCTTGTCCTTGGTATTTATGACGACGTTGGCACTCATGGAAAAACTCATCATGTTATCCATCGTCTTGAAACGTTCGGAAACAAGGGCCAGGAAGATTCTCCGGCGCACAGACATCGGCAAACGGTTCAGATAGTTGAGAATCGCGCTCTGGTCCAGTGACTGCCCGTCAAAACCTTCCGCAAGAATCATTAGATCAAAGTGATGAAAGCGGAGTTTCCCTATGGCATCTCGGGTATTCGGTGTGTCAATGAACTTGTAGCCGATGTGTTCAACGGCGCTCCGCATTATCGCGCTTTGCTCTCGGCTTTCCGCCATCACAAGAGCAAGTTTTATCCCTTCTTCAAAGAATTCAAGTGCCTGGTCTCCCGTGTAGTCTTCATAACCGTATGATTCTTCCGCAGGCTTATGGTGTGCTTTCGACTCAATGAATCGGAGACGAAATTCTTCGCCATCGGCGGCCGTCTTGGATTTAAGGTTGGTGGTGGGCGGTTCATTCCCCACCGATATGCTTCCCCGGCATTTCGGGCACGCAAGCTTGATCACTCGGTCCTTGGGGACCTTTTCATCCGGAACGGTGAACCGGCTGTGGCATTTCTCGCAAGAGATCTCCATTGTTCAACCCCCTCAAGTACTTTGCTTCCTGCCGTATTCGTGATCGAGGCTCAGATCTTCGATGGAGGTCGTCTTTTCACCCCTCGCCGCCTTGAGCGCATCAATGGCCCTTCCCACCGCTGCCTTCCTGGAAGCGTAACTCAAGGCTGTCTCCTGGGTGATCAAACCTCGCTCGTAAAGATCGGCGATGCTCTGATCAAAGGTCATCATCCCGAAGGCATTTCCCTGTTCGATCATGTCATAAAAGGTCTTTCCCTCCGCTTCCCCATGCAGAATGGCATCCTTGACCCTCAAATTCGTGAACAGAATTTCAAAGGCCGCCACACGTCCGCCTCCGATCTTGGGCAGCAGCCTCTGACAAGCGATCCACCGGATGGAGTCCGCAAGGCGAATCCGGATCTGTTTTTCTTCTTCCCTTTCAAACATGCCCACGATTCTGTTGATAGTCTGGCCGGCATCCACCGTATGTAACGTCGTAAGGAGAAGGTGCCCTGTTTCCGCTGCGGAAAGGCCGATCTCCACAGTCTCTTTATCCCTCATCTCCCCGACGAGTATCACCTTCGGCGCCTGTCTCAGCGCAGCTCTGAGTCCATTGGCAAAATTGTCGAAATCAATACCCAGTTCTCGTTGATTAAAGGTGGCTTTTTTTTGAGCATGAACATATTCCACCGGATCTTCAAGGGTTACCACATGAACCGACTTGGCTTCATTTATTTCATTGAGGACCGCCGCAAGGGATGTGGATTTCCCGCTTCCGGTGGCACCTGTGACAAGAATCATGCCATTTCTGTCCTCAGCCATTTTTCGAAACGCGGGAGGCAGCCCCATTTCATCGATGGTGGGAACTCTTGTGGCCAGTTGCCTCATAACCGTAGAGTAACAACCCTTTTGAGAAAAGATATTGACCCTGAATCGAGCCTTTCCGGCCAGTGAGTAGGATGCGTCACAAGAACCCTGGTTGAGAAGCATCCGCGTGAGTCTTCGGTCACCGTTCAAGATATTGAGCGCAAGAGATTCTGCCTGGAACGGCGTGATCCTGGCGATCGGTGGGGAAAGATCAACCGTTTTTAACTGACCGGAAGATTCAACCTGAAAGGGTTTGTCCACCGTGAAGTTGAGATCGGAAACATTGTCATGAGACTCAAGCATGCTTGTTAGAATGTGATCGATCTCTTGGCGTCTCATAATCTCTCTCTCCCTCTGCTTTGATTCATCGCTCTTTTGGGCCCTCCGGCCCCACTCCCTTGATGGTGCTCTTCAGGAATGAGAACAGGTTACACTTCCGTGAAATCCGAGGGCGGTTTTTTCAGATAAGGCAAAAATTTAGCTTTATCGACACACCGTGTGTACGCATCATCGGAGCTTATGATCTTCTTGGTCATGAGTTCCATAATGGCATCGTCAAGGGATTGCATGCCGTACTTCTTTCCCGTTTGGATCATGGAAGGGATCTGATAGGTTTTGCCTTCCCGGATCAGGTTTCGCACTGCCGGGTTGGCGATCATTATTTCCAGCGCAGCCACTCGACCCCTCGTGTCCCTTCTCTTGAAGAGGGCCTGTGAAATGACGGCCCTGAGACCGTCGGCAAGGGTATTGCGGATCTGCTCCTGCTGGCTTACAGGGAAAACCTCAATGATTCTATCCACGGTTTTGGAAGCGCTGTTGGTATGTAGGGTCGCAAAAACAAGATGGCCGGTTTCCGAGGCTTCGATCGCCAGGGAGATCGTTTCAAGGTCCCGCATCTCGCCCACCATGATAATGTCCGGGTCTTCCCGAAGGGCTCCTCTCAAGGCGGCGGCAAAGGACTTTGTGTGCATGCCCACCTCTCGGTGATTGACAATGGCTTTTTCGCTCTTGTGGACAAACTCAATAGGATCCTCAACAGTGATAATGTGGTCCTTGCGACGGATGTTGGCCTCGTGCACGATCGCGGCAAGTGTTGTAGACTTGCCGCTGCCTGTAGGGCCGGTCACCAACACAAGCCCTCTAGGCAAACTGGCCAGTCTTTGCACCACCTTGGGAAGGCCTAAATCTTCGCAGGTCATAATGCGAGAGGGAATCTCCCTGAACGCTGCGCCTATCCCGTACTTCTGCTGGAAAAAATTGGCCCGGTACCTGGCCAATCCTGGAATCTCGTAAGCGAAATCCACATCACCGGTTTCCTCAAATTCCTTAATCTTGTGTTCCGGTGTAATCTCATAAAGCATCGACTTAAGAGGGTCGTTTTCAAAAGGAGGATATTTGACCCGTTCGAGCTCCCCGCCTATTCTCAGCACAGGTTGCTGACCTGAAACCATGTGAAGGTCTGAGGCGCCCTGTTCGTGCATCAACTTGAAAAAAGCATCAATTTGCGCCATGGATTTCTCCCAAGAACCAATGAATTTTCATTATACCCCGTTAAGCCGCCTGACTTCAAGTCCCAAAATGCGCGAGCCCCCATCCCAAAAGAAAATCAAAAAGTTCGCCCTTCAGACGGCTTTTTTCATCATCACGGCATCTCTGCCTGAAGGATAGAAGTGTCTCTTGAGGGAAAGAGATATGAAACCGTGCTTCCTGAAAAGATCTTGGGCGGGAAAATTATCCACAGCGGTATGAAGTATGAGGGTGGATTCTCCGAGCCTTTCCGCCTCCTTCTGTATTTTTCGGAGCAGCATTCCACCAATTCCACGGCGGTGCAGATGCGGCTCTACGGCAATGGCAAGGAGCTCGCATCGGTTTTCCTTTTCGACGCTTCCAAAGAGCCGCCCCATCATTACAAACCCCGAAGGCAAGCCCCCTACAATTGCGATGAGAGTGACGGTCAGATCGGATTCGAACCATTCCGGAACGAGATGCCCATAGGGTCCGTAGACACTGAAAACCTCCGCGCTGAGTCGTCCGATGAAGCCGATATCGTAACGGTCGGCCCTGCGTATGGAAATTCTCCGAGACCTCATGAAAGGGTGCCTGCCGCCTTCCGTCATCACTCTTGTAGGCAACAGCCGGGTCCCCGCATTTCGGAGGCAGGTGCGTCGTTTCACGTCACCGTATTTTCCAAAACGGCCTTGACGGCTCACGATGAAGGCTCTAGGCGAGGAGAAAGCGACAGGCAGGGAAAAACCATACAGCCTCATTAACCTACAGGTTTTTCCAGTAGGCGTTCTGGATACTCTTGACTCTTGCCAGCAGGAAATTCGTCATCTCAGGATTGGCAAGAGCCATGAGATCCGGTGGACTTGTAAAAGCCAATCCTGCCAGTTCTTTGAGAACCTCTTTCACTGAGTCCCTCTCTCCCAACACATTGTAACCGCCTTCCAGTGTGAAGACGATTTTTCCGCCACAGCATGCATCTGCGATGTCCATGATCACCCGAGTCAGTCCGGCAAAACCCTTGGACGTTACGTTCATCCCGCCCAGGGGATCTCCACAGAAGATATCAAAGCCTGCCGACACTAAAATAAATTCCGGCTGATACTCCATCGCAATGGGCCGCAAGAGCTGTTGATATATGGTCATGAACTCCCCATCTCCGTGCCCTATGGTGAGGGGAACATTGACCGTGAATCCTTTCCCCTTTCCTTTTCCGACTTCATCGAATGCACCCGTTCCCGGATAATAGGGATATTGATGGGTTGAGAAATACAGAACGGAGGATTCCTCCTCAAAGGTGTGCTGCGTACCGTTTCCGTGATGCAGATCCCAGTCCACGATAAGAATACGGTTTATGCCAAGCAGTTCCTTCGCGTATCTTGCTCCTATGGCCACATTATTGAAAAGGCAGAAACCCTTGGCTTGACTCCTTTCGGCATGATGCCCGGGCGGTCTGACCAATGCAAAAGCGTTGTTGAGCTCACCGGAGTGGACCATCGCAATAGATCGGCAAACCCCACCCGCTGCGAGCATTGCTGCATCATAAGAAGCCGCACAGGTCTGGGTGTCGGGATCCAGATAGGTGTACTCAACCCCTGCCGTAGACTCAATCCTACCTACATATTCAGCAGAATGCACCCGCATGATGTCCGTATTGTCGGCCGGTCCCAAAGCAACTTCCGAAAATTTACCCGCCATATCAGGCGCATCGAGCATAGCGTAGATGGCCTCAAGACGCATAGGCGATTCGGGGTGGTACTCTCCCATCCAGTGTTCCATGTACTTCTTGTGTCTCACGATTCCTGTTTTCGCCAATAACGTTCTCCTTTTTGCATCCTGATGCGATTGTCCGCGCCTACTGGGAAAACCGCTTTATGCATAGCACACTTTTTTTTAAAACGTCAAAGGAATTTTGCCGCGTAGGCCTTTACCCGCGCAGCGAATAAAATCGTTATGATACGGATTTTCAGAAAATCTTTTCATGGGCATCTATCGATTCCATTTTTCACAAAACACGGACAGCGCCGGGAAGACTTTGACTTGGTCATCTCATTTTTGTATTTTGTATCCACTGCGTTTGACGAAACTGTGGAAATGGTTTTCTTTTACCGCAGGGGATTCATCCCAAAACCCGTAGGGTGTTTAAACCGGGTCATGAAAATGAAAAAGGATTGATTGCATCGATCGTAGACAGGGGTAATCGGTTGGATGAAAATGCGTTACTAAAGCAGCTCGAGGAAGTCGCTCAAAATCTGGGCATCGAGGTGCGCTATGAAAATCTCAAAAAGGAGGGAAGCTCCAGCTTAGGCGGCCTTTGCCGGCTTAAGGGTCAATACCTCTTGATTGTCAATTCAAAAACGGCCGGCCGAGATAAAATCGAAGCTCTGGCCGCAGCCCTGGAGCGTTTTGATCTCAGCCGATTCTACCTTAAGCCAGGTTTACGGGAATTTCTCGATCGCCGACCCAAGATAACCACTTTACCGGACAGCGGCCAACAGGAGGATAATCTGTAAAATGTGCGGCAAAACTCATTATTCAGTAACAATTTAGCTGTTTGCAAAATCGCAAGCACCAGGCATGGGGATCTTTCTTAAAACTCAAAAACGAAGAGTATTCGGGCTGGAGCATGAAAACACCGGGGTAGCAAAGGCGGGCGGCGAGGCTTCACGGAAACTTCAAGGATCGACCTTTTTCGGCGGTTCCCCGGAAGACCTCCGCCCGCCTCACCCGTTGCCCAAAGCATAATATGGCCATGCGGCTTCTTCGTTTTTGAGTTTTAAGAAAGACCCCCATGCTCCGGGCCGCCGGCTACGGCATTTCAAACAGCCAAATTGTTACATTATTCAACAATGATCGGCATGTCCTGGACGCTTTTTCGGGGGATCCGAGAGCTGGGATATCACCCTCCTTCGTTTTCCTTTGCCAGCCGGTTTCTGACATAAAACATTCTGTAAAGAGCCGTCAGGT
>JAFGDM010000031.1 GCA_016932115.1 Deltaproteobacteria bacterium | reverse complement strand
GTAGCTGGCTGTGCTACTGCCATTGCCCTCGGGACAGCCAGTGGGGGGTGGAAAATCATCAAGACCATGGGTTCAAAAATTTATCGCCTGAGGTCTGTTCATGCCTTCTGTGCTCAATCTTCCTCGGCAGCCGTCATCTTAGGAGCGGCATTGGCCGGAGGTCCAGTTTCTACGACACACGTCGTTTCTTCCAGCATCATGGGCGTGGGGGCGGGTCAGAGGATTTCAGCCGTTCGATGGGGAGTGGCTAAGAATATCATCCTGGCCTGGTTTATCACCATACCCGCCTCGGCAGTAATGGCTGGCTTAGCTTTTTATTTGATACAACAGGTTCATCTTTATTTCTAAAGAGGATAGAAAAAGGGTGAAGGATGTTTAAAGGCTTTATCTTCGACTTGGACGGGACCATTTATCGAAGCGATCAGCTCATTCCTGGAGCAGATAGCGTGATCCGACGGCTCCGAGAAAATAAGAGAAAGGTTGTTTTTCTTTCCAATAAACCTATTCAAACCCGGGAGGATTATGCCTCCAAACTGACCCGGCTTGGTATCCCAACTCAACCGGATGAAGTGATCAATTCCACCTTTGTTATGACCAATTATCTCAAAAAGATTGCTCCTCAAGCCAGACTCTTTGTTGTAGGAGAGACTCCTTTTATTGAAGAATTGATAAGAGCCGGTTTTAAAATTACAGATGAGCCCAAAGAGATCGAATATGTGGTCGTGGCATTTGATCGGACGTTTGATTATGGAAAGCTTAATATTGCCTACCAGGCCATCAAACTGGGAGCCCATTTTGTAGCCACCAACCCCGATCGGACCTGTCCGGTAGAAGGAGGAGAAATCCCGGATTGCGCAGGGATGATTGCGGCCATCGAAGCAGTGACGGAAAAGAAAGTGGAGGTTATTGTAGGCAAACCTTCTCCCATCATGATTCAAACTGTCCTGGATGTGCTGGGTTTAAGACCAGAAGATTGTATTCTTATTGGGGATCGCCTCGAGACGGATATCAAAATGGGGAAGGAGTCGGGAATTGCTACTGGCATTGTGTTGACCGGCGTTACTAATGAGCAGGCGCTCAGGGAAATCAAGCACACTTCCATGCAACCTGACTTCGTTTTCCAAAGCATCGCCGATGTTGAAAACTTATTGATAGGAAAATAATTTAATTGCGGATTGCAGGATTTACAATCCATCCCTACCGCAGGATGGTGAAATCTGAAATTTACCTTTAGTCCTTCATTTCAGGCCCGCTTTGCGCAGAGCGTCTACCGTGAGGTCGATTTGGAACTTATCCTTAAACACATTATCGTTTTGGACCCTTTCTAACGAGAAGTTTGGACTGAGCTTGAGAACCTCTTTCGCTGCGGCGCGTGCCTCCGCTTCGCGGCCGGATAAAATACATGTAGCGGTGAGGGCAAGTTGGGAAAACAGATTCTGAGGATTTCGCTTCACCGCCTTTTGTGCCTGCTTAAATGCTTCTTCATGCTGGCCAGTAAAGCGGTAAGCCCAGCTTAAATGAAGGGACGAAAAGGGAAACGAGGGATTGAGTTGCTCCCCCTTCTCGAGCGCTGCAATCGCCTCCTTGCCCTTGCACGAATACATATAGGCAAGGCCTGAAAAGTTGAGAACTGGAAACGAATTCGCATCGAGGGCCAATGCCCGCTCCGCCCGAGCGACGGCCTTGTCGTGCTGCCCTGTCAGGGAAAGAAGGTAGGCCAGTGCAGCATGGTTGATGGCGTCCGTTTCATTCAAGGAAAGGGCCTTCTTCGCCAGATCGATCGCCCGTGCCAATGACTCCTTGGGGGATTTGAACATTCCAACCCTCGTACCCAATCCATAGCTGAGAGCAAGACCCGAATACCCCCTGGAGAAATCCGGTTCCAGAAAAATGACTTCCTCGAAGAGCTGTTGCGCCCTCGCAATCCCCGGTCTGACGCAGCGAAGAAGCTGCTCGTTGGCCTCCACTGACTTCAGATATGCCTCTGCGTTCTTGGAGCCTCCCCTTGTTTCGCTTGGGTATGCCCCCGCCCCCAGCTTCACTTGCAAGGTTTTCATAATCTTTGAGGCAATCTCATCCTGAATGGCAAAGACATCTTTCATCGTGCCGTCGTACCGCTCTGCCCACAGGTGATTCCCCGTTGTGGCATCGATCAGCTGCGCGCTGATCCGAATCTGGTCGCCGGCCCTGCGCACACTTCCCTCCAGTACATAGCGCACCCGCAACTCCACTGCCACCTGATCCGCCCGAATCGGTTGACCTTTGTAGGCGAACGTAGACGTGCGAGCAGTCACGAAGAGGTACGGACTCTTGGAAAGGGTAGTAATGATTTCCTCAGTCAAGCCGTCGCTGAAAAACTCTTGTTTAGGATCATTGCTCATGTTCACGAAGGGAAGCACAGCGATGGAGGGTTTGCCGGGAATGGGAAAGGTCATCCTTTCCATAGAAGCTCTTCTGACTGGGGTAGGTTTCAGATAGAGTTTCCAGATTGCCAGGGTGGTGGCC
>JAFGDM010000222.1 GCA_016932115.1 Deltaproteobacteria bacterium | reverse complement strand
TCCTCCCCGGTTCTCTTCGTTTTGCAGTTTTGAGAGGGACCCCCATGCCTGATGCTTGCGATTTTTCAAACAGCTAAATTGTTACAAATTTTTAGATCAGGGCCGGTGGCAGAAGATTTGCATTACTTACCCGGACACGGCGGAAGCACGAACACGATCGTCCGCCCGAATGCTGGGTTCGGAGGATGATTCGGATAGGAGTCATGAGAGCATCAAGAAGACATTACGGGATCGACAGGCGCTTCGGCGTAGACAGGCGCAAGGTCCACAAGCTTGAGTATTTTCTCCAGGGCGGTCTGGAAAGACGCAGTTTCAAGGAACGACGGTCGGGATTGGAAAGACGATCGGGCTGGGTCAAGGTGAGCGACTGGGGCAGCGTTCGAATGGAGAGCCTGGAAGAGGGCAAGGGGCTTAGAAAGAAGTAAGAATGACGGCTTCGTAAAAAGATCAGCCCACCTGAGGCGGGATGGAGGAGCTCCTGTGTGTTTTAAGGGGCTTCAACAGGGGTTGAACCGACAAGGAGATGCAAACCTACAAAGCCATTGCTGAATTTTCCCATAGGGGTAACCCGCTTACGGCCCTTCTGGAATTGCATCGGAAATGGTTGCGTGGGGAGAACGGGGAACGGGCGGACCTCAGGGGAGCAAACCTAATCGGGGCTGATCTCGGCAATGTTTATCTCATCGGGGCGGACCTCAGCAGAGCCGTACTCATCGGGGCCAACCTGCGAAGAGCCGGCCTTGTGGGCGCAGCCCTCAAAAAGGCCTTCCTCATTGGTGTCAATCTCTCCGGTGCAGAGCTCGTAGGGGCTGATTTGAGAGGTGCGATTCTAAGAGAGGCCAATCTTATAGGCGCGGATCTGAGAGGTGCCAACCTCACGGGATGTGTTCTTAGTCGAGCTGCGTTGAAAGGCGCCAGGCTGGAGGATGCCCTTTTGAGAGAGGCCGTGCTTAATGAATCCAACCTGGTTGGAGCCGACTTCAAGAACGCAAACCTCAAGAAGGCCGGCATGACCGGCGCCGATCTTGTGGGTGCATGCCTGAGGCATGCCGATCTGCGCAATGCGGACTTGACCAATGCCACTCTTAACGGGGCGGATCTAAGCGGGGCCGACCTCAAAGGCACTGTTATGAAACAGGCAAACCTGGTGGGGGCCGATCTCTCGGGGGGGAATCTGGAAGATGCCTGCCTCTCCGGCGCCGATCTTCGTGATTCTATGCTGGAATCCTCCGTGCTGGTCAACGCAGACCTGAGCGGTGCTAACCTGAGCGGGGCTTGTTTAGAGAATACGGCCCGTTCCGGATGGAGGATTCAAGGTGTTATTTGCACGCACCTCATAAAGGGCAGGGAGAAGGAAGATGTTCTGCGGTTTGACGACGGCGAATTTGAAGAAAGTTACGCTACCTGTGAACAGGCCCTTGATCTAATCCTGAACATTCCCTTCAACTCGGAAACTGCATGTGCAGCCGGTTTCATTGCTGAAGCGGTCAACAAAAGACTGGGTTCCCAAGCCCTTGAGCTGAGAGCGGCGGCGGCTCTGTCACGGAAGGATACCAAATTCAGTTATGCCGTTTCAACCCGGGATTTTGATGCTGCGAGAAGCAAAGCGTTTAGAAGGGACCTCAGGGAGGCGCTCGACAAGTACTTCAGGAAACAGGCTCTTCCGGGTCATGAAAATGAGGCGGAGAGGATCGTTTTCGCCGAGGATGCCAAAATAGATGGGGACTTCCCGGCAACCCTTGAAAAAAACATTTGGGAAATTGTGGCCGCTGTTTTCAAGTAGCGTCGCCCGGAAGGGGCTCACAGGATCGGGAAACGCCCGTACTGATGACCGACCTGATCAGGGATTGAAGAGCCTTACAGATATCTCCTATCCTCCGGTAATGTTCGAGGATCTCCTCATTCATCAAGGCGGGATTGATTTGCCGTGGTGTATCGAGCATCCAAGGGCAGGAACCGAAATTAATGTCCTCCTTGGCCGAACCGGAAAGTACTTCTCCCAAGTAGAGATAATCCCTTCTCACAGGGTCCGACCGGAAGTATCTGTTGACGGCCTTTTCCATGTGGGTTTTTTTCGTCTTCCACACCTTGTCGTAAAACCCACCGTTGTGACAAACCATCAGCATCTTTGTTTCATAGGTCGAAAGCGCCTCCATACCTTTCAGTGAAACCACCGTGGACCCCATGGCTGCGTTCAGGGCTTGCGTGAAGAACTTGGCCAGGTAGGCGGTGACGACGGCCAGGGGAAGGGGAAGAGAAAATTCCAGCAGGGGTTGAGGGGAAAAAGGTTTTTTTAGAAACTTGCCCGGCCCGAAAGCTGAGGTTTCCCCTTCTTCAGAAATAAGAAGATGTTCGCAAACGGTTTCGCCGGCTCCCCACCCGGAGAGGTCGGCGTGCTCAAAACAGGCTCCGTTCAGGTTGGCGCCGCTCAAATCGGCTTGGGTCAGCTTGGAGCACATCAGGCGGGAGTCCCCGAGCTTGGCGCGCCTCAGGTCGGCGCCCTCGAGATTAGCCCAACGGAGATCCACCCCTAGAAGGTTTGCTTCGGTCAGTCTGGATCTGCGAAGGTCGGCCTCCGTTAAATCCGCGCCGCTGAGGATGGTTCCATCCATCTCGGCGGCCGAGAGGTCGGCGGCGCTCAGGTTGGCCTTGACCAGGTTTGCTCCGGTCAATGAGGCCTCTCGCAGGTTCGCGCGCTTCAGGACCGTATAGTTCAAGGTGGCTCTTTCAAGCTCGGCGCAGAGGAGATTTGCCTCCGTGAAGTCCGCCCGGGTGGCCACCACTTCCTTCATGGAAGCATATGCCATGTTTGCGGCTATCAATCGGGATTTGATCAAGGCCGCCCGGTCGAGGTGAGCCTTCCGGAGATCGGCGCCGCGCAAATCCGCGTGGTTGAGACACGCGCCGTCCAACGCGGCTTCCCTCAGATCCGCCCCCACCAAATTGAGGCCTTTAAGATTTGCATTTTTCAGCTCAGCCCGGCGCAAATCAGCTCTTGCTCCCTCTCCTCCTTTGAGCCATTTTCCGTGCTCTTCGACCAAGTCGAGGAGGGGTCTGTCTGCGTGGGTGTATGTCTCCAAAGGCTCGTATATGGGCATCATCGAATCTCTTAACGGCACGGATCATGAATGGATCGAAGGCCTGTATTTTTCCAGGTACTCGTCGATCCGGAGCTTGCGGATAGTGTTTTCCGAGCTCATGTACCTGATCTTTCCGAAAATGGGGCGTTCAGGCCCCCACGCCCTGTCATACCTGCCGAGACACCAAAAAATCCCCGTGTAAGAATTGGGGTCCCTTCCGTCCAGGGCGTATTTGTTGTTCAATTCTATCATGACATCCAGCGCCTGACGGGGTGAAGGGGTCCACTCCAGGATTTTTTTCCCCCAGACCATCCTCATATAATTGTGAATCCGCCCTTCCAGCAGGAGCTGCGTTTGAGCTGCGTTCCATAGAGGGTCATGGGTGGTTGCCGTCTCGAATGCTTCAAGACTGTAGAGGTATCGCCTTTTATCCTTGCTGTGTTGATTCAAGGTCTTGAGCGCCCAATCCGGAAGGGAGTCATAGCGAGCATAGTCGCCGTTTCGCCGGCACATGTTGAATCCGATTTCCCGCCATGTTACGAGCTCGTCAAGAAAAGCCTCGGCTGCCTCGCTCATACGCCACCAGCCTGCTCGGCCTCCCGTCACTTTCTTCGATAGGTGTTGAGGTGTCCAGCCCTCCTTATCGGCGAGGTGCCGGAAAATTTCGTGGACGGAGATGTGGCCGAAATGAAGGTAGGGCGAAAGCCCGCTTGTGGCGTCATCATCAGGATGATTGCGATTCTCCGGGTAGACTGCGAGCTTGCTCTCGATAAAGCCCTTCAAGGTTTTCAGTCCTTCCTTTGAACCGCCGGTGCGCTCCACCGGAGAGACCTGGTGGTTGATGGGGAGCGCTGAGAGGGTCTTTGGTCCTCCCCGGAGCAACTCGGGAGAAACAGGAGGCCATTTTTTTAATACGGCCTTCGGGATCATGATGGGATCAGGCAGCATCTTTTGTTTCAAGGGGTCCGGTTCAGGCATGGAGGCAAGATGAGGAGCCAGTTCCTTTTGAAGAAAACGCCTGAAGAATTGAGCTCCGGTAAAAACGGAATCGGCGACACTCATAGGCAGTAGGCCGTTGCCGTCCACCTTTTCTATGAGAAGCGGTAAACTTCCGGAAGCAGCGCTAATCATGGAAGGGATAAAAAAAGCCGGATAGTCGTCAGTGACAACCAGACATGCCCTTTGGGCAAGGGCCGCAAGGAGCCCCTTGCCGGCGTCGGCGGTGGGTTCAACGTAAGGATAATAGGCGGCTTTGGATTTTTTGAGCCTTTCTGAATTGGCTGCCATGCCGTCGATGATGAAGCGGTGAAAGCGATCGCTCGCCCAGCCGTACCCCGCGCGCAAGGGTTCGAAGACGAGCAGGGGCTTTTTCAGCTCGACGCACCACTCGACTGCGCGCTGAAGGCTGAAATTCCAGCCTGTGCGGCGAAAGGCGACCATCCAGTAAAGGACGAAATCTCCATTTACGTTCAAAGGCATCGTGTTGCAACGCGCAATGCGGACCTCAGGAACGGGGGGCATGTCAAAGCTCCTCGAAATGGGCTTCTGTGAGGCCGTTGAGCAGCAGGAAGGAAGCGATCCTGATGCGTATGATTTCCCCGGCAGGCGCGTCAAAAAACTGCTTCAAATGGGGGTGCCTGATAAGGAGTTTTTCCCGTATTCGAAGCTCCTTTTGCGGATCCTCAACCCTCTGGTAGGTTCCGGTAATGGTCATGGCCTTTGCCTCAGGCCGGTTAGAGCCGGTGTGCTCCTCCCTGGTGTCGACAAGAAGGCTGACCGATGGATTTCCGGAGAGGTTTTTGTACTTCCGGCTGTTCCTGGAGGTTACCATGTAAATTTCTCTGCATTCATCGTCCGTAACATAAGCCATTAGAGAGCAATGAGGCGTACCCCCAAAAGCTGTGGCAAGCACACAGATATCTTTTTCCTTTAAGAGTTTTTTCATGGTTTTAATCATGCTGGGAGTCTCCTTGAGCAAGGCGCCCTCCTTATATTCCCGAACAATTTATGGAAGTCTATATACCAAGAAAGCAAAAAATGTGAAATAGGTATAACGTAACAATTTGGTAACGTTCAAAAGTGTTGAGTTGGAACCTACCCCCTCCGGACAGGGCCGGGACCCTGTCCGGCGTGCGGAATGCTGCTTGCGATTTTTCGAGAAGCGTAATACCTTTGCAATCGACATGTTTGGGAGCCCAGGCCGCCCCAGGCGGCCGCGGAACTAGAGAAAGAGGGCTGAACGCCGGAATCGAAGAGTTTCAAAAAGCCAAGTTGTTACGATTATCGCGATTAATGGAAACAGAAAACCACGATTCTGATAGGTATTAGGGGAAAGACCATGGTAGAAAAAATAAAGGTGGGAATCAGCGAGTGCCTGATGGGGCATCAGGTCCGATATGACGGAGGCCACAAGTGGGATCGGTTTCTCACTGAAACCCTCGGTCGTTATGTGGAATATATTCCTGTTTGCCCTGAGGTGGAGTGCGGGCTGGGCATACCCAGAGAGGCGATGCGCCTGGTGGGAGATCACGAGTCCCCTCGTCTCGTGACGATCCGCTCCGGTTTGGACTTGACGGAAAAGATGCTCTCCTGGGCCGGGAAACGGGTTTCCGAGCTGGAGAAGGAAGACTTCTGCGGTTTCATTTTCAAGAGCGATTCCCCTAGCAGCGGCATGGAAAGAGTGAAGGTCTACAACGAAAGGGGGATGCCTGAGAAAAAGGGGGTGGGTCTTTTCGCAAGAGCCTTCATGAATCATTTCCCCCTCATCCCGGTGGAGGAGGAGGGCCGTTTCCACGATCCCAAGCTGCGGGAAAATTTCATCGAGAGCCTGTTCGTATTGAAGCGCTGGCGAAAGGTTCGGAAGGAGAGGATGTCCGCAAGCAATCTCGTGGCGTTTCACACAGAGCATAAACTATTGATTCTGGCTCACAGCCCCAAACATCAAACCATGACGGGGAAGCTTGTGGCAGCAGCTAAAACCATTCCCCCCGCAGAGCTTTACGATCAATACGAAAAGCTGCTTCTTGAAGCCCTTCGCCTGAAGACGACACTCAAAAAGCACACGAACGTCATCCAGCACATGATGGGTTATTTCAAAGAGCAGCTTTCGAGAGACGAAAAGCAGGAACTCTTGGAAGTGATCGACACCTATCGCTCGGGCTATGTCCCTCTGATCGTCCCTCTAACTCTGATAAATCATTATGTCAGAAAGTACAAAGAACCCTACCTGGCCCGGCAGGTTTACTTGAATCCCCACCCGGTGGCTCTTCAGCTCAGGAATCATGTGTGAGACGGCGCACCGGGTGCCGTTTTTACTTTGTCTTGGCCTTGCGTCGTTACTCGACTATGCTTTCTCTCAAAGCCCTGGGGCTCGGAACGGGAATCGGCATACAAACATCCTTTTCAGGATTGTACATCAGCCTGTAAGAGACCCCGCGATTGCCCTCCTTCGACATGTGGTCCCACCCTCGAACATAATAGGGGCAGTGGTCATTGAAGCAGATGTACATGAATTCATTGTCCCATGTGACCTCGAAGGGGTTGTCGGGAACAGCCCACTTTTTGAGCTTTTCGCCGCAGTGAGGGCACATCAAGGTTGCCTTGATCCGCTTTTTTCTCTCCTCCAGCTCTTCTTCAGTCAGCCGGCTTCCGTATGTCAGGGTTATGGAGGGCCGGGCTTTGCGGCGAGGGTCGCCGCCCTTCTTTTCAGCGTAAAGGGCGTAAACAGGGTCGCTGGGTATTCCCCGACATGCATATTTGTCATGTTCGGGCCGGGGTTTGCCCTTTGAAATAAAAAGAGTGGTTTTCTCAAAATGTCCCGCCTCTTTAAAGAAATCCTCCACAAGGAGAATGCGCTCTTCCTCGTTTGAGCTGCGCCAGATTTCAACGGCTTTCTCAGGAAACATGCGGTTTGAAAAAATTACCAGGAAAAGGCCTCCCGGTTTCAGCACCCTTCCCACGTCCTTGAAAACATGGACGGGTTTTGTCATATAGTCCACGGAAACCGTGTTGAGCACGACGTCGAATGTGTTGTCCGGAAAGGGAAGACGGGGGAAGCGATTCAGGTCATGGATCACGTAATCGGAAAATATTTTGTTGCCCTTGAGTTCATTTTCATTCAAACCCAGACCGACAACCTTTAAGGGACGCAGGGTTTCAGGGATATGGGAATCCCAACCTGCCATGAGATCAAGAATGGCGGGATCATCCTCAACCACAAGGGTGCCGACAACCTTAACGACCGTTTCGAGGGCCAGGTCATCGAGATGGCGGACAAAGCGATCCGTGCCGTAAAAGATTAAATCATTGGATTCGTCCAACCTTGAAAAGGTCTTTCCTCCAGTGCCGTCCTCAAATGATGATAAGCTCTTTAACGTGTTTTGCGTCATGGCTCTTTACCTCCATAAAAAAAGCCGGAATTATCAATTGACAACCCGGCTCGTCGCCCCATCTCATGGGCGGGTTATTTCAAAAAAAATTAAACCTTGTTTTTTCCTTGTCAAGCCACCGCGACGGCCTATGCGCAAATAAAACCATTTGTAATAATTTAGCTGTTTGAAATGCTGAAGTCGGCAGTTGCGAGCATGGGGGTCCCTCTTAAAACTCAAAAACGAAGAATCCACATCGCCATGTCATGCTTCGGGCAACGGGTGAGGCGGGCGGAGGTCTTCCGGGGTATCGCCGAAAGAGGTCGGTCCTCGAAGTT
>JAFGDM010000221.1 GCA_016932115.1 Deltaproteobacteria bacterium | reverse complement strand
TTGATTCTTGTTTTCAAGATTCCGGATCTTGGGCCCATGCTCGATGCGATTGTCAAAAGCTTCGGCGCCTAGGGGCCGGGTTGTGGCTGAAGAATGGGGCGGGCTGAGCCCGCCCATATGGGTGGGGAACCCTCTCTTTGGTGATTCCTTGTCCTCTCATCAACCCTTGGTCCCGGCAAGAAAGGACTTTTCCAAAGAAAAAACTTGATTTTTTTTAATTTTTTTATAAAATTAAGTTTTTAGGTAGCGAGGGTGAAGACTAGCTGCCGGAGAGGTTTCGCTTCAAAGGATCGTCCATTTGTTAAGAGTGGCAACCTGAAGGTGGAAACCAAAAATTTTAACGAAAGGAGGTTGTCGCTATGGCAAATGGAACGGTGAAGTGGTTTAATGAACAAAAAGGTTACGGCTTCATCACCCAGGAAGACGGCCCGGATGTTTTTGTTCATTACTCCGGCATCAATTCATCGGGTTTCAAGACGCTGAAAGAAGGGGATAGGGTAACATTTGACGTAGAGCAGGGCAAAAAAGGCCCGGCTGCAGTGAACGTTAAAATGGCGTAGGTCATCAAACAGACTGAGGGTGAGGGGGTGTGATTTCGTTTTCAGAAGCACGCCCCCTTTTTTTGTCCGTCAGGATGGGTTTCAGGAATTGGCCTGTATAGGAAGCGCCGACCCCGGCGACTTCCTCCGGAGTGCCGGCTGCCACGAGGTACCCTCCTCGCTCCCCGCCGCCCGGCCCCAGATCAATGACATAGTCAGCCGTCTTGATCACATCCAGGTTGTGTTCGATCACGATCACGGTGTTGTTTAATTCGACGAGGCGGTTAAGAACCTCGAGAAGTTTTTGAATGTCCTCAAAATGTAGCCCTGTCGTAGGCTCGTCAAGAAGGTACAGGGTTTTTCCGGAGTCGCGCTTGCTCAATTCCCTGGAGATTTTTATCCTTTGGGCTTCTCCTCCTGAGAGAGTTGTCGCGGGTTGGCCCAGGGTTATGTAGCCGAGGCCGGTATCCATAAGGGTCTTGAGCTTGTTTCTGATATTGGGAACGTTCGCGAAAAAGCTGAAGGCCTGGTTCACAGTCATCTTCAAAACATCGGCGATGTGGTATCCTTTAAAGGTGATTTCCAGGGTGTCACGGTTGAAACGCAAGCCTCTGCAAGTCTCGCAAGTCACGTAGAGGTCCGGTAGAAAATGCATTTCGATTTTGATAATGCCGTCCCCGTTGCACGCTTCACACCTTCCCCCTTTCACGTTGAAGCTGAATCTTCCAGGTTTATAGCCCCTGATTTTGGATTCAGGGAGCAAGGAGAAAAGCTCACGAATGAAGCCGAAGATGCCTGTATATGTGGCGGGGTTGGATCTGGGTGTCCTTCCGATCGGGCTTTGATCGATGCTTATGACCTTGTCGATATGATGGATTCCTCGCAGGGCTCGCACGGGGCCGACTTGAGCCTTCGATCGATAGAGCCTCTGGGTGAGGGCAGGGTAGAGAATCTCGTTGATCAGGCTGCTTTTTCCGGAGCCTGAAACTCCGGTGACGCACGTAAGGGTCCCCAAAGGGATCTCGACATTGATGTCCTTGAGGTTGTTGTGTGTCGCTCCCTCAATGACAAGCCTCTCAACACGATCTCTTCTTCTTGTTTTAGGGACGGGTATGTTGCGCCTTCCTGAAAGATACTGACCTGTGAGGGAATCTTCGCTTGTCATCATGTCCTGCGGTGAACCGTGAAAAACTATTTGGCCTCCATGGGCGCCCGCGCCGGGACCCATGTCGATTACCTCATCGGATGAAAGAATGGTTTCCGCATCGTGTTCGACCACGAGAACGGTGTTCCCCAAATCGCGCAACCGCTTGAGGTTTTGAAGAAGCAGCAGATTATCCCGCTGATGAAGGCCGATGCTTGGTTCATCAAGAACGTAGAGAACCCCTGCCAACCCTGAGCCGATCTGTGTCGCCAGCCTGATCCTTTGATCCTCGCCTCCGGAAAGGGTGGCGGAAGCCCGGTCAAGGCAGAGGTAGTCAAGACCCACACTTTGAAGAAACCCAAGCCGCTCTCTGATCTCCTTAACAATCCTTTCGGCGATTGCCTGTTCCCTTTTGTCAAGCCTAAGGTCCTTAAAGAATTGGACGGCCTTTTCAATGGAAAGGGCAGTGAGGCGGTCTATGGACAGACCTTGGACAGTTACCGCTCGGGACACCGGCTTCAGCCTCGCGCCCGCACACGCAGGGCAGGGCTGCAGGTTCACATAGCTCTCGATCTCTTCGCGGATCATGTAAGAGTCTGTGTCTTTGTATCGTCTTTCCAAATTTGGGATCAATCCTTCAAAGGGGCGCTTGAAGTCGTGACGCCGGTCGTCTTTTTCAAAAAAGAACTTGATTTCCTCTTTGCCTGAGCCGTAAAGAAGCACATCCCGGGCTTTTTGAGGAAGATCTTTAAAGGGTGTGTAGATGTCTATTCGACAATGCCGGCAAATGGCTTCCAGCATCTGCTGAAAGTACACGGAATGGCGTCCGGCCCAAGGTGCAAGGGCCCCTTCCCGCAGCGAGAGGTTCGGGTTCGGGACGATCAGGTCGGGATCGAAGAATCTCCTGGTGCCGAGACCGCTGCATTCGGTGCAAGCGCCCTGGGGGTTGTTGAAGGAAAACATCTGGGGCGTGAGCTCGGGCACGCTGATGCCGCATTTCCTGCAAGCAGCGTGGCGACTGAAAAAAATGACCTCACCCCCGTCCGACTCCACGAGAAGACGGCCCTCTGCAATGGTCAGGGTAAGTTCCACGGAATCGGTGAGTCGCCGTCCTATGTCCGGGCGAATGACCAGGCGATCCACCACAACGCTGATTGTGTGCTTCTTGTTTTTGTCCAGGCAGATCTCTTCTTCGAGAAGCCTCAACTCCTCGTCTATTTTTATCCTGGTGAATCCGTCTTTTCTGAGTTTTTGAAGGAGCTGGGCATGTCCTCCCTTTTTGCCTTCTACCATAGGGGCGAGGATTTGTATTCTGCTTCCCTCAGTGAAGCCCATGATGCGGTCCACGATCTCCTGCGTGGTTTGAGGTGCGATCTCAAGCCCGCACTGAGGGCAGTGAGGGTGGCCGATCCTTGCAAAGAGGAGCCTGAGATAGTCATAGATTTCTGTTGCTGTGCCCACGGTGGATCGGGGATTGCCTCCGGCGGATCGCTGCTCGATGGCGATGGCCGGCGAAAGGCCTTCAATGCCGTCCACATCCGGTTTGTCCATTTTTTCCAGGAACTGGCGGGCATAGGTTGAAAGGGACTCTACATAGCGGCGCTGGCCTTCGGCATAGATCGTGTCAAAGGCAAGCGAAGACTTTCCCGATCCGGATAGCCCGGTGACGACCACAAGCCGGTTCCTGGGTATGTCCAGGGAAATGTTCTTCAGGTTGTGTTGGCGCGCACCGCGGATTTTGATGAAGTCGGTCATTGTCTAAAAGTGTTCAG
>JAFGDM010000220.1 GCA_016932115.1 Deltaproteobacteria bacterium | reverse complement strand
GGAGGAATCCTGGAAGTCATAATGATTTGGGGTTTCGCAATATTGGCGGGCTTTCTATTATTGGTTATCCTTGCCCTCGCAGTGCGGCACCTTATTGGATGGCTTGCATCGAGAAGACCTGAGGGCAAAAACGCCTTGAATATGTGGGAGATTTTCTTGCGATGGATCTCTACGGCTAAAAGACTGCTTATTTCCTTCCTCACAAGGCTGCATCAAAGGAGGCAAGAGGATCAGGGAGCGGGATATCACTACGCAATGCTCCTGCGTTGGGGATCCCATTGCGGTCTTCCTCACCTCCCAGAAGAAACTCCGCTGGAATACGGATCACGACTCTTGCAATGCTTCCCGATCCTCAAGAAGGACATAGAGGTGATCATTGATCTTTTCAATGAAACCGTTTACGGAGTCATTGACCCGGAAATAAAGCAATTGACCGTTGCCCGCCTCGCCATGCGAAGGCTCAAAAGCCCGCGCATCTGGCCCGCTCGCCTTAAGACCTGGTTTCTTTCACCCGATGTCTGAATCTTTCTGCAAAATCATGATGTGACCGAGGTGATAGCTTCATGTTAAAACCCGCCTGGTTCAGAGCGGGAAAATCTAGATCGTTTGCCTGGATTCGTATGCTGTTCGAGGCAGATGTTGACATCCACGGCTTTGTATGTCAAAATCCATACCATATGAAATATTTTTGGTTATATGAAAAGAACTGAAGCTACTGATGGGGGATACCAATGGCTGTCGTAATCACCTCAAGCAGAGGACAAATCGTCATTCCCAGAGAAATCAGAAAAAAACTTCATATCGTTCCCGGCAAGAAGATACTGGTGAAGGCCGAAGAGAATCGTGCAGTTCTCATCCCGCTGCCTGATGACCCGGTACAGGAATTCTGCGGCATCTTCAAAGACGGCGTATCACTGACTAAGGCATTACTGGCCGAACGCAAAAAGGAGCGGGAACGTGAAGAAAAGAAAACTGCTGGATAGCTTCGCCATGGTCGCTTACTTAAATCGGGAAGGTGGTTTCTCAAAAGTACTGGATCTCATGGCCGAAGCCCAGAAGGCCGGTGATTTCGTCCTTATGAATGAGGTAAATGTCGGAGAGGTCTTTTACATCCTCCACAGGAAAAGGGGGAAGGAAAACGCAGAATACTTTCTGGAAAGCGTCATACCCGCCTTGCCATTGAGTCTTGTCTCGAACGAATTCGATGATGTCATCGCCGCGGCCAGAATAAAGGCGGAGTACCCTCTTTCCTTTGCCGACTGTTTCGCAGTGGCCACAGCCATGAAAAAGAATCTGATGATCGTAACCGGAGATCCAGAGTTCAAAAAAGTCGAACACCTGGTTTCTGTTGATTGGATGCAGAAAGGAGATCGAGGATAAAAAAATGGTCGGAAAGATCCCGGTCTCCGACCGGGACGACTCCCTTCCAACCGGACGCGTCAAAAATAACACTCGGCTTTTGCGGCCGAGTGTTATTGGATGGCATGCCGAGGCGTAGTTCGAAACGCCTTGTTTGCCAATGATAGGGTTTTGCCCGGTTTCGCTTTCAGCTACGCCGCGGCAGTCTTCGTTCTCCACTGCGTTTCGAACGAAGACTGGTCGGGACGACTGGATTTGAACCAGCGACTCCCGCGTCCCGAACGCAGTGCTCTACCAGACTGAGCCACGTCCCTACACTAATGATATCAACTACTTAGATGGTGAAGAAAACCTACCAAAAAGCCGATTGTGAGCTTAATTGTAGTCATTCTCGAGAAACTGCCTCCTGCGCTCAGCAGCACGCATCTGGTCTTCAAGGTCCTGGATGTTGTAACGCCGGAAAATCTCATTGCTCCTGTGCCCCGAAATATCCATCGCGGTCTGCTCAGAGTACCTGCTTCGCACCATCTCCCGGATACCTGACGGCGATATAGAACTTTTCCTCATTGCAAATCTTCCCAAAACAAGAGTACACGCAAAGGTGGCTTCCGTTTCAGATGACAAATGGCTTTTTTTTCGTCAATCCAGTCAAGCAGAACTAGTTGTCTTCCTAAGACAGCTTGCTAAGAATGTAAATCTGTCAAGATTTAAAAAGAATGCACGTGGACCCAAGAAACCGACTCCTAAACGTATAAACGATCCGAAACATCCGCATGTATCAACTGCCCCACTGATAGCTAAAAGAAAAAAGTAGTAATTACCACCTTGAAAGGGCTGGTGTAAACGGGATATATTTTTCTTATCAAAGGTTCGGGTGAGGCTGTGATAGTTAGCTCATATGAACACGTTCTGAGACCTCCAAATCGTTCCATAATTTGCAGAGGGTAGGAAATGCAAATGAATGAGCATCTTGGGGGAATCCATCATCAACGAATATTCCAATATCTTTCACCATATCATTTTGCAACTTTTTCTTGACATATCAAGAAATCTGATATAGTCTTGATTTATGCTTAAGAGAAGATACAAAACAGCAAAGCAACTGGGCGGGGTCATTGATCTTGAAAGGCTTCGATCAGGACCTTCAAAATGCATTGAACGAGATCCCGGGCTTTTCTTTGATCTCACTTACCCCTCCGAAGATCTTCAAGTGATGCTTCGGGCACTCTGTTCGAGATTCGGCGGACGAGAGGTCGAGGGTAACGGCCTCTATCTCGCAGAGGCTGTAAAAGGGCTTGGCAAGTCCCATGCTCTTCTTACAGCTTACCACCTTTTCGCCAGCAGAGAGCCTGCAATCAAGTGGATGAAGGAAAAGGGCCACAGCTGGAACCCTCCCCTTGCGCCCTGTGTGATCATTAGAAAGTTCACTGATGAATACCTTCCCTTTGATTCCTTGTGGTCTGTGGTGGATAGAGAACTCAATGCGGGATGGGGCCATGATCATTCACCTTCCCTCGATGAGTTTCGTGCGGCCCTGGGGGACAGGCATCTGATTCTCATTTTCGACGAACTCGAACGGGGGATGACCAACATCGCCTACCCTGCCAAGAGAAGCCAGAACCTTACTTTCCTTCAAATGGTTACAGAGGAGGCCAATCGTGGAGGTCAGATAACGGTATTTGCGGCTATCTATGATGGCTCCGTCGAGCCTGGCGCAACGCTCAAACGCATCTCTCCGCGCGTGGAAATGCGATTTCGAAATCCGGAAGACCGTGCGGCGATCGTGCGCCATCGTCTGTTTTCCAATGCTGATTCCTACGACAGGAAAGCTGCGGATGCCTTGATCAAGTCTTATCTCAATGCCTGGAAACTGCACGGCGTGGAGACCAAGGACGACTATCAGTCTAGAATCCAAAAGACCTTCCCGTTTCTGCCCGATCTGATTGAACTCATCTTTGAGAGGGTGAGCGGAGCAGGCGGGTTTCAGGGCACGAGAGGTGCATTGGGTCTCATGGCCGCCATGCTCGAAGCAGGTCCAACCGGATCGTATATTCTTACCGGCGGGCATTGCAGGCTCACCAACAAGGGTTGCGCGAATCGACTTCAAGACCTTGATCCGGCGGGCAACCTCATCAACTGTGCTCAAAGGAATCACGAAGACCTGAAGAGGCAAGCCTACGCCGAACCAATGGCCTCAGCCGTTCTTCTGGCGAGCCTGGTTCCCGGCGCGAAAGGACTCACCAGGGAGGAGATCGTAAGGCACGTGGTGACTCCCGGGGGAGACCCGAACAACTTCGAGAGCACGCTTCAGGCATTTCGGGCATACGGCTCCTTTTTTCACGAGCGGGAAAGGCGTTTCTTCTTTGATCTGGAGGAAAACGAAAGCGCCAAGGTGGAAATCGAGGCCACCCGCATTTCCGACGAGAAGGCAAGAGAAGAGGTTGTCTCCGTATGGAAACAGGACCTCTTCAAAGAGACCCATCTGGCGGTGGTGTTCTCCGACGCTGAATCGTCCAGAAATTCCCTTGATGAGCTTCCGAAAAGCACGCTTCGTTTCGTGCTCGCCCCCCGTCGCCTCGATCGTTTCGAGCGGCATGCTCTCTACTATGGCTCGGAGATGAGAAACCAGATCCTTCTCTTCGAGCCCCACGATGAGACTGCCAACATTCTTGCCAATCCCGATATCCTTGCCGCAGCAAAAAGGTCAATGGCTGCATCAGGCCTGCTGGCCTCTGCCGCATCCCCGGAGAGGCGCAAGAGGTATGAACGCATCGCCACAGAAGAGCGCGGCAGCGCCAAGAACCTCATTAAAGCGGCAGGTCTTGATTATGTCAGGATTGAGACCTGGGGAGAACGGCCTGAGGAGTCCGTCTTTGAGATGGAGTCCCTGGGTAAGGCCTATGAAAAACAGGCAGTGCAGGACCATCTTGCAAGGCAGTACTACCCTCTTCCGTTGCTCGCCGAGCATGTCAGGGAGAACCTGCCGTCACTCTACGGGATGACCGTCTCCCAGGTGGAGAAGGTTTACAGAAACACCCCGGGCTATCCGGTACCCATCATGGTGCCATCGGTTGTGCAGGCTATTCTTAGCCTTGTGGAGGATAAAGATAGGGTTTTGGGGCTGCAGCACCCCAGGCGCAACTTCTGTGGAGAGCATGTCACCCTCGGCCATGGCGAGCTTCCTGACGCGATCCTTGCTCCCCCATGGCCTGCGGCGCCTTCCGCTCAAACACCGATTCCCCGCGTGAGCCGACCCGAGGAGCCCCCTTCCGCCGCACCTCCGGTAATAGCGGCGACCGGGCCGAACTTTGAAGAGAAGGGCACCCCTTCCTGCGCGTCAAGGGGGGAGTTGAGGCAAAAAGTGGCTGAGCGGCTCAGTGGACTTGCAGGCGATGCTGTGCTGAGCGCCCGCTTTCAGATTTTCGTACATTACACCAAGGCAAGCCTCTCAGATATTCCGACCGCGCTAAGGGGTTCTCTCACCGGATCGGGTGACCTGGAGGCCCAAATCGATATTCAGATACCCGGCCCAATGGACAAGGCCAAGGCCGAGGGGCTTTGCGAATCGCTGCCCGCTCTGTCAGGCAGCACCTATGTGGCCAGGTTGAAGGTGATGAAGGAAGAGATTGGCCCTGATGGAGAGGAATGAGGTTCGTCAACATGACCGCCTGGTTTGATGAACATACGCTGGATCAATTAACCGTGCCTGAGCCTAGGCTCCCTGCCCTGGAGAAGTGGCTCCTGGAGGAAGTGTGGACCAAGGCCCGTTTCCAGGCAAATGACATGGTTCCATCCGAATACCTGAAGTCAGGCGAGACACTTGTGAACGGGATGGAGTGCATGCTCACGGCGACAGCCGATTCCTACTTTGATGAGTTGTGCGCCCTCCCTGTCCCTTCCCGGACCGTGGCCGATTTCTTCGCCCATTATAAGGAGGGTTGTGTCCTCGTCCTGGATGGCTGCTCTCTCAGGGAGATGCCGAGGCTCATGGAGTTGGCCGGGATCTCTCGAAGGCCCGTGATCGAGGCACTATGCAGCCGCTCTGCCATACCGAGCACCACGGAGCGGTTCGTAGGCGAAAGGCTTGGCCTCGGGTTGCCCGTGACCGCTCCATCCCGGCTGACAACCCGGCGTGAGCTGCGGGAGAAGAACATCCGATTTTATTTTTTCCACCACCCCAATGAGCACCAAACCATTTCGGATGATGCAGGGCACGTTCTCATGTGGCATAGTTTTCCCGATAGACGGTTCATGGACAGCACCGCCTCCACCGCAGAGTTTTTTGACGGCATCTGGGATACCCTTGAGATCGTCTGGAAAAAGACCGTGCAGGCCCTTCATCCGTCGCGACATGTTCTTGTGACGAGCGATCACGGTTATGTGTACCTGGGGCCGGGCCTGAGCGACAGGAGTCTGGATGGAAAGGATCGGGCCTTGAACGGTAAACGCTCCAGGGAGTTCACCGAGGAGGAACTTCTTCCCGCAGAGACCCCTGAGCTGTTTGTCGATCGTGAGCGGAGGCTTGCTGCAATCAGAGGCCGTTGCCACAACCGGCCCCAGGCGCCTTCGCCGGCTCAATCTGTATATCGCCACGAAGGGATCAGCCTCATGGAGGTCCTCACCCCCTGGCTGATCCTGGGACCTATGGAGGTGTGACCATGAAACGTAAAGTCGGGACCCTTCTTGAAGAAGACGTGATCAGGCTCGCCAAGCGGAGGGCCGTCCAAGAGGCCCGGCCCCTGAGCGACCTGATTCAGGATGCCCTTGTCACCTATCTCAGC
>JAFGDM010000219.1 GCA_016932115.1 Deltaproteobacteria bacterium | reverse complement strand
CGTGTCTCATTGTCGCTGGGGTCGGGCCACAGCAAGTCTTTGATATGGGGAATAAAAGTTCTGATTACAGGCGCTGAAAAAAGTCTATAATCCCTTTTCCGAGCCCCAAAAGGGCCCTTTTCGCAAGTATCTATGGCAAGAGCAAAGCGACATTATCTTCCCGGCTGCGTCCGGCATATCACCCATCGATGCCATAAGCGGGAATTCCTTCTCAGAAAATGCCTAATTCCGGAACCTTAATGGCGGATAATCAAGTATATAGCGTGGCCCGACCCCCCACCAATGAACCCGACTGATCATCAAAGCCCTCGTCCTACCCTCCCCAAAGGCGGATGTACAACTTCCTATTTGCGAAACTCCAAATCGTTTGATATCTGGAAAGAAGATCCGGAAACGGTTTTATGAGGAAACTATATATTCATAAATTGGCCATCAGTCGAAGATAACGTTATAGTTTTTTGCTCAAATTAAAAAATCAAAAGGCGTATGGGCATAGTCCACATTGGGAATGCTCCTCATTACCGTAGAAAAAGCAACTGCCCAATTCGAACGAGGAAATTGATATGATGAGGGGGAAATGCCCATCCATAGGGAGGCTTTTCCCTTTCTGCAGTATTGTCAATTTACTTATTTAAGAGCGTCCCCCTGACTCCACACTGTCAATGAAGATCCGGTGAAGATTTTAAAACAGATCCGAAAAGAAGAGGACTTGACATCCAAATATGTGTTCACATATGCTGGGCGCACCATCGACAGAGTGGATAGTCCATTCCGGAAGAGTCGAAGCCATTCTAACTCATTGAAATTGCTTCATTGCCCCCGTAGCTCAGGTGGATAGAGCACCAGATTCCTAATCTGGGTGCCGCGTGTTCGAGTCACGCCGGGGGCACCACTTGAAATCAAGAATATTGAAAGGTTTTGTGCTGTGTGGTACTATCACCGCCGGATGGGGGGGTGTTTCATTCTCACCGTCGCGTTTTGTTCTCAGCGCTATGGGGGATCTATTCTCAATCGCCGGCAATTATTTTCTTCGATACATGGCCCCAGGCGCCGGAGAGGGCAGGGAACCCTTTTCAGTATCAAGACGAAAGGAGGTTGAACCATGAAAGCGGGGATTATTTTTACCGGCACAGGTCCCATTCTCATTTTGACTAGCTTTGAGTCGTTCAATGACGCCAAGCTTGTGGAAAAACTTAAAACCAAGGGCATCAAGAAATTCATTGCCTCCGAGCTCCCTCTTGAAAAGGTGAAGGCAAAATACGGAAACCAATATAATGTCGTGCTGGGCGACCTTCAGCAGAGCGATGATTTGAGGGTTCTGGACTACAACGGCTACAATGTGTTCTACAATTTCAAGTTTTCGGAAATGGCCAAACCTGTGTATGTCGAAGAAGCGTGAAACCCTTGTTCAGTTCGAGCTCTCCCCTCGCTTTTTATTGGGAGGGGAGAATTTTTGTTCCTCTGCAGGGAGTGAATATGGCTTCTGATGGTTGGCATGAGACGAAGATCCGTGTCCGCTATAAGGATACGGACAGATTGGGAGTTGTTTACTACGGTAATTATCTCACCTTCTTCGAGGTCGGCAGGGCGGAACACATGCGCTCCCTGGGTCGTTCCTACTCGAGCCTGGAAGCCGAAGGATACAGCCTGGTGGTAATCGAAGCGTTTGCCAAGTATCACGGAAATGTCGGGTATGACGAGATGGTAACTGTGAGAACGGTTATCTCCGATCTGCGCGGCGCAAGGATGCGTTTCGACTATGAGGTTCTAAATGAAAAGGGGAAACTTCTCGTTTCAGGCTATACCCTGCATGGGTGCATCAACTCAAAGTCCAGGCCTTCAAGGATCCCTTCGTCAATCAAGTCCTTGATAGAGGAAAGCATCAGGTGACTCACGTCCCAATCCGACCATGATCAAAAAAGGGGATGACAAAGCGATGATCGACGGTGATGCGGAGATACTTTTCAATCACCAGGTCAATCACGATACATGGCTCCTGGGACTCAAGCGGTCTGAACCGGCTGTCACAATGAAGCCGGGGCAGTTTGTCATGATCAGGGTGAGGTCGGGCATGGACCCTTTGCTAAGGCGCCCTTTTTCGGTGTGCGCAGTGGAGAAAGACCACTTCAAGGTTCTTTATCGCAGGGTTGGAAAAGGGACGGAAATCATGACGCAGGCAAAGCCCGGTGAAAACTTTCAGGTCCTTGGGCCGTTGGGAGAGGGATTCGTTTTACCGGAAGAGGAGCGCTTGCCGGTCCTTGTGGGGGGCGGCATCGGGGTGGCTCCGCTTTTTTTCCTGGCCCGGTTGCTCTACAGAAGAAACCTGGAGTTTATGATGGGGTTTCGTTCCGCCGGTGATATCATCCCTTTTGACGAACTGCGGTTGCCTAATCACAGATGGTCCGTATCAACGGACGACGGCACGGCGGGGCATGCCGGATTTGTCACGGATCTTCTGCTTCTCTACCTTGACAAAAACAGGGGCCTTCCTTTAAGCCTTTTTGCCTGTGGACCACGGCCGATGCTAAAGAAGACGGCTGAGACGGCGATCACTTATGGTATTCCCTGCCAGGTTTCATTGGAATCAGCCATGGCCTGCGGTTTTGGAGTGTGTCAGGGTTGTGCGGTGAAGACAGCCCCTCAAGAGTCGTCCGCTTATCATTATGTCTGCAGGAACGGGCCTGTTTTTCCTGCTGAAGCTATAGATTGGGAAGCCCTTTAAATCAAATGAATGTGGAAATCGAACAGCTCCCGGGTTTGCAATGTTTTTCCCCACACCTGATTTAACAACACTACTGGGGCCGTTGGAACTTAAGAATCCTGTTATCACGGCGTCCGGCACCTTCGGTTACGGGTTGGAATATGAGCCGCTGGTCAACCTGAAAGCCCTTGGTGCTATCGTGGTCAAGGGGCTGTCGCTTAAGCCCATAAGCGGCAATCCTCCTCCCAGGATCGTGGAAACGGCTTGCGGCATGCTCAATGCGATAGGGCTTGCAAACATAGGGCTGGAGGCTTTTCTCAAGGACAAGCTTCCCAGGCTTCGTGAAATAGACACGAGGGTGATTGCCAACATTTACGGCCATCACATCGAAGAGTACGGGGAGCTGGCAAAGGCTCTGAAGGGGGTGGAGGGTGTGCATGCACTGGAGGTCAATGTTTCGTGCCCCAATGTGGAACGAGGGGGCATGGCTTTTGGAATTGATCCCGTCATAGCCGCCCGGGTTACAGAGACGGTAGTTAGAAACACGGACAAGCCGGTGATCGTGAAGTTATCTCCCAATGTGACGGACATCACGCTGGTAGCCAAGGCCGTGGAAGGGGCAGGTGCGGATATCATCTCGTTGATCAACACCATTACCGGGATGGCCGTCGATATCGAGAGTCGGACTCCTAAGCTGGGTAATATTTTTGGAGGTCTTTCAGGCCCTGCGATAAAGCCGGTGGCCCTTCGCATGGTTTACCAGGTTGCCCGGGCGGTGAAGATCCCCCTGATCGGCATGGGAGGGATCATGGATTACCGGGATGCGTTGGAGTTCCTTATCGTGGGCGCCCAGGCCGTGGAGATCGGTACGGCTAATTTTGTCAAACCGGGGGCGAGCCAAAGCGTGGTGGAGGGCCTGAGCAAATATTGCGTCGATCACGGGGTAAAGAGAATCGGGGAGATTGTGGGAAGCCTAAAATAAAGGTGCAAGGTGCACGGCGCACGGAAGTTAGTAAAACGTGACAAGGCGGCATTGAAAAACACGGGTTGTTCGTGAATGATGGGAACGGGTGAGGGACGAACAAGCTCTTGCCAGACGGTGGGCCGCCCAACCGTGGCACCCATCAGCAGAGAAAAAACCAAGAAGAAATCACCAATCTGTGCCGTGCACCGCGCGCCTCCGGCGGCGCTACGCGCCGCTCCTCTTATACATTGCCTCGATAAGGTCTTTGAACGCTTCATTCACGTACTTCCTTTTCACCTTCATGGTGGGTGTGACTTCGCCGTCTTCTTCGTAAAGCTTTTTCGGAAGAATCGTGAACTTTTTCACCTGCTCAACCCGGGAGAGTGTTTCATTCACCTTGTCCACCTCCCCCTGAATCAGCTTGATGACCTCGGGAGCCTGCGTCAGGTCCTTGTAAGTGGAGAACTGGATCTTGTTATCCTGAGAGAACTTGACGACATTGTCTTCATCAATCATGATCAGGCAGGATAGAAATTTCCTTCGGTCTCCGACGACTACGGCGTCGTTGATGTAAGGGCTGAACTTGAGCTTGTTCTCAATATACTGGGGTGTAATGTTTTTTCCGCCCGCCGTGACGATGATATCCTTTTTGCGGTCCGTAATTCGCAGATAGCCGTCCTCATCGATCTCGCCCACATCTCCTGAATAAAGCCATCCGTTTTTGACGGTTTCTGCAGTTGCCTCAGGATTTTTGAAATATCCCTTGAACACGCTGGGCGATCTAACAAGGATTTCTCCGTCTTCGGCAATCTTTACTTCCGTCCCGGTCAGTGGCGGGCCCACGGTGCCGAATTTAACCCGGCCGACCCGGGAGACGCAGGTGACTCCCGTGCCTTCGGTCTGGCCGTACCCTTCAACGAGGTTAACGCCGATGGATTGAAAGAAGTGGAGCACGTCGGGAGAGATGGGGGCCGCCCCGGAATAGGCGATGCGCATTCTCTCAAAACCCAGTCTTTCTTTGAGCTTTCTAAAGACGGCAAAGTAAGCCAGCCGGTAAAGCAGTTCCAGATAAAAAGGGACCGGCTTGAAGTTCATGCTCAGGGTGGCCCTTTGCCGTCCCACTTTGAGGGCCAGGAAGAAGACGATTCTCTTTAACCAGGTGGCATCGGACATGCGGATATAGATTGCGGAATAGTATTTCTCCCATATGCGCGGAACGGCATATCCTACTGTTGGAGAGATTTCTATCATGTTGTCCGTCACCGTGTCGAGGCTTTCGATGAAATTGACCGTAAAGCCGTGGGTGATGTGTCCCAGTACTGAAAAGAGTTGTTCAAAAACGTGGCAGAGGGGCAAAAAGGACATGACCTCATCGTTTGGGTACATGGGATTATCGGACGTGATGGCGCGACCCATCCAGGTCAAGTTCTTATGGGTCAGCATTGCTCCCTTTGGCGGCCCGGTCGTTCCCGAGGTGTAAATGAGCATGGAAACATCCTCAGACTGTACCTCGTCAATCTTTTTTTCGATGAGTTGCGGGTTTTGCTCATATGCCTCTTTTCCAAGTTCGAGAATTTCTTCGTATGTCACGACCATAGGATCCTCGAAATGCCTCAACCCTTCCAGGTCCCACACGATGACTTTCTTGAGATAGGGCACGTTGTCCCTGAAGCTCAACCACTTGTCGAGCTGTTCTTCGTTTTCCACAAAGAAGAACTTGGATTCGGAGTTTTGAATCACATACTCCACCTGGGGCCAGGCGTTTGTGGCGTAGACACCTACAGCGATACCGCCCGCGCACTGCGTGGCCATGTCGATGACCACCCACTCAGGGCAATTATCCCCGATGATGGAGACACAGTCCCCCTTTTGAAGGCCCATGGAGATCAAGGCGGAGCCGAGGTGAGCGACCATCCTGTAGTAGTCATTCCAGGAGATATCGTGCCAGAGGCCGAATTCCTTTTTCCTCATGGCAACTCTATCTCCTCGTTTCCGTACCGTGTCTCTAAAAATGCTCGGCGCAGTCTCCATCTGTTTACTCCAAATCGTGTGTTCGGTCATCTCAAGCCGGCATTCATCTCCACCTCTTCTTTCTTTTCCACCTTTGATACCCTTTGGCGGATTCCTCGGATCGGATGCCCATGTAGAATTCTTTGACGTCCTTGTCCTCCATAAGGTCTTTTGCATTGCCCTTCATAACAAAGCGCCCGTTTTCAAGAATGAGGCCGTAATCGGCAATGCCCAGGGCCATTCTCGCATTCTGCTCTACCAGGAGGATTGTGACCCCATCCTCATTAATGTTGCTGATGATGCTGAAGATCTCCCGGACCAGAATGGGCGAAAGCCCCAGAGACGGCTCATCGAGGAACAGAAGGGTGGGTCGATTCATCAAGGCCCGTCCTATGCTCAGCATCTGCTGTTCTCCTCCGGAGAGAGTGCCGGCCCACTGCTCCCGGCGTGATTTGAGGACCGGAAAATGCCGGTAAATGGTGTCAAAATCGTTCTTGATCCCCAGGCGGTCCTTCCTCAAATAGGCTCCCATCAAGAGATTCTCTTTCACGGTCAGCTCTTCAAAGATTTCTCTTCCTTCAGGGACATAGGAGATCCCCATGCGGACAATCTCTTCCGTGTCTTTGCGGTCAATGCGCCGTTCCATGAATTCGATGGTGCCCTTGTCGGGCTGATCGTCAATCAGCCCGACTACGGTTTTCAGAATGGTGGATTTGCCGGCCCCGTTGTTTCCAAGGATCGTGGTGATCGTGCCTACATCCACGGTAAGAGAAACCCCCCTGATCGCGTAGATCAAACCGTAGTAGGTTTCAATGTTCTTGATTTCAAGCAACGGCGCCGATTCCATTTTCCTCTCCCAGATATGCTCTGAGAACTTCCGGGTTCTGTTGAACCACCTGCGGTGAGCCCTCCGTGATCATGCTTCCAAAGTTGATGACCAGGATGCGTTCCGATATGTCCATGACCATCTTCATGTCATGTTCGATCAGCAGGATCGTTACCCCGAGAGTGTCCTGGATATCTTTGATCCAAAAGATCATGTCCTGCTTTTCTTCTGAGTTCATTCCGGCACACGGCTCGTCAAGGAGCAAGATTTCCGGTTCCAGGGCAAGCGCTCTGCCCAGCTCCACCTGTTTCTGAATTCCGTAGGGAAGGGAGCCGACCATTTTGTTCCTGACAGACTGGAGATCAAGAAGGTCGATGATCTCTTCCACTTTGCGCCGGTGAGCGGTTTCTTCTTTTCCGGCAAAGGACCGCCTGCCCCACATCAAGGCGCCCCGGAAAAGGCCCGTCCGGATAAAATTGTGACGGCCCAACATGAGGTTTTCCATGGTGCTCATGTGGGAGAAAAGCTCGATGTTCTGGAAGGTGCGAGCTATCTTGAGCTTGGCGACCTGATCAGGCCTCTTCCCCTGAATTTCCTTATCCTTGAAAACAACTGATCCTTTTCCGGGTTTGTATATGCCGTTGATGCAATTGAAAAGGGTTGTTTTTCCTGCACCGTTGGGGCCGATGATGGCATAGATTTCGCCCTTTTTTACCTCAAAGGTGATGTCCCGGAGCGCTTCGATGCCTCCAAAGGATATGCAAAGGCTTTGAACTTTGAAATAGGTCATAAAGTATTATGCGCGGTGTCGTGTCTCAGGAATTCTTCCTCTAGAAATGGCATTTTGGGATGCCGAAATAACGCTTCGCATTTGACCCGCTTTCCAGAGACACGGAAGTGTCAAATCCGAAGCACGAAATACGAAATCCGAAACAATGTCAAAACGACAATGTTCGAAATTTAAAACAAACCAGGACTGAAGTTCCGGTTCTTCCGTTTCGATCATTCGAATAGCGGCCTTTTAATTTTTGCACCATTCTTAATTGCCGAAATCAAAAACAAAACCTATAAGACGCCGCACTCGCGTGGTGTCTAAAAAGTAGCTTGAAAAAGTTCAGCCTTCCACCCCGGCTGTTGTGAATGAAAGGGCGCACTTGATATGCGCCCGAAGAGCGGGGATAATCCCCGCCCCTACGAACGTGGTACACAGAAACAGGGCCCAAATATGCCTGCATCAATCCGGTTCCATCCAGTCCGTCAATCGCTTCGCCTTCGCATCTTCCATGCACTGGGTCAGGAAAACCTCTTTTTGTCCCTGCCTGGAATATACGTCACTCGGTTCATAGGGGGCATAATCGATCGTGCCGAAGATGCCTTTGAAGTTCCTTATCCCTTCCATTTCCTTGACAAAGCGCTCCCTGGTGAGGTCCCTGCCGGTTCGCTTTAGGCCTTCCACCATGGGTTCTACGAAACCGAAACCTGCATAGAAAAAAACCCCCCACCTTTCATCTTTTGCAGCATATTTCTCATGAGCCTTCTTGTATTTTTGCATCAAGGGCGCAGTCGAGTCTGGTAGTTCACCGAAATTTGCAACGATGACGTTCTTCCAGAGTCCTTTGGTAAGACTAAACATGAATGGAAAGTCGGAGCAGGTGCTGGTGCTCATCCACTGGGGCTGGAACTGCATGGCTGCTCCGGTGCCGACAATGCGGGCAGCATGCACTGGTCCCACCCAGAGAAGAACTGCATCGGCCTCTGCTTTTCTCAACTGCATGATATGCGGTTTCATGTCCGTGTCCGCGACCTCAACCGGCACTTGGGCCACCAGTTTTAAACCTTGTTTAGCAAGCTGCTTCTCCGCGCCGGCAACGCCGTTTTTGCCGTAGTCGTCATTCTGGTAGGCTATGGCCACCCTTTTTTTGCCCAGGGTGCTTACTGCATACTTGGTCAATATCTGAGCCTCAGAATAGTAAAGAGGATAGACTGCAAAGAGGTATTTTTGAGGCGGCGAGATCCAGTGAAGGGAGCCGGCCGCCGGTCCCACCCAGGGGATCTTTCTTTCCATGAGATAGTCTTTCACGGACAAGCCGCAAGCTGTGCCTACACCGGAAGCCCATCCAAAAATTCCGATTCCTTCCTGGAGTTCCTTGACACCCGCCTTGGTTTTGGCAGGGTTATAGGCATCGTCAAACATCCGGTAGTCTATTTTTCTTCCGTTAATGCCTCCCTCATCATTGATCATTTGGAAGTAGACACCCGTACCCCTGGCAACGGCGCCCCAGGGCGCGGCGGGTCCGGTTTGCGGACCCCACTGCCCGATGCGGATGGTCGTGTCTGTGACTCCCTCTTCTGCGGTCGCACTGAAAGACAAAGCAAGAAGCAGCGCCGATACAAGTGACGTTATACAAATTCCCTTCCTCTTCATAGTCCTCTCCTTTCCGAAAAAGGTTGCAACAAAAAACTCCCCGGGTCTAAACCTTCTTAACAAAATGGCGGGCAAAGAGCCCGCTCGGCTTTACGCACAGAACCAATACAATAATGAAAAAGGCTACAACGGACTTGAATTCAATAGAGATGTAACCGCCGAATAAATTCTCGATAATGCCGATCAAGTAAGCGCCGAAGACGGAGCCGGGCAGGGAGGTCATTCCGCCCATAACGGCTGCGGCAAAGCCCTTGAGCATGGGGTCCCACATCATGTAGGGCTGCATGGTGGTCGGGGCGATGAGAAGGCCTGCGGTGCAACCCACGAAAGAAGAAATGCCCCATGTGATCATGAGGATGCGTTTGGTCTTGATACCCATGAGGCGCGCAGCCATACTGTTTTGCTGGGTGGCTTTCATGGCGACACCCAGTTTGGAGTACCGGAAGAAAAGGAACAGGACAACCATGAGCGCGATGGCCGTCACAAAGGTCAGAACCTCCAGAGAACTCACGAAGACTTCACCGATCGCGACGCTGTCATAAGGGCCGATGGGGAAGGGCATGGTTTTTGGGTCGGCCCCGAATTTCCAGGACACCAAACCCATGAGAATCATCTCGATACCGATGGTGATAATGATCATGCCGAGCACGTTGGGTTCCTTGGCCCTTCTCAGGACGGCGAACTCAAGGAAACATCCAAGGAACACGGCAAAGAGCAGGGCGCCTGGAAAAGCTACATAATAGGGCACGCCATGAAATTCGAGAACCATGTACGTGAGAAACAGGGAAAGGAGCGCCATTTCACCCTGTGCGAAGTTGACCACCTCGGAGGTCTTATAGATTATAACCATGGCAAGGCCCATGAGGGCGTATGAACTGCCCACCGCGATACCGCTTGCAATCATTTGAAGAAAGTCGGTCATAAATTCCTAAAACGGCCAAGTACGCCAGTAGATCTTGGTGCGGATCCAGAGGCCGAAAATCCCCAAGGGCTCGAAAAGCATGATGAGAACCATGATGAAGCCGTAGAGAATATACTGTATGTTCGAGACCCCGGTGATGGAGAAATAGCTTCTGGAAAGGACTTCAAGCCATGCTCCCAGATAGGGGATGCTTAAAATGTTTCGCAGTTCCAGATCCAACCAGGATAGAAGAACGGCGCCTGCAATGGCGCCGAAAATGGAGCCAAGCCCTCCCACAACCACCATTGCCAGGAAAAGGATGGACATGAGAAGACTGAAAAGTTCAGGTTCAATGAAGCGGAGCACAAAGGCATAAAGACCGCCTGCAAGGCCCGTGTAAAAGGCGCTCAAGGCAAAGGCGAGGGTCTTGTAATACATCAGATTGACGCCCATTGTCTGAGCTGCTATATCCGCATCGCGGATGGCGACGAAGGCGCGGCCCACTTTGGTTTTGACCAGGTTTCGTGCAGCAAGGGTAAGAATTACCGTGATGGTGATGAGGAGATAATAGAAGTCCCTGTCTGAATTCAAATGCCAAGGCCCGATAACCAGTTCAGGCGCATGAAGTCCCTGGCGGCCTCCGAAAAGCTCGATACGTCCGATAATGCGGGTGATGCTGAGTCCGAAACCCAGGGTGGCGATGGAAAGGTAGGGCCCTTCCAAACGAAGGGCGGGCAGGCCGATGAGAAAGCCGAAGACGGCGGTCACGAGCGCCGCAGCGAAGAGGGCAAGAAGAAAAGGGAAATGCGCCTCAGTCATGAGCACGATGGTTCCGAAGGCACCTATTGCGAAGAACCCGGAATGTCCCAAGGAAATTTGCCCCGTGTACCCTACCAGCAGGTTGAGGCCGATGGCGACAAGGACGTTGATCGCTATATAGTTAGCTACATACACATAATAGTTTTTGAAAAGCAATGGATAGAGAGCGAGAAAAAGGATGAGGAGGATGAACCAGAAAAGCTTGACGCCTGATGAGAAAAGTTGGACATCCTCATAATAATCCCTCTTCATGTCCATAGGCGGCGTCTCCGGAAACAGTCTAAAGGGTGGGCATACCTATTTTTGAGCGAGCTTGTCAATCAGTTTCTTGAAATAGAGTTGCTTTTCCTCAAGAAGAGGAGACCTTTTGGACGACGCGTTCAATTTCATGATCCTGTAATTGATCTTCTTGATGAGTTTGTACCTTTCCAGATCATCAGGGACTGAAGCCAGCAGATCTTCCATCTGCATGATCTCTTTTTTCTCCTGGATCTCAGGGGGAAGACAGTCTGCGTTCTTGAGGATTTTATAAGCGATCCGGAGATCCTCCGGGACATGACTGTCATCCTCAAGAACCAGGGGTTTCCCCTTCCCGGGAAGATTGTCAAATTCGCCTTTTTCGACAGCGTCCCTGATCCTTCGCTCAACAATTTTTAGATAACCCGATAGCAAAATTGATCACCTTCGATCAAGGCCGAGCGACAATCCTGACTTAAAAAAGGAAGATACAGAATATCTCCGACGTTTGCAAGCTCCTTTTCTTTTCTCCTTGACAGGAAACTCCCTATTCGATATCCCCCTTTTACGAACCCTTTATGGTTGTCTGAACCGTGATCGATGAGATGGACAAGAAAATCATCCGGCTTATCCAGGGCGACCTTCCCATGGAGTTGCGGCCTTTCAAAATTCTGGCCGACAAGCTGGGAATTTCCGAAGAGGAGTTTATTAGAAGGGTCGAATCCCTCAAGGATCGGGAAGTTATCAGAAGATTCGGTGCAACCCTCAGACACCAGGATGCGGGGTTCAGCGCCAATGCCATGGTCGCATGGATTGTTCCGGAGGACAAAATTGAGGAAGTGGGCAATGCCATGGCCCAATTTCGCGAGGTGACCCACTGCTATCAGAGGCAGTCTTACAAGGACTGGAAATATAATCTATACACCATGGTCCACGGGGAGAGCGAGGAGCAGTGTTACAGGATCGCTGAGAGACTGTCTGCCGAAACCGGCATGACCGACTATGTGTTGCTTTTCAGCGAGAAGGAATTCAAGAAGACGAGTATGGAGTATTTTTGATGGGGCAAAAATCCAAAAAGCTTTTTGAAAAGGCGAAGAGGCTCATTCCCGGAGGTGTGAACAGCCCTGTCAGGGCAGGCAAGGCGGTGGGAATCGATCCTCCCTTTATAAGTCGGGCGAAAGGCTGTTTTCTCTGGGATGCGGATCAGAAACGCTACGTTGACTATGTCTGTTCCTGGGGGCCCATGATCCTAGGTCATGCCCATCCCGCAGTCGTTAAGGTTCTTCAGGAAAGGCTCCCCAAAGGCGCCAGCTACGGAGCGCCTACGCAACTGGAAGTCGAAATGGCAGAAATGATCACGGAGATGGTGCCCTCCGTCGAGATGGTGCGAATGGTGAACTCCGGGACCGAAGCGACCATGAGCGCCATCCGGCTTGCAAGAGGCTACACGGGGAGGGACAAGATCATCAAGTTTGAAGGCTGCTATCACGGCCATGCGGACAGCCTGCTTGTTTCCGCAGGATCGGGGGTGGCCACCTTCGGCATACCGGGGTGCCCGGGTGTGCCTGCGGAACTGGCGGAGCACACCCTTTCGCTTCCTTTTAACGATCAGGCGCAGGTTGAGAAAGCCATGGACCATTTCGGCGAGGAGGTGGCGTCGATTATTGTCGAGCCCATTCCGGGAAACATGGGAGTCGTTTTGCCCAAAGAGGGTTTTCTAGAAAGACTGAGAGAGATTACGCTGAAGCACGGGTCTCTTCTGGTTTTTGATGAAGTCATTTCCGGATTTCGAGTTGCACCAGGGGGGGCCCAGGAACTCTACGGCATCAAGCCTGATCTGACCTGCCTGGGCAAGATCATAGGAGGAGGATTGCCGGTGGGCGCTTATGGAGGCCGAAAAGAAATCATGGCAAGCGTTGCGCCGGAAGGAAGCGTTTATCAGGCGGGAACTCTTTCCGGCAATCCCCTGGCTATGGCGGCAGGGCTTGCCACCTTAAAAGAGCTTCGGAAGAGGGGGGTGTATCAGGAACTGGAAGAAAAGGGCAGGAGACTTTTTACAGGCCTTGAAGACGCAGCTAAATCGGTGGGACTGGATGTAAGGGTGAATCGGGTCGGTTCCATGGGAACACTTTTCTTTTCACGGGAGGCGATCACTGATTTTGCATCAGCTAAAAGGAGCGACGCGGTAATGTTCGGACGCTTTTATGCGAGCATGCTGAAGCAGGGAATCTACCTTGCCCCTTCCGCGTTTGAGTCCTGGTTTATTTCCACGGCCCATGATGAACCTAGTATCGACAAAACAGTTGCCTGTGCCGAAAGGGCCTTTGGTCTTTTAAAAAAGAGAAAAATACGTTGACTTTCGTCAAAACCGTGTGATAAATGAAAACCCCTAATTGTTCCGTCACCTTCATCAGGGCGCCTGACCTTGATCACCTTCAATGGATAAGGAAAGCAGAAAGTTATTTAGGACCCTGGGTTACCTCAGCACGGTGGGTCTGGCAATGGCCTTGTCGATCGGATTGGGGGCGCTCATCGGGCATTACCTGGATGCAAAATTCGGCACAACACCCTGGTTGTTTTTTATTTTCCTGGGTTGTGGGATTGCGGCGGCATTTAGAAGCTTGCATATCATGTATAAAAAAGCCAAGGATCTCTAAGGGTTCTCGGGTTTGTGATGGAGTGGAAAATACTGTATAAAGACCTGAAAGGTCTGAACTGGTTGATCCTTCTGGTCCTTTCTCTGTCCAGTTATTTGCTCATGGCGCCTGTGTTCACGGCAGGCGTTATCTCCGGGGGATTGACGGCGATAGCCAATTTCAATCTCTTGCAGCATACGATAAACGGCGCTTTTACAGCAAAAGGCTTAACAAAAAGCAGGGTCTCGATTATCGCAAAATACAACTTACGCCTGCTTGGGGTGGGCGTAATTCTTTACGTCCTGATCACGAAAGGTTTGGTTCACCCTGTCGGGCTTGCTTTGGGGCTTTCCACGGTGGTTTTCGCCATCGTAGGGATCGGGATAAACCTGGCTTTTAAAATGAGGACCGGGGAGGCGATATAGCGAATGGAGCATCATTACTATTTTCTTGTTGAAATCCTGAGCGGCCTCGGCCTTGGGCATTTTGCCCACGGGTTCATTCATGTGGTTCATTCCTGGCTGGTTATTTGTATCCTGGTTGTGGGCGCGTTCCTCCTGACCAAGCACGTCCAACTCGTGCCCCGGAAGGCACAGAGCATGGCGGAAATGATTGTACAGGGCCTCGAAGATTTCATGGTGGAAATCACCGGTCCTGAAGGACGGGCGTTCTTCCCATACATAGCCACTGTGTTTCTTTACATTTTCATCTCCAATCTGCTCGGCCTTGTGCCCGGTTTTTTCTCCCCCACAGCCAATCTTAATACCACCCTTTCCTTGGCTCTTTGCACCTTCGGATTGACGCACTATATCGGTGTGAAATACCATGGTAAGAAATACGTCAAACATTTCTTAGGGCCCGCTTGGCCTCTGGCGCCGCTGATGCTGGTTATAGAAATTATCGGCCACTTTGCGAGGGTCATGTCTCTCAGCATCCGGCTTTTTGGAAACATTTTCGGCAAAGAAAAAATCATCGGCATTCTTTTCGGCCTTGCCGGCATGTATCTGGCGCCTCTTCCCATCCTTTTTCTCGGGATACTTGTAAGTCTTATCCAGGCTCTCGTGTTTACACTATTGTCCATCATTTATTTTGCAGGCGCCATGGAGGAGGCTCATTGACGGCACATGGCCAAAGGCAGGGATCAAAAACGGGCAGGCGCCCGAAGCCGTATTTTTTCAGTTGATCAAAAGAAAAAAGAATAAATAAAAAGGGGGTTGCTATGTCGAAAAAAGGTGTCATGACGATGTTGGGTATGGGAGTATTTTTCGCGACGGCATCAGCGGCTTTTGCCGCTGATGCTTCCGCTCAGGCTGCAGGGTTGCGGGCCTTTGTTGCTATCGCTTCCGCCTGCGGTTTTGGTATAGCGATTGCCGCGGCCGGTACAGGACTTGCCATGGGTTACGCCATAAACGGGGCGCTTCAGGGAACTGCGAGAAACCCGGAAGCGGGCGGCAAGATTATGACCACCATGATTATCGGCCTTGCCCTTTTGGAAGCTCTTTGTATTTATGCGCTTCTCATTTGCTTGATTCTTGTTTTCAAGATTCCGGATCTTGGGCCCATGCTCGATGCGATTGTAAAAAGCTTCGGCGCTTAGGGGCCGGGTTGTGGCTGAAGGACGGGGCGGGCTGGGCCCGCCCATATGGGTGGGGGACCCTCTCTTTGGTGATTCCTTGTCCTCT
>JAFGDM010000218.1 GCA_016932115.1 Deltaproteobacteria bacterium | reverse complement strand
CTCCTTGCACGCTCACTCGAAAACCACCTTTGGCGGCAGGAAGAATGCATCAATCTTATTCCTTCTGAAATGACGGCTTCTCCAATGACGACCCTCCTTTCGGTCACCGATCCTGCCTACAGGTATGCAGAACACAGGGCGTCCAAAGCCTTTTATGACGAGGAGATTTATTATTACCAAGGCACGAATTTTATCGATGAAGTCGAACGAATGCTCCAAGAAGAGATGCAGAAATTCCTTGGATGCGCCGAGGTGGAGACCAGAATCATCAGCGGACAGATGGCCAACATGGCGGTCTTCAGCGCCCTGTTGGATTACGTCAACCGCACCGACCGAAAGAGCGAGCCGCGGCGCCTCAGATCGGTCATGAACAACCACATTGCAAAAGGAGGGCACCTGAGTGCGCAGCCCATGGGGGCATTGAGGGATTTCGTAGCAAAGGATCCGCACACCGAGAGACCTGCAATTATAAATTTTCCTGTTCTTACGGACAATCCTTACAAGATTGATGTTGCCGGAACCTTGGGCTTGATCGAGGAATACCGACCTGAGGTGATCATTTTTGGTAAAAGCATGGTTCTTCACAGGGAACCAGTGTCCGACATATGCCGCTTTCTGGAAGACCAGAACATGAAGACCCTTGTCATGTATGATATGGCGCATGTTTTGGGCCTCATCGGTCCCCATTTTCAAGAACCTTTTAAAGAAGGAGTCGACCTTGTAACAGGATCGACCCATAAAACTTTTTTTGGGACCCAGCGAGGCATTGTAGCGTGCCCATTTTCTGAGGGTGAAGAAAGATATGAACTCTGGGAGGCCGTTCAGCGACGAGCGTTCCCGGGGTCAACATCCAACCACCATTTGGGAACGCTTCTCGGCCTTTTGATGGCATCCTATGAGATGAACCATTTTAGGGATCTTTATCAACCCCTGGTAATCAGGAATGCAAAGGCTTTTGCCCGTGCACTCAAGGACTCCGGTCTCGAAGTGGCAGGGGATCCGGGCATAGACTTCACAGAGACACATCAAGTGATTATCAAAGTAGGTTACGGCCGCGGACCGGAGATAGCCAAACGTCTGGAAGAAAACAACATTATCTGCAATTATCAGGCTACACCGGATGAAGAAGGTTTCACTGTTGCAGGCGCCCTGAGATTGGGCGTTGCTGAAATGACGCGTTTCGGCATGGAGGAAGAAGATTTTCGTTCTCTGGCCGTGTACATTCACGACGTGGTTAAAAAGAACCGAAGGGTCCGCGACGAAGTTAAATCCTTCAGGGCCCGGTTTCTCGAACTACGATTCTGTTTTCAGAAGGAGGAGTATGGGGGGTTGTGGGAGAAATTGCACCGATTATTTTCCTAATAGCAAATGAGAATTTTTAGGGAAAGAACCTCCAAGACACGGCTTCGGACAAGGACGGCCGGAGCATCTAAACGCATGAGGCCGGGAAGATGAATGCTCTCAGCGATGAAGCCAAATTTATTATTGAGAGCAAAAGCCTGAGGTTAGAGCTTGAAATTGCCGGGCTGGATTCTCTTTTCCTTCACGAAAGAACTCTCCCCGAGGCGGTGGACCAACTTTTAGTCGAGTTCAAAAATCTGGTCGTTTTTGAAAATCCGATTATTGTGGACAAGCAAAACATCGTATTGGACGGTAATCACCGGACCTGTGCCCTTAAAAAACTCCGGTTCAATTATATTCCTGTGTGCAGGATCGACTATCTCCACGAGAGTGCGAAACTCAAGTATTGGTTCAGGCTCCTTGATAATGTTCGAGACTTGGATCTCCTTAGAAAGGTGGTGCAAGATCATAAGGGCGCCCTCGAACCGATGGCTGACATACATACGATGGAACGCCGTTTGGCTAAGAATAGCGTGTGCTGGGGCTTACAGCAGGGGGATTTCTATGCGGTGGTCACGTTCGGCAAAGATCTTGTCTACGATGCGGTAAGCGCCTATGACATGCTGGAAAGAATCCAGGATCAACTCCTTGAAACAGGCATGAAGGTGGACTACATCCCCTGCCGGTATGTACGGGAGAAAAGTTTCTGCGATTGCCTAAAAGAAAGAGAGGTCATTCTGTGGACCCCTCACCTAACTAAAGAAACGGTTATCCATGCGGCTATGGAGAAAAGGCTTTTTGCTCCCAAGTCCACGCGACACCTAATCCCGGCGCGGCCCATTCACATGAACGTGCCGCTCCGGTGGCTGAAAGAAGAGATGCCTTTGGATGAACTCAACCGGAGGTTTGTCTCCTTTCTGGAGCACAAGGAAATGCAACATCTTCCTCCGGGGCAGATGGTAGACGGCCGCTACTATGAAGAGGAGCTTTTTGTATTTGCTGATCCCACGGAACCGGCTGCATAATTTATCGCTTTCCCTATTCTCTCCAGCACGTTTTCTCGGCCAAGGACTTCCATGACTTCAAAGATACCGGGGCTTACTCCGGCGCCGGTGAGGGCCACCCTGAGAGGCTGAGCAATTTTGCCCAGCTTAACCTTCTTCTCCTCAATGAATCGGAGAAACACCGCCTCCACGGTTTCTCGGGTGAAATCCCTAATTTCTTGAAGGCGGATACGAATGTCCTTGAGCATATCGAGAGCATCGGGGTTGAGGAACTTCTTGGCTGCAACAGGATCGTAGGTAATCTGATCCACAAAATAAAAGCGTGCGTTTTCAGCCATCTCGACAAGTGTTTTGCTCCGTGGTTTGAGTGTCTCCACCGCACCCCGAAGTTTCTCATCCTTTATGTTTTTGAAACCTTTTGTTTCAAGGAAGGGTAGGAGGTTGCGCACCAACTCTTCGGTGCCGGTTTCGCGAATATAGTGTGCATTAAGGTCGAGGAGTTTATCCCGATTGAAAATGCCGGCAGATTTGCCGACGTTTTCTAAGGAAAACTTTTGAATGAGTTCGGACAGAGTAAATTTTTCCTGATCCCCATAAGACCAACCGACCCTGGCAAGAGCGTTGAGCAAAGCTTGAGGCAGGTAGCCCAGATCCCTGTAAGCCAGGACAGAGGTGGCGCCATGCCGCTTGCTGAGTCTTGTTCTGTCCGGACCCAGGATCATGGGAACGTGAGCGTAGAGAGGCAAAGGCTCTCCGAGAGCGCCGTAGATGAGAATCTGGCGGGGCGTATTGTTTACATGGTCGTCTCCGCGGATGATGTGGGTTAGACCCATGGCAATATCATCGGCCACAACGGCAAGATGATATGTCGGGCTACCATCGGAACGCCATAGGACAAGGTCGTCGAGCTCTTCGTTGTTGAATGAGATAGGCCCCTTGATAAGGTCATGAAACTGAGTCTTACCGGATTGAGGGGATTTGAGTCTTACAACGGCTCGTGGCCCAGGTCCCAGCTCCAATTCACGGCATCGGCCGTCGTACTTGGGTTTAAGACCCTTGGCCATGGCTTCTTTCCGTCTACGTTCGAGTTGCTCAGGTGTGCAGTGGCAGTAGTAGGCTTTTCCCGACGAAAGAAGCCTTTCAATGAATTCCCAGTAAATGGAATATCGTTCCGATTGGTAATATGGTCCTTCATCCCAGTCAAGGCCGAGCCACTGAAGGGATTCCACAATGGCTTGAGTAGCCTCCGATGTTGATCTCTCCTTGTCCGTATCCTCTATGCGAAGGATAAATTTTCCTCTTTGCTGACGGGCGAAAAGCCAGTTGTAAAGAGCCGTTCTTGCTCCACCGATGTGCAAATAGCCTGTGGGGCTGGGAGGAAAACGGGTAACAACGGTATTTTTTGTCATGCTGATTCGTGTTTCTCCGGTTTTGTTGGGAATTTAAAGAGATTAGCACATAAGAAGGCTTTGCACAAGATTGGATGAACAAAGTAAAACTGAGGGAAAAACATGGACCGGAATAGGAGGACAAAAAAGCAGAGCCACAAGTGGCTCTGCTTTGAATGGAAGGTTGGCATGAAAATCAGTATGCCACGGCCCAAATATAAAGTAACACTTTCAACTTATTATCCAACCTCTCCATCCCCAACGCCTTCCCGTTATGCCGTTATTTTTGTCGGCGATAATCTCCGCTGAGTTATAATAAGATTGCCGACAGAAAAGATGCACGCACATCCGAGAAGATCGTTTATGGCTTTGTGACGCCGGTTTTATGCGAATTAAGTCGGTAAAGATAATCATCTATAAATTTATATTTGTCAAGTATTTTTATCTATACTACATAAATAATTATGCATAATTGAAATCGTTGATATTGTGACCTCAGTGAAGGTCCATCCGGCGGGTTTAAGAGTCTACAAAGCTTTTATCTCTAAAGGTGGGCTTTTTGAAAATTTGCTTGACTTCCGGCCCAATGCCAGCTTTAAGGAAAAACAATCCCGGTAACAATTTAGCTGTTTGAAATGCTGAAGTCGGCATCTGTGAGCATGGGGGTCCCTCTTAAAACTCAAAAACGAAGAAGCCACAT
>JAFGDM010000030.1 GCA_016932115.1 Deltaproteobacteria bacterium | reverse complement strand
ATGGATCACGAAATACGGGAAGCAGTTGTTGCGAGGCGAGATTGCAGTCCGACTTCGGCAGATCGTGGGGAATATATGCGCCGAACGGGAAGTGGAGATTATCAAAGGTCACACAGGGAATTCTCAATTGACCAGCTTATCGAGCACGGCGTTGACATAGTCGGCCCGTCGATTCTGATAACCCAGGTAATAGGCATGCTCCCACACATCAACGACAACCAGTGGTTTCATTCCCGTCGTCAGGGGAACTTCGGCATTGGCGGTATTGAGCACCTTAAACGCTCCGCCATCGAGAACAAGCCAGGCCCAGCCGCTGCGGCCGCGTCGGCGATCTCTTTCTTGCAGGCTGCCACGCTGCCAAGAGAAGCGTCTACTTTCTGTTTCGGCTCGGCGGCAATGTGCCGCCTCCTTTTGCTTTCATGCTGTTCGCGTAGAGCGTGTGGTTCCAGACCTGCGCAGCGTTGTTGAAGATCGCGGCTTTTTCGGCTCGTCCCGCGGTAAGGCTGGCGATCTTTTCCAGTGACAGGTCGCCATATTCCGTGCCCGCGCTGAGCTGTTCAGGCCGTCCACAAAGCCTCTGTGATGCTTTCCGAAATGAAAGCCGATGGGTTGAGTGCTCATGATCGGCGTTATTGAAGGAGAATCGGATTTCTAAGCTCACCCTTACATCAGGGTTTGCTGAATTCCGCTACAGCATTATTGTAGGCGCGGGCCAAATCCTCCATCGCAGCATCGACACCTGATTTAAATTGGTCCCATGCACTTCCCCCGGAATCACCGAGTTCCTTCATCTTTTCGGTCACCGCGTCGCGTTTCCGGCGCAATGCGGCCAGCTGCTGCTCGGCCTTCACTTTGGCATCGCCGCCCAGCTTTTCAGCGCTTTCCCGCAGTTGATCAATTTTTTTGTCATACTCCCCGAGCTTGGTCTCCGTCAACTGCCGGAAGGCCTGGATCTGCTCCTGGGTGTATGCCTTGGTGGCTTCATAGGCTTCCTTGGTCTCCTGTTTGACATCTTTCTTGGAAACACCTTCTGCCGTGCTCTGAGACTTTTCCTTCTCACCGCATCCGGTCACGGCCACCAGGACCGCCATCAACAGAATCGTCAATAACCTTTTTTGAAACATCCCCCTTTTCATTTTGATTCCCTTCCTTTCTGAAGCATCAAGCAATCGTCCGGACGGTAGGATCATCTTCTCCGGCATTGGAATGGGTTTTTCTTCTATTGAAGCTGCCGCGAAGCACCCAGCCGAGGATAATGCCCGCCGCAAGTATGAAAAACATCAACAACGCCCCGGACATCGACACCGTCCAGAACAGGAACCTCAGATCCATGACCGTGGCATTCTGGATGACAAATACGGCCGCCAGTACGGCCAGAATTGCCCCGATGATGAGTTTAAGCTTCATGGCTATTCTCCTCTGCCCCGCTTCGCGGAAGTTTCAAGTTTGAAGTATCCCACGTCTGAAACGGTCCTTCCTCGACCGATGAGTGCAATAAGGAGTGCCGCCCATCACGAATTTCACCCGTGCTTCTTATGCCCTTGTCCGAAAGAACTTTTTCTTCGTTGTTTTTTGACGAAAATTCTTTTTTGATCAATCCTTGAACATATGCCCACAGGTCATCTTTCAGGATATCAGCCATTTTCACCTCCCACCCTTTGCTTTTTTTTGTTTCCGCCCTTATTCCGTGAGGGTTCAACGGGAGGCGCGGACACCGGTTCACTTGACGCCGCCGCCAGCATCTGTCTGAGCTCCTCGCCCTGCACGCTCTCCTTTTCGGAAAGCAGCCGGGCCAGATCATCCAGGACGGTCCGCCGCTCCGCGAGGATCTTACGCACGCGCTGATGGGCTTCATCGACAAAGCGGGTGACCTCGTCATCGATTTGCGAGGCTTTGGCTTCACTGTAGTTTTTGCCCGGGGAAAAGCTTTCCGGCAGAAACATCGCCTGGCGCGGACGCTCGTAGCTCACCAGGCCCAAGAGGTCGCTCATGCCGTACTCTGTGACCATGGCCCGGGCAATGTCGGAGGCCCGCTGCAGGTCGTTCTGCGCCCCGGTGGAGATTTCATTAAATACCAGTTCCTCTGCCACCCGGCCGCCCAGAAAGACGGCCAGGCGATCGTTCAACTCCGAACGGGTCAGCAGATACCGATCCTCCGTGGGCTGCTGCTGGGTATATCCGAGCGCAGCAATGCCGCGGGGAATGATCGATATTTTATGAACAGGGTCGGCATGCTCCACCGACTCGGCCACGATAGCATGTCCGGATTCGTGAAAAGCGACAATTTCTTTTTCCTGGGCATTCATCACCCGGTTTTTTTTCTGGAGGCCGGCGACCACCCGGTCGATGGCCTCGTCGAAATCCGCCAATTCGACTGTGTCCTTATTGTTGCGGGCCGCCAACAACGCGGCTTCATTGATGATGTTGGCCAGGTCCGCGCCCACAAAGCCCGGCGTGCGCCCGGCAATCGTGCGCAGATCGACTGCGGGGTCCAGCACCACGTTTCGGGAATGGATTTTCAGGATGGCTTCCCGTCCGTTGATATCCGGTCGGTCCACCAGAACCTGCCGGTCCAGGCGCCCCGGCCGCAACAATGCCGGATCCAGGATTTCCGGCCGATTGGTGGCGGCCATGATGATGACCCCTTTATTGGTTTCGAAGCCGTCCATCTCGACCAGGAGTTGGTTCAGAGTTTGCTCCCGTTCGTCATGCCCGCCCATCACATTCATTCCCCTGGCCTTGCCCAGGGCATCCAGCTCATCGATGAAGATGATGCAGGGCGCTTGGGCTGCGGCCTGAGAGAAAAGGTCGCGAACGCGGGCCGCTCCGACGCCGACAAACATCTCCACAAACTCGGAACCGCTGATGGAAAAGAAGGGTACCTTGGCCTCCCCGGCCACGGCCCGGGCCAGAAGGGTTTTGCCGGTTCCCGGAGGGCCGACCAGGAGCACCCCCTTGGGGATTCTGCCGCCCAGTTTCTGAAATTTTTCCGGGGTCTTGAGAAATTCGACCACTTCCTCCAGTTCTTCTCTGGCCTCATCGATTCCGGCCACATCGGCAAAAGAGATCTTGATGTCGGTTTCAGCGAAAATCCTGGCCTTGCTCTTGGAAAAAGACATGACCCCCATCCCCGTTCCCATCTTCTTCATGGCAAATCGCCAGATGAGAAAAAAAATACCAAGGGGCAGAACCCAGGATAAGAGGCTGGTCAGAAATCTGTTTTCATGCCGTCCCGAATAACTGATTTTGCGTTCATCCAGTTCCTTCACCAGACCCGGATCATCCACCCGAACGGTGACGAACGATCTTTTGGGCGATCCTGCCAGCGTACCCTTGATGTTTTCAGGTCCAATGATCAATTCGCCCGCGATTCCCTGGTCGACATACTGTTTAAATTGACTGTAGGAAACCGTCTCTGTTTTTGAAGAAAACAGTATCGGCTGCAGATAGGAAAATAAAATGACGGCTAATACGAAATACCAGATGCTGAATCGCGTCCTGCCCGGCAACGCGTTCGGTCTTTTCGGATGGTTGTCGAAGCCGAAAAATGACCGCAGTTTATCCACCAAATTGATGAGCGGATCTTTTTTGTCATCGGACGCCATTGCTATGTTCCTCAACGATACAAAAGGGTTCGGCCAACACCCGGAAAGTAATTTTGTCAATCCCCGGCAACGCAGCCAACGGGGAAACCTCACCATAATCAGCGGGAGGTCATCCGCAAATCTTTTGACTTCCGGATGTTTCCCGCCACCGCTGAATCTCCTCATGACTACGGAGCCTATGGGACCTGCGCTTGCGTTGGATTCGCGTTTTTGATGTATTGATAAAAGTCGCTGTCCGT
>JAFGDM010000005.1 GCA_016932115.1 Deltaproteobacteria bacterium | reverse complement strand
TCATCTGGGTTCTCCCTCCCCTTGATACCCTTATTGATTTTCTATTGTCCCAAGTCGGGTAAAAAGACCTTACTGCCAATAGGCATGAATGTCAACCTTTTGAATGTGTTGGGCTATTTCCGGTCTGGTTTGGCAAAGGCGCGTTCGTTGAACGCTCTGACTCTCACCATCGAAAACAAAAGCCGGAGTCAGGAAATTTGTGACGCGGAGACGGAAGATCTGTTCAATAGTTTCAGGTCTCCGATTTAAGGGAGTAGGTTTTCCCATAATAACCGAAGGGCATATAGATGTTAGGTTGCACCCTCACACACTTCAAACCAAATCATCCCCCGCGGGTTTGGTCGTGCCTTCAAGAACAAGGAAAGGGCGCCCACGCTTGCGACGAAGATGATTAATGAACCGAAGCGTGGGACCGCGGGAGACAATCCACCGTTCAAGCCGAAACTTGCCGGGGAAGTTTATGAGCGCAATCCCGAGCAGGATCGTCAGCACCCCTTGACCCGGGAGTACCAGCATGATGATTCCCGACACAACGAATACGCCACCGAAGAAGTTCTTCACTATCACGAGCAACAGCCATGCGACTGGCGGATGACGGCGGATCTTAAACGTCTCGGGACGTCTTTGGTCCGCAAAGTAGTCTGCCGGAATCCGGACCACCACCCACGGGACAATTGCCAGAGCCGCTGCGAAGGTCAGGAGTGAGGCGCCCGCTATCAACAAAAAAACTGTCTCGTGTGACTGAATCCACCCGAGCATTCGAATCTCTTCCGTGAAAGCAATTAATGCCTTCCTTCTTCCGACTATTCGTTTCTCCTAAAAACATTTTAACCGAAGAAACGACTGACTGCCACTTTCATTCTCCGGAAAGTGTGCGGGAAGATATACACCCTTACATCACTTCTCTCTCCTTTACTTCTCATCCAAAGGAGGCGGGGTCATGAAATTTTGATCCCTTCACGCACCCCCACCCAGTACCGCATAGAGTTTCACCTGGTTGGCGAGCTTTGCCAGACGGAGGTAAACAAGTCCCTGCTGCGCGGCGAAAAGAGACCGTTGTGCGTCGAGAACACCGAGGTAGCTGTCAATTCCCTTGGTATACCGGGAATTGGAGAGGCGGTAGGTTTCCGCTAGGGCATCGACCAGAGATTGTTGCGCCGAGACCTGCTGGTCCACCGTTCCGCGCACGGCAAGGGCATCGGCCACCTCCCTGAAGGCAGTTTGAATCACCTTCTCGTATTGGGTCAGGGCGATTTCCCTTTGCACTTTACTTGCCCTAAATGCCGCCCACGTGCGGGCATCAAAAATAGGCATTACAATCTGTGGCGCGTAGGTCCACGTGCCCGATCCGGATTCGAAGAGACCGGAGAGTTCGCTGCTGGAGGTTCCCACTGTGGTCGTGAGGGAAATGCGGGGGAAAAATGCAGCCCGCGCGGCTCCGATGTCGGCGTAAGCTGCCTTGAGCAAATTCTCGGCTTGAAGAATGTCAGGCCGGCCCAGGAGCACCTCTGAGGATAGACCGGATGAAATCTCTTTCGGAGCGCTGACGCGGCTCAGCTCCACTGGCAGGAGATCGCTTGGCGCCGGGGAACCAACCAGAAGGTTTAATGCATTCTCATCCAACGCCACGAGCTGCCGGTAACGGGCGATTTCTCCGCGGGCAGTGTCCACCTGCGTTTGCGCGCGATAAATGTCCAATTCCGGTATAAGTCCGAGTTCATAACGTCGCTTAATCAAATCGTAAGCGTGTTGCTGTGTGGCGAGTGTGCTTTCCGCCAATGCGAGATTCTCTCTGTCCGCAGCCAGAGTCAGATACGCGGAGGCAACCGAGGATACCAAGAGAATCTGGAAACTCCGGCGGGCCTCCTCCGTGGCCAGGTATTCCTGGAATGCCCGATCTTTGAAGCTCCGGATGCGGCCGAAGAAGTCAATCTCCCAGGAACTGATACTCAGATTGACATCGTATTGTTCCATGGTCTCCGGGTTTCCATCGGACGAAAGATCGCCGGGGATCCGTTGTTTGACTCCAGCGCCCACGGCGTTGACCGTGGGTAGAAGTTCGGCACGCTGAATGCCGTATAACGCGCGCGCCCTCTCGACATTCAAAGCGGCAAGCCGCAGATCTCGGTTGTCTGTCAAAGCGGTCGCGATGAGCCTTTGAAGCTTCTCGTCGGGGAAGAAGTCCTGCCAGCTTAGCTTCGTGATGTCTGGAGCGTCTGACGTCGCTTGGTTTTCCTGATAGGCCGGACCCCTCGGCCACTCGTCTGGGACTGGAGCTTTGGGCTGGGTGTATTTGGGAGCCAGGGTGCAACCACCCGAAACGATGGCAAGTCCAATCAGTAGGAGAAAAGCGATTTTATTCATATCAATGATCCCCGGAAGGATTGAGTCCGGTAGGTTTGGGCGCTTGATGCCTGCCATGTTTACCAAATGTTTTTTCAATCAACACGTAAAAGAGCGGCGCAAATATCGTCACCAGAAAAGTGGCGGTAACCACTCCGCCTAACACCCCGGTGCCGATGGCCCTTTGTGCCCCCGCTCCCGCCCCGCTCGCTACCGCAAGCGGGAGAACGCCGAAGCCGAAGGCCAGCGAGGTCATGACGATGGGACGCAGCCGTAATCTTGCCCCCTCCAGCGTCGCTTCAATGAGCCCCATCCCTTCTTCCCGGGCCTTGGCGAACTGGACGATGAGGATGGCGTTTTTGGTCGTTAAGCCAAGAATGGTCAAAAGCCCGATCTGGAAATAGACATCATTGGGCAATCCCCGAAGAGACGAGCCAAGCACCCCGCCGATAACTCCCAGGGGCAGGACCAGCAGGATCGAAATGGGGATGGGCCAGCTCTCATAGAGGGCCGCGAGGCACAAGAAGATTACGAGAATGGAAAAAGCGTACAGCAGGGGTGCTTGAGAACCGGCCATCCGCTCCTGGTAAGACAGACCGGTCCAGTCAAAGCCGATCCCCTGGGGCAGCATGGTGACGAACTCTTCCATGGCCTGCATGGTCTCTCCGGAACTTCTCCCCGGCGCTGGCTCGCCCCAGATGTTGATAGACGGGAACCCGTTATACCGCTCCAGCTTTGGTGGTCCGTAAGTCCAGTGGCCGGAGGCAAAGGAAGAGAACGGGACCATCCTGCCCGCAGTATTGCGCACATACAGTTTTTCAAGATCGTTCGGCAACATGCGGTACGGGGCATCCGCCTGAACAAAGACCCGCTTCACCCTGGCGGCCTGAATGAAGTCATTGACGTAGGCACTACCGAATGCCGCCGCAATAGTAGTGTGAATGCCCGTGATGGGGACTCCCAGGGCGCCCGCCTTTTCCCAGTCCACGTCGATCCGGTACTCGGGCACATCTTCCAGGCCATTGGGCCGGACCCGGATTAATCTTGGATCCCCTCCCGCCATGCCGAGAATCTCATTGCGGGCAGCCATCAGGTCGGCGTGGCCCAAACCGGCGCGATCCAGCAACTGAAAATCAAACCCCTTGGCCATGCCCAGTTCGATAACCGGCGGTGGGGGAAAAGCAAACACCATGGCGCCGCGGATCTGGGAAAATACCTGCATGGCCCTTCCCGCCACAGCCTCCGCCTTGAGCTCCGGCCGGTCGCGGAGTTTCCAGTCTTTGAGCTTGACGAAGCCCAGGCCCACATTTTGTCCGCGGCCGGAGAAGTTGATGCCGGAAACCGTGAGGCAGGATTCCACCGCGTCTTTTTCGGTCTCCTCAAAATATTTTCCCACTCCCTCCATGACTTTTTTCGTCTGCTCCAGCGTCGAGTTCGCCGGAAGCATGGCCTGAACCATCAAAATTCCTTGATCTTCCTCCGGGAGATAAGCGGTGGGCATCCGCTGAAAGAGGAATCCCATGGCCGTTACAATCAGCAGGAAAACAAAGAGGTAGCGAAATTGTTTGGAAAGGGCGTGGCCGACCACTTTCAAATACAGATCTCTGGTGTAAAAGAAGATGCGGTCAAACCATCGGAAAAACGGGCGCAGAAAGGAGATTCCGGTTTCCGCTGCTTCATGTCCCTTGGGCACGGGCTTAAGAAGCGAGGCGCAGAGAACCGGTGTCAGGATCAGTGCCACCACCACCGAAAGGAGCATGGCGGAGATGATGGTCACAGAAAACTGGCGGTAGATGACCCCGGTGGAACCAGGGAAAAAGGCCATGGGCCCGAATACCGCCGAGAGCACCAGCCCGATTCCAATCAGGGCGCTGGTGATCTGGTCCATGGACTTGGCGGTGGCTTCTTTCGGGGGGATCCCTTCCTCACCCATGATTCGTTCCACGTTTTCCACCACCACGATGGCATCGTCTACCAGGAGGCCGATGGCCAGCACCATAGCGAACATAGTAAGCATGTTAATGGAGAACCCGAACAGCCCCAACACCGCAAAGGTTCCGAGGAGCACCACCGGTACCGCAATGGTCGGGATCATGGTAGCCCGCATGTTTCCCATGAACAGATACATAACCAGGAATACCAGCAGGATCGCCTCAAAAAGGGTTTTGACTACCTCCTCGATGGCCACTTTGACAAAGGGGGTGGTGTCATAAGGATAAACGACCTTCATGCCGGCAGGAAAGAAACGGCTCATCTCTTTCAGCTTGGCTTTGATTGCATTCGCTGTATCCAGGGCATTGGCGCCAGCTGCCTGTCGGATAGCCATAACGGCGGTATGTTTCCCGTTGTGAAAGGGTTGAACATCGTACTGCTCGGTTCCCAGTTCCGTCCGTCCTACATCCTTGATCCGCACAATGGAGCCGTCCGGATTGGTGCGGAGGGGGATGGAGGCAAACTCCTCGGGGGTCTTGAGCAGGTTCTGGACAATGATGGAGGCATTCAAACGTTGCCCTTCCACAGCCGGCGCCCCGCCGAACTGGCCGGCGGACACCTCCACGTTATAGGCCTGCAGGGCTGTGATCACATCTTGAACGGTCAGCTGATAATCGGTCAGCTTATTGGGGGTGAGCCACACCCGCATGGCGTACTGGGTGCCGAAGTTATCCACTTCACCCACCCCTGGCACCCGCGAGAGCACTTTCTCCAAGGTTGATTGCGCATAGTCCCGCAAGTCACTCCCATCCATGCTCCCGTCTTCCGAGATCAGACCCACGAGCAACAGCCAATTCCGGGTGGACTTGCTCACCTTGACGCCGGAGCGCTGCACCACCTCCGGCAGGCTCGCCATGGCGAGTTGGAGCTTGTTTTGCACCTGGGCCCAGGCCAAATCAGGATTGGTCCCCGGCGCAAAGGTAAGTTCAACACGTGACTGACCGGCCGAATCACTGCTTGCGGAGAGGTAGAGCATGTTGTCGAAGCCGGTCATCTTCTGCTCGATGATCTGCGTCACGCTGTTTTCAACCGTCTCCGCCGATGCTCCGGGATAAAATGAGGTAATGGCGATAGACGGAGGAGCGATGGGGGGGTACTGGGCGATGGGAAGATTGTAGATCGCCAGGCCGCCCCCCACCATCAGGATGATGGCAATGACCCAAGCGAAAACCGGACGATCCAGAAAGAATCTCGATAGCATTTCGCCTCCGTCAGTTCAGTGGTTGGGCCGGCTGGACCATTTTTTCGGCTTCCGCGCTATCCTTTTCGCCGGCATCCAGAATGACAGGCTTTACGATATCGCCGGGCCGCACTTTTTGTATTCCCTCGGTAATCACCTGGTCACCGGGCGCAACTCCGGAAGCCACGAGCCATTTGTCACCGATTGCCCGGTCAAGACTAAGCACCCTCTGCTCAACCTTCCCGGCGGCGTCTACGATCAAGGTCACGGGATTGCCCTTTGGATCACGGAACACCGCTTGCTGGGGAATCAGAATGGCCTGGTCGTTGACTCCTTCTTTCACTACCGCACGGACGAACATGCCGGGGAGGAGCACCCCTGTGGGGTTTGGGAAGACCATCCGCAGAATCACCGATCCGGTGGTCGGATCGACAGAGACATCACGGAATTGAAGCGTCCCTTCCAAAGAATAGATCGTGGCGTCTTCCAAAATGAGCTGCACCTTGTTCAGGTTCACCCCCTCGTGATTTATCCTTCCGTCCTCAAGGCGACGCTCCAATTGCAGCAGTTCCGTGGTGGATTGGAGCACGTCCACGTAAAGAGGGTCCAGTTGCTGAATGGTTGCCAGGGCCATCGGCTGATATGCTGTCACAATGGCGCCATCCGTGACAGTGGATTTTCCGATACGACCGGAGATCGGCGACGTGATACGGGTGTATCCAAGGTTGATACGGGCCGTCTCCACCATTGCTTTCCAATACTGGATATCGGCCTCGGTTTGTTTCAGGGCGGCATCTGCATCATCGAAGTCCTGCTGGCTTACGGCTCTGTCGGCAAGTGCCTCTTTGTAACGATCAGCTCTCAGCTGGGTGGCAGACAGGCTGGCCTCAGCCCGCCCAAGAGCCGCTTTAGCATTGTCGAGCGCCGCCTGAAAGGGGGCGGGATCGATCTGATAGAGAACCTGCCCGGCCTTGACATCGGAACCTTCCGTAAACAGGCGTTTTTGTATGAGACCACTTACCTGGGGCCGGATTTCTGCGATACGAAAGGCAGACGTTCGGCCAGGCAATTCGGTGGTGAGCAGGACGTGCTGCGGTTGAACAATCACAGTGGTCACTTCGGGAGTGCCGCCTTGGGGAGGTCCTCCTGAAGTTGACTGCTGTCCGCAGCAGTTTACCAGCAGCCCCCCGAAAATAATTCCCACAATGGCAATCAGATTGGCTGTTTCTTTAATTTGCATACAATACCTCTGTAATCTTAAATTGAAAATCAATCATTGTCAGCATTTGGGTAATGGAGCTTCGGTGTTTAAGAATAATCTTGCAGCCTAAACGAGAAAATTGGATTAGAGAATAAACGTTCATTCCGTAATGCCAACAAAAAAAGCTGAAATTCTCTTCCTCAATCTGCCTCATTTACCTTTTGATTCCGTCCCAACATGCCTCTATGACTTGTTTGATCAGAGTATCGTCCAGAACGGCGAACCCGAGGATATGGTCACGCATCAGGGCAATCAGGGGGCCGAAAGCCAAGGCGAAATGCACGAAAAGGGGTAACTCTTTAAGTTCCTGAAATACAATCCCCTGTTCAAAAAGTTCCTTGAATAAATCGTGGTTGTCAGCTTGTTTCAACATCTTGTCCCTGCGCAAGCGCGCTCCGTATGGGGAGTTGTGATACTGCTCTATGTATCGAAAATAGAGGGGGTGGGCTATCAGATACCTGAGCAGCGCGGTGCCGAGATGGAGAAATCTCTCCTTGAGAGGTTTTTCAGCAGAGTAGCCCTCCTGAATAGCAGCCAGGAGCTTCCCTTCCACTTCTCTGTACAACTCAATGATGAGCACATCCTTGTTTTCGAAGTAGCGGTAAATCGTCCCTGCTCCCACTCCGGCCTTCTCGGCGATCACGGCTATTGGTGCACCGTGAAAACCACGTTCCGCAATAATTTCCATGGCTGCTTTCAGAATCTCATCGCGTTTGTTAAGGCTTTTCATGATTCGGGCTCTATAGAATATGCGGAATGAACGTTCATTCCGTCTTACCAGAGAGAGATCATCCTGTCAAGGGCTTTTGTTGATAGCCGATATTTTTTTTGCGAAAGGAAATGGAATGATATTCCTATCGGTTGGCCTTATGAATTGGCAACAAAGAATTTCCCGATGAATGCTTGCCCGCTTATCTTAAATCTCCGTGTGCACGTCACAGGAAGGAATCGCAAATTAGCGTTTAGTCGATCCTGCCGATGCTTTGGGGTTGGATTTTAAAGAAGATGTAACGTCGGAATCGAGGGCAACAGCAGGGGGCGCGATCCCCTTATAAGCGTCGGCAGGAGGGTTAGCCACACAGGGTTTAACCGCCCGAATGCACTTACGGGCAGTCTTCTCATCCATCCCCGTCTTTAATGCCGCTACCATCAGTTTCTCTCCCGTCTCCATCAATTGCATTAACCTCCTGACTTGTCTGCCTGTAACCATCTTTTACCCTCCTTGTAGAAGGAAAAAGATAGCACAACATTACCTTTGAAACGGGAATTTTAATTGTCGTTAACCCG
>JAFGDM010000004.1 GCA_016932115.1 Deltaproteobacteria bacterium | reverse complement strand
CCATAGCCCTCATGCAAAACCGGGAAGGTGTGAAGGCTCACGTCCCAGCCGACCATGTCTGAAAGTTCCAGGGGTCCCATGGGGAATCCCGCCTTTTTCGCCTCTTTGTCGATCTCATCAGGGGATAAGCCTTCCTGGACGCACAGCAGGGCTTCACTTACATAGGTCAGCAGGACGCGGTTTACCAGGAACCCGGGACAGTCTTGCACCACGATGGGCATTTTCTTCAGCGATTTGACCAGGCCGACAGCTCCATCAGTGACCTCATGGTCCGTTTCGAGCCCGGGGATCACTTCGACCAGTTTCATGGCGTGAACCGGGTTGAAGAAGTGAAGGCCGATAAAGCGCGTCGGCCTTCCTGAGAGACTTCCCAGATCCGTGACAGAGAGCGTCGAGGTGTTGGTGGCAAAAACCGTCTCAGCCGAACAGATGCGATGAAGAGCTTCGAAGATATTTCCCTTTGTCATTCTTTCTTCGACGACCGCCTCGATCACGAGATCCGCGCTCGATGCGTCTTGCTGAACCACGCTTCCCTTGATGCGCGCCATGAGGCGATCCTTTTCTTCCAAGCTGAGCCTGCCCTTTTTTACCTCCGACGCACATCGGGCGTCGATCCTTCTGAGGCCCTTTTCTACCTGATCTCTGCTGATATCAATCAGCGCAACTTCCACGGACGCGGATGCCAAGGCATGAGCAATCCCCGCACCCATTGCACCGGCCCCGATTACGGCAACCTTAGCATATTTCATACATTACCCCCTCAAATACAAACTTTGTAAAATGTTACCAAACTTTTATGCCTGCCCCCGCTTACAACTTTGGAGGAAAAGCAGGAAGGTTATCGAACAAGGGATGGGGCTTTACATTCTCCACCCGCGCGGCTCTCATGGCCGCCGCCTTGTAGCGTTCGAAATCGGCCAGGACCAGAATGGAGAGTTTCTGGGCCTCAAGGGATCCCTCGGCATGAATCGTCAGCACATCTTCATAGGAAGAAGTGAGGTCTCTCACAAGCTTGATCATGCGAAGCCTGCTTTCCGTAGAAACCCCTTCCTTGCCGGCAAGATATTTCTCCATAATGCCGTGGGTCTCGGGGTTGAAATAATCCTTCGAAGAAGGACAGGTCGCTACAATGCCTCCTGCAATGTCCTGGATAAACTTAGTGGCCTCGTGCCAGTTGTCGGCAAAATAGAATTTGCAGATATTCGCGTACAGGGGATTAGGGTAAACGAGGTCCGAATCCTTCTCACTGCTGCAATGCTCGCAGGCCGCTTTGCCAATAATTTCAACCGCTTCGGTGTACATGGCAAGCCATGTCAGCTTGTCCCGAACATGCGGTGCCCTTTCCACACCGTTGTATTCGGCCATTAAAGCCGCTGCGCCGGTAAATAACTCAAGCTCGATAGCCTTGTAGGTCTCGGCGCTCAGGCGGTGGAAATTGGCGAACATATAGGCCACCTGGCCTGCAAATTCCCATTCTCCTTTCAAGAAGATCCTTTCTTTTGGAATGAAAACGTTGTCAAAGGAAATCAAGGCATCATTAATATACACACTGCCGGCAATGGGATGATCAAAGAGATCGACCCCTTCTTCCACCTCAGGCTCTGCGGAAATCAGCGTGATTCCTTTTGCGTTGACCGGGACCCCGAAGGCAACGGCATAGGCCTTGTCATCTTCGCGCATAGCGCGACATGGAGCCACAAGCAGTTCATTGCAGGCAGCCACCTGACTGATGTGAGCCTTTGCCCCACTCACGACAATGCCGTCATCCCTCTCCTCCACGATGCGCACATAGAAGTCCCCGTGCTGCTTTTGCTGGGCGGGGCGCAGGCTCCTGTCACCTTTTACATCCGTCAACCCCATGGCAAAGGAAAGATCGTTTTTCTGCAAATATTTGCGGTACGCTTCTACATTCACCGCATAATTCGTCCCGTATTTCTTGTCCACTCGTCGACTGACTACGGTCACGGCATTCAAGCCGTCTTTGGCAACAAATTTTGCTCCACTCGGTTTTCCAAAAGTAGCACGAGCCCATAGTTTTACAACCTCACGCAGCCTTAAGAGGTCCTCCTTCGTCCGCTGCGGCTTCAATACAAAGGCGACTCGGTCCCCCTCTTCATCCAGATCAGTTAGAAGATCCTGGTAGCGGGGATCATTACTCATCACATAATCCATGGCTACCCAGTGATTGCAGATATTTAAAATAGGATGCTTGGTCACATCCGGGACTCTTTCACCGTTACAGTAAACCACCCTGCCGTCTTTGAGACTCTCAAGATATTGTTGCGGTGTTCTCAATGCCATAACGTTTCCTCCTGCCTTTCAACACTACATCAATTCAACCGGACATGTTCTCACAGTCCGTGCCACTGGCTCAGTTCTTCATCCGTTGCAACGACTCCCGTCACTCCCGAAGCATCCTGGGCTGCCAGGAAGACGGCGCATTTAACCATTTTGTCCGGCGGCACCCATCCCTGCCGTTCTTCTTCCTTTGCCCAAAAACGCATTCCTTCCGTGTCAACAACCCTTTTCGGCTTCAAGCAGTTCACCGCAATATTGTATTTCCCAACCTCAGCGGCTAAACCCCACGTGAACCGGTCAAGCCCGGCCTTGGCCACCGCGTAAGCAACGCCGGTCGGAACCGTGCCGGTGTCTCTCTCCTCCGCCGCAAGAGATGACAGGTTAATGATACTTCCCAACCTCTGCTCCATCATGGAAGGAAGCACCGCCTTTGTGCAAAGGAAAGCCCCGGTCAGATTGACCTTGATGACGAGTTCCCATCGCTTGAGGGGAGTCTCCACAATGGGATAATGAAAGGCGACGCCTGCATTGTTGACCAGAATGTCGATCCTCCCGAAAGCGTCCAGACACTTCTCCACCATCCCGGCTACATTCGTCTCATCCGTCACATCACAACGAACAGGAATCGCATTACCACCCAGGTCTTTTATTTGCTGTGCAGTCTGGTAGATCGTGCCCGGCAGGTTTTTGTCTATTTCCACTTCGCTCCGCGCGGCTACTACCACAGATGCACCTTCCTTCGCAAAGCCTACTGCCATGGCTTTCCCCATACCTCGACTTGCTCCCGTGACAATAGCGACCTTCCCAGCAAGTTTCATCTGCATTCCCTTCCCGGCTTTAAAAGAGCCGCTGTCTAAGATTCTGATGTATCTTCATTCCCGCCTAGGAATTCGAAATCAACTGAAGCCTTTGCCTTGCCGGTATAGGTGTTTATCCGCCTCCTATCAACCTACGAGGAAGCCACAATGCGATTTCCGGGAAAAGGATGACGATCACCAAACACAAAATTTGGATCGCCACAAACGGCACTATTGAGCGAAATATGTCACCCATGCTGATATCCTTTGGGACGATCGCCTTCATGTAGAAGAGATTGAAACCGAAGGGAGGCGTGAGATACGCGGTTTCCATGTTGATAATAAATAGAAGCCCAAACCATATCGGGTCGAAACCCAGGGCTTTAATCACAGGAACGAAAACCGGCGTGCAAATCATGATAATACCTCCTGGGTCCAATAGCATGCCCAAGATAAATAAAACGATTTGCATCCCGAAAAGAATGATATAGGGTCCGACCGGAAGTGCCGCCACAACCTCCTTGATGAAATCAATGGCGCCGATTGCAGTATAAAGCGATGTGAAGGCCGTACCCCCGATGATAATCCAAACGATCATGCTCGACAGCTTCATCGTCCCGTAGCATGAGCCGGATATTACCTGCCAGGTAAGACTTCGAGTAAAAGCTGCGCACGCCATGGCCCCAAGGGCACCCAGAGCCGCGGCTTCGGTTGGGGTTGCTACCCCGCCGAAAATGGACCCGAGAACAATCACAATGAGAATGAGAGGGGGTAGAACAGCTAGAAGAGACTTGAATTTTTCCCCCCATGTGGCCCTCTGCTCTTTTGGAAGAGCGGGAGCAAGGTCCCGCTGCAAATAACAGCGAAGCAGGATATAACCGATAAACATGCTTCCAAGCAGAATGCCCGGAAACACGCCTGCCGCAAAAAGCGCTCCAACCGATTCGCCGGAAAAAAGACCGTAGAGAATCATGGGAATACTTGGCGGGATAAGGATACCCAAAGCACCCCCGGCGCTGATGGAACCGATGACAATATCTTTGCCGTATTTGCGATCCAACATGGAGGGAAGCGCAATTAATCCCATCGTGACCGTAGCAGCCCCGCTGACGCCGCACATGGCGGCAAAGATCATGCAAATGATGACGGTTCCAACAGCAAGTCCGCCCCTTAAGCCGCCGAACCAGCGGTACATCAACTCATAGAGCGATTTGGAAATCCCCGATTGCTCAAGCACCATGCCCATGAAGATGAAAAGGGGTATGGCCAAAAGAATAAAATTCTGCATGACCCCGAACGTGTTTGCCGCAATTTGCATGAGCGCCTGCGGCCCCCACAGGAAGAGCGTAGCAATAACAGCCACCCCCCCCATGACCATGGCAATGGATGCCCCGGTGACGAGGAAGACGATAAGGCCGACAAATAGTAGGACGGTGATTGTGCCGACATCCATCCGTCAATTCTCCTTATCCCATCGGAAGAGGATCATAAGGTCCCTTACCAGTTTGGCTGTGGCCTGAAGAAGAAACAGAAAGGCTCCAAGAGGCAACATGATCCTTATAGGGTAAAGAGGAGGTCCCCATTGGCTGGAATCATGCTCCAGGATCATGATGGACCTCCATGCAGACTCGCCGCCTTTCCAGACAAGAACACCCAGCAAAGGGAGGAAAAGAATGAAAAATGAAATCACGTCGAGAACGGCCTTCCCTCTAGTAGAAAGCTGACCATATACTATGTCCATACCCACGTGCCCGTTGTATCGGGCCGTGAATGCGCCGCCGAGAATCATCAAGGTTCCGAAGAGCATGGCCGACATTTCATTCACCCAGATGGTAGGTCGATTCAAGAGATAGCGCATCACAATTTCATAGCCGACAATCAGGGCTAGAATAAGTATGAGGTAGCTGGACACTTTCCCCACCCACTCGTTCATGGCGTCTACGAGCGATAAAGCCCTCTTTATCGTTTCCATTTCACCACCTTTTCAAATTCTTACGCGGCATGTCCAAGAATTTTCTTCTCACCCATTACTTTAGCTACCCTATCCCCCACCCTCTCCCCCGGGAAGGGAAAGAGAGGATAGCCTGTCTGTGAAGTCTTATACAGGCGGAGAGGGAGAGGGAATTCGGAGAATCCTCTGCTATTTCTCGTAGCCTAATTCTTTCATGTAATCACGAAGCAAACCCATGGCCTTCACAGTCAAGGGGTCTTTTGTAGCAGCCATATGCTCTTGGAGTTCCAGCGAAGGTTTCCTCATCTTTTCCAGCTCCTCTTCAGAAGGAATATTGACTTTCACTTGCCAGTTGTTGACCATGTCATTGAGGGATTTCGTGCAAATAACGCGGGTCTCATTGCTGGCCATTAAGCCGCAGCCGATGCCCGTCGTTTCCATGATCGCCTTTTGTTCAGGGGTGAATTTCTTCCACAAATCTGCGTTCACAATAAGGTTATTCCAGCTTCCGATTGCCGGCTCCGGTCTCATGTAGTTTTTGAGCACCTCGTGAAATTTCATGATGTACATGGGCCCTGCATCCCCCCAGTGGGCGCCGGAAACCACGCCTGTAGCCAGAGCCGTATACAGCTCCCCACCCGGGATGACCACCGTCGATGCCCCCAGCTTGCCGAGCCAGTCTGCCATTGTCCCATAGGCCCTGAGTTTCATCCCTTTCAGGTCTTCTGCCTTGTTGACCGGCTGTTTCGTCATAAGACCGATTGAAAAAGGTTCATAAGGAATAACATGGACATTGTGTTTCGCGTAACCTTCCCTGAGCAATTCCAAATAACCCTTTTTTAACATGAAGTATTTAGCCTCTTCCAGATCGCGGAAGACAAAGGGGATGCCCATGCCCACCCAGCTTACGGGAATGGTTTTGTACCAGAAGCCCTCAGGGTACATAACTATATCCAGGGTCCCGGTGCCGGCGGCTTGAAGGGTTTCTTTCACCGGAACAATGGCCCCTGCCCCGAAGATTGAAATCTCGATAGCGCCCCCGGACATCGCCTTGACCGCTTCCGCATATCGATTCAAACCCCTTTTTGCATCATCCGGAATAAGGTGCGATTGGAGCCTCAGCTTGAACTTTGCCTGTTCAGCCGCAAGACTGAGACCCGTCATCCCAAGCACCAACAAAACAATGAGCCCGGTTGCCAATACAAATCTTCCTTTTTTCATGTCTTACCCTCCTTTTTTTGTTGTGAGATACAAAAACCATCGCCCTTTTGGAACTGTTGCCGGAAGACCCTGATAGGGAACTCGTCCCGATCATCGAGCGTTATCCGGTCTGATCATCGCTTCATGCCCCATGCCCTTTTCAGAGCTTGAGACCCCCATGCTCGGAGCCGCCGGTTTCGGCATTTCAAACAGCTAAATTGTTACTATTTTCCAACGTTCTCGTTTTCCCGGGGTTCAACTAATGGTGCACCCCCCATCCACAAAAAGAGTTTGGCCCGTGACAAAATTTGAGGCGCTGCTGGAAAGAAAAACCATCGCTCCCACAAGGTCCGACGGGAGTCCTAGACGACCCATCGGGATTGTGGCCAGAATCCTTTCCTTGGCTTCCGGATCCTTAATCACACTCTCGCTCATAGGAGTCAAGGTAAAGACAGGTGCTATTGAATTGATCTGGATGTTTTGCTTGGCCATTTCCACCGCCAGTGTTCTGACCATCGACTGGACACCACCCTTACTTGCCGAGTAGTGGGAAGAAAAAGGTCTCCCTATCTGGCCTTGAACGGAACCTAACAAGATAATCTTTCCCGAGCCCTGGGGAACCATGAGTGAAAGGCTTTGCTTTGCTAAAAGAAAAGAACCAAGGAGGTTGACGTTCACGATTCTTTGAAACTCTCCGGCATCGATTTTTTCAAGCGGCAATGGGGCGGCAAGGCCCGCAAAATTGATCATAATGTCGAGGCGACCAAACTTTTTGCGCAGTGAATTAAACAAAGTCTCCACTGAGTTCTCATCAGACACATCGACACTGTGGTGCCAAGATGCTATTCCCTTGGATCCCAGCATAGATGAAACCCGGTCTAACCCTTCAAAACTCTTGTCTGCCAGCGCCAGCTTAGCACCGAAGTGGGCAAGACCCAGGCAGGTCTCCTCGGCAAGACCCCCTGCTGCGCCCACAACCAGCGCCACCTTCTTTTTAAGATTGAATAATCCCTCGTAAGACATCCGAGAGATCCCCTTTCTCACGGTCAAGCGTTTTTTGCGGACTCTTCTTCCACCAGCACTCTTTTTAGTATCTTCCCTGCCGCACTCTTAGGGAGATCTTTTCTGAATTCCACGAAGCGAGGTCTCTTGTAGGCCGCCATGTTTTCTTTGCACCAACTTAGAATCTCCTCCTCGGTCACCTTCCCTTCATACTCGGGCTTCAGTGCAATAAAGGCCTTCGGAGTCTCCCCTCTGTAAGGATCGTTTATTCCTATGACCGATACCTCTTTTACGGAGGGATGCCTGTAAAGGAGGTCCTCCACCTCGGCCGGAAAGACAGCGTAGCCGGAGCACTTAATCATCTCTTTTTTACGACCCAGCAACTTGAGGTAACCCTCCTCATCCATAAGGCCGATATCCCCTGTATAAAGCCAGCCGTCTCTCAGCGCCTGTGCCGTTTCCTCCGGTTTATTCCAATAACCGATCATGACTGCGGGCCCCTTGATCGTTACCTCGCCTTCCTGATTGGCCGGCATCTCACGCGTGCCTGTCTCCAGATCCACAATCCTTACCACATTGAGCTGGGGTATGCCCAGGAAGCCCGGTTTATAACGGTGCAATGCCGTGCAGCAGCCCCCGTGCGATATGGTCTCGGAGAGCCCGTATCCCTCACCGATAATCGCATTGGGGGCCAATTCCTTCAATTTCCTCTGGAGTTCCAAAGAGATGGGCGCACCGCCGCTCCAGAGACAGCGGAAGGATGTAAAGTCGTAGCTTTTGATATTGGGAAGTTCGAGCAGAGCGATCACCATGGTTGTGGCGGCGACCCAGCAAGTACACCGATAAGAAGTGACGGCCTGAGCGACGACCTCCGGGATATACCGGGATAGAATGATGACCCGGCCGCCGGAAATGAGAGGCGCCCACATTGCATTCTGCTGACCCATGGTGTGAAAATACGGCGTGACCCCAAGATGAACATCATCTTCCCGATGATGAAACCAGTACGTCATGCCGAGACTCACAATGGAAAGGGTGTGATGGGTGATCATGGCGCCTTTAGGCATGCCCGTGGTTCCTCCGGTGTATTGCAGGAGAGCGAGGTCGGTTTTCAGGTCGGAGACCTGACATATGGGACGATCTTGAAACTTTGAGATCAACTCGTTGAAATCGATTGTACCCGGAAAGGAACGTTTCTCCTGTTTTGCTTCTTGGGGCAGGGCAAGGAGAGGCTTCTCCGGCAAGTAATCCTTCAAAGAAGTGATAATCACGTTTTTTAAAGGGGAATTGGCGCGGACCTTCTCCAACTCGGGGTAGAGAAAATCGAGACCGATTATTGTCTTGACCCCTGCGTCGTTGAGTTCGTGTTCAAGCTCCGCCTGCTTAAACATGGGATTCACAGGCACGACCACCCCGCCCGCTCTTTGGGCCGCAAAATAGCCGATCACGAATTGCGGGCAGTTCTGCATATGGATCGCCACCCGGTCGCCCTTCCTAACACCCAGGTCAACCAGCCCCCAGGCCAACTTGTCGATCAGGCTGTTGAGCTCCCTATAGGTAATGTCCTTTCCGTAGAAAGTCAGAGCAATTTTATCAGGCGTGTAGGTTGCCCATTCCCTAAAGTACTCCGTTGCAGGTTTTTCCACCTCGAAATTCTTCGGTACCCATACCGGCCACACTTTGTACCAGGACTTTTCCATAAACGACCCCCCCTCACCAACCCAAAACGCTCAGTCCGTGCTTTTTCAACAACTGTCTTGCAATGACAAGCTTTTCCACTTCCTTGGCGCCTTCGTAGATCTCAACAATCTTGGCATCTCTGTAAAAACGACTAATGTCATATTCGTCCAGGTAGCCATAACCCCCATGCAACTGCAGGGCCTCGTCGACCACCTTAACCCCTGTTTCACCCGCGAACCATTTCGCCATGGAGATGAGCATGGGCTGGACGTCTCCCTGATCAAGTTTCCATGCGGCCTTGTACACCAGATTCCTAGCCGCTTCGGTCAAGGTTGCCATCTCGGCCAGCTTGCACTGAACGATCTGAAAGGTCGAAAGGGTCTGGCCGAACTGTATTCTTTTTGTGACGTGCTTCACGGCCATTTCGAGCGCTCCCTGCGCGATGCCGACCCCCTGGGCGGCTACGTAGGCTCTTGAGCGGTTGAAGAACTCCATGAAGTAACGGAACCCTTTACCCTCTTGCCCGATTCGGTTTTCTTCGGGTATCCACACATCCCGGAAGCTGACCTCACCCGTGTCATGAGCCCGTATTCCCAATTTACCTTTCAGTTTATTCCTCTCAAGGCCGGTCCTGTCCGTCTCAACGATGACGACACTGTGCTGCTCATGCTTGGAAGAAGCGTCAGGGTTGGTCAGGCACAGGGTGACGAGAAAATCCGCAATGGACGCATTTGAAGTGAACATTTTGCTACCGTTGATCACGTACCCTCCATCTTTCCTCTCAGCCCTACTCGCTACTGCCAGGACGTCACTTCCCGCATCCGGTTCTGTTACGGCTGTCCCACTTATGGCCTCTCCGCGGCACAGAGGGGGAAGATATTTCTTCTTCTGTTCTTCGGTTCCGAAAAGAAGGATCATCTCGCTTCCAAAACAAACGCTTTGGATCTGGCTTCCAAGCCCAGGGTCCACCCGCCAGAATTCTTCCATGACCAGAGCGCTCTCCAGGTATCCATACCCGGCACCTCCATATTCTTCTGGGATAAACACACCGACAAACCCGAGTTTACAAGCCTTTTTCATGATGCTCCTGTCGGTTTTTTCCTCCCGGTCACATTCTTTGGCGATCTCGGGGAATTCTCCCTCGGCGAAATCCCTGGCCGCCTTCTTGATGTCACGCTGCTCCTTAGTCAGATTGAAATCCATTCTTTTACCTTTCTGTTTGTTTCATGATGGACGAAGTCCCAAGCCTCTTATCGAGAAATCTGTAATGAAATCTACAATCTCCTCTCGGCCTATATCCCTCACAGTCCGCCCTCTCAGAGCCTCGAAAACGTTCAGAAAAGCCAATACACTCGCAGCGAGACGGATTTCCTTCTCCCTGAAACCCGGTATTCCCAGTGCGCCGACGAGCTCACGCCAAAAACGGAGCGTTGTCTTTTCATCCACATCGAGGACCATCTCAAGATGTGTCTCGGCCAAGTGCTTGGACTCGGTGTACACAAATTGAAATAGGTTTCTGTGTTGAATGATAAGCTTTACCGTAGATTTGATCGCCTCTCTTAATCGCGTCTCCGGATCTTCTATCGCATCGATCCCTGAGCCGCTCAAATGATTGATCCAGAGCTCATGCATGTGCCTATGAACCAGAAAAAGGATATCATCCTTAGAAGAGATATAATGATACATTTGTCCCATGGACATGCCGGATGCCAACGCGATCTCACGGATAGAGGTTCGATTAAACCCTTTCCGAAAAAAGACCTGGCATGCACCCTGAATGATCTGATTCTGCTTTTTCAAAACAGCTTGGGGTTTTTTTGCAGCGCTGGGAATTGAATAATGGGCCAGGACTTGCTTGGCCTCTTTGAGCCTGAACGTTGACCCTCTCGCCAAGGGCGGCGACGATTTCCGGTAAACCTTCCTGCAGCGGGACGTCATGAGTTACTTCTTTCATTTCGATCCGTCAACTCAGTCTTCAATCAATACCCTGAAACGGATCGTGTCCTTGGGTTATCGCGGCAAAGGGAAGAAACAACAATCCACTGGGATGATCCCTAATGAATTTCTTTTTGAGCCTCTGAAGGATTTAATTAGAGCGCTCGTTTTAAATCTTAAATAAAAAAATTCTTTCATCTTGTCAAGTTTTTTTGATGGTTCCCTTAAAAATTTCTACCCGATCAAAACGGAGCTCCACAAACGCTTGAGAGCTCCCGTAGCCGTTTTCCACACTGACCCAAAGCGCTTTCAAAGACGGTAGGGGAATCTTTCCCAGAACTCCTTATCATCTTTCTGCCACTCGGCCCCGAACTTTTTGTCATAATAGGAGCCCCACCGATCAAGCCAGCGCCACCAGAAGTGCTTCCCCTTCTCCTTGGCCTCCAAAACTTCCTCAAGGAACTCAGGAATATGCACCATTTCGTCCTTCGGAAGATAGGACGCCGCCCCGCCCTTGAATGATTTTACGATGTTGGCGGGGCTGAGCGCATGCGCCGTGAGCATCACTGCGATCATGCCCTTTTTCCTGGAAAGTTCCAGAAGCTTGTAGCCGTCAACACCCATAATGTCCAGAACGGCAATGTCGAATTCCTCTTTTTCAAGAAGCTCCTCAGCTTCTTCAAATGTTGAAGCCTTCTTGACATCGCACATGGTCAAAAGCTGGTCCAATGTTTCGAGAACGTCGGGCTCATCATCGACGATTAGTATTTTCTTGCCTTTCAACAGCTCGGTTCTCAAAGTAGTTCCTCCTTACCCTCAAATCTTTCTTTCTCTTCCTTTCCAATACTCATCCCTGATCACCCTCTTCAATATCTTACCTGTAGGGTTCTTGGGGAGTTCTTCCCTAAATTCAATCCAGCGAGGTTTTTTGTAGCTTGCCAAATTTTGCCTGCAAAAGGAGACGATATCGGCTTCACTTGCTTTTCTTCCCGGCTTCAGCACGACCAAGGCCCTGACGGACTCTCCCCAGTGATCATCAGGGACACCGATCACGGCCGCTTCGAGAACGGCGTCATGCCTGTAAAGAACTTCTTCAATTTCTCTCGGGTAGATGTTTTTCCCGCCGCTGATGATCATATCGTTTTTTCTGTCTACAATGTAAACATACCCCTCTTCGTCAAGTCGTGCGAAATCGCCGGTGTGCAGCCAACCGTCTTTGATGGCTTTCTCCGTCTCCTCAGGAAGCCGCCAGTACCCGATGGTCATGGATTCACTTCGAACAATAAGCTCACCCACCTCACCCGCGGGCAGGTCCCTGCCCTTGGGATCCACGATTCTAGCTTCATAGTTCAATATGGTTCGTCCGGCGGAGGCAAGTTTGGCCGATTGAGCCTCAGATCCCTCCAGGACGTGATCCTCCGGCCTCAGCACCGTCGTCAAAGGGCCTGTTTCCGTCTGTCCGTAGAACTGCATGAACTGACATTTGAATCGCCTCATTGTCCTTTTCAGCAGTTCCACGGGCATAGGAGAAGCAGTGTAGGTAAGCAACCGCAAGCGGCTCAAATCATATTTTTCCAAATCCTCAATTTGGAGGATCGTACTGATCATGGTCGGAACAAGCTGGCAGACGGTGATTTGATGAGCTTCAAGTAGACCGAGCACCTCTTTTGCATCAAAGGACCCTTCCTTTCTGATAACGATCGTATTCGCCATCAAAACATGCCGCATATTGTCCTCCCACGTAACGTGGTAGAACGGAAAAACCATCAGCGCTCGATCATCATGGCGAAGACTCAGTTCTATCGCCCCGACTAGAACATCGATATAAACATGTCGGTGAGTCCGCATGGCCCCTTTAGGACGCCCTGTCGTTCCCGATGTGAGAAAAATGCTGACCACGTCATCATCGCTGATAGGTACTTTCGGCTCTTCCGGTTCACCCTTTTCGATCAACTCCTCATATCGTTTGAATAAGCCGGATGCCGGACTCCCTAGAGCAATTTGGTATTCTATCGCGTCTCCATCATCTATTGCCGTCCCGATTACGGATTCATAATCGGAATCGAAAAAAAGAAACCTTGGATCGACATATTCCAAAATCTGCTTTAATTCCGTCGGCCTAAGAAGATTGTTAACGGGAACAAAAATTCCTCCGACTTTCGCGGAAGCATAGTATATTTCAAAAAACTCGGGGCCGTTGTGCAAAAGCGCGGCAATCCTGTCCCCCTTCCGAAGCCCCATCTTCAATAAACGGTTTGCCAGGCGGTTTATACGTTCGTTAAACACCCTGTAGCTCATGCTTTTAGTTCCGAAAACCATCGCGGTTTTATCGGGGAACCTAAGTGCGCTTCTCCGGATAATGTCTCCCACAGGCATGTTAGGTAGCCCTCCTTTTCAGGATCTGT
>JAFGDM010000217.1 GCA_016932115.1 Deltaproteobacteria bacterium | reverse complement strand
GGGTCTCTCTTAAAACTCAAAAACGAAGAAGCCACATCGCCATGTTATGCTTCGGGCAACGGGTGAGGCGGGCGGAGGTCTTCCGGGATATCGCCGAAAGAGGTCGATCCTCGAAGTTCCCGTGAAGCCTCGCCGCCCGCCTTTGCTACCCGCGGTGTTTTAATGCTCCATCCCGAATACTCTTCGTTTTGCAGTTTTAAGAGAGACCCCCATGCATGATGCTTGCGATTTTTCAAACAGATAAATTGTTACCACTTGGGTTTTTCTGTGGATCGAGGCGGATTTGCCCGCCGCAAGTGGGATAACGCCTGCCTGGCGGACCGAGTGTATCCGATGAGAAGGATGAAAATCGACTGGTGGCTCACAGGTTTTTGTTCTGCTCGTGCCTTCAGCCAAATTATCACCATGACCTATGCGGCGGCTTTGCCTGTTCTCCAAAAAGAATGGGATATGTCCGCAGCCCAGGCAGGCGCTATTTCCAGCGGTTTTCAGCTCGGTTACGGTATCTCTCTGCTTTTTGTCTCTATCCTGGCCGATAGGTTCGGAGCAAAGCGTCTGTACCTCATATCCATGACCACCGGCGCCTTGTTTACGGCCGCCTTTGCTCTTTATGCAAGGAGTTATCTATCGGCTTTCATTCTTTATACCCTGGTCGCTCTTTTCATCGGCGGCAGCTACACGACGGGTTTGATGATTCTCAGCGACCAGTACCCGGTTCGTCGAAGGGGAATGGCGACAGGCTTCTACATAGCGAGTTCTTCTCTTGGATATATGGTCTCTCTCATTTTGAGCGGTTTTGCCCTCCCCGCAGGAGGATATAGACTTTCTTTTTACCTTACCTGCCTTGCAACGATTCTAGGGGCCGTCTTTTCATGGTCCACTCTTGCCCGGACTACCATCCCGGTAATACCCCGGCAGACTCAGCAGAGTTTCAGGAAAGAGGTGCTTTCCAACAAGCCGGCGATGTTGCTGATTTCCGCTTACACCTTTCACTGCTGGGAACTGCTCGGCATGTGGGCCTGGGCACCGGCATTTCTCACGGCCTGCCTTGTTAGGCAAGGCGCGGCAGATCTTCATGCGGCGGGTCATGGTGCTTATTTGGCAGCGATCTTTCACATGGCGGGAATTGCGGCATCCTTTTCCATGGGGTCCTTGTCCGATCGATTGGGGCGGGCACAGGTCATTATGGTGCTTGCAGGGTTAAGCGTGCTATGCTCCTTTGTATTTGGGTGGTCCATCGAATGGCCCTTCTGGGTCGTTATAGGGCTTGGGCTCTTCTATGCCTTTACGGCTATCGGTGATTCGCCGGTGCTTTCCGCCGCTCTCACGGAGGTTGTCAGCATTTCCTACCTTGGCTCTGCACTCGGAATGAGGTCCATACTAGGATTTGGTGCAGGCGCCCTTTCACCTTTTGTATTCGGAGCTATCCTGGACTGGACGAATTCAAGTCCTCAAGCTTACACAACATGGGGTTGGGCTTTTGTCTCTTTGGGCATCCCCGGCTTAGGCGCGTTGTGGGCTGCCAGTCGACTTCGTCCATATCAGTCCCTTCAACCTTGACTCCCCCTGGGTTTTCTTTACCGAGTGTTTACCCTTTGATTTCCGCCAGGACCTTGCGGGCATCGGAGGCACCTTTAAAATCGGGATCAAGCTGCAGCGCTTTTTCCAAAAATTCCCTAGCCTTAATGGTGTCATTATTTTTGTATTTAGCCATTCCCATATGATAATTGATTACTGCGTTGTTGGGTTCTCTTGCAAGGCTGTCCTGGAATTCCGCGACAGCATTCAGGTAACTTCCCTTCTGGTAGTAGATCCATCCCAATGTATCCATCACTGCAGCGCTATCCGGCATTTGTTCTTTGGCAATTTGAGCATAGGTCAGAGCCTCATCGATGTTACCCCCTCTTTCCGCGAGGTTCCATGCTAGATTGTTGGCTGCAGGACCAAAGTCCCTTTTGATCTCCAGAGCCTTCCGATAATATGCTTCTGCTTTGGCACCCTCGCCCTTAAAATCATAAATCGTACCGATGGACATATATCCTGCTAAAAATTTCGGGTTTTTTTCCAGCACGCTCTCATATTCGGCGATGGCCGCGTCAAACCGCTTTTCCCGCATATAAATCTGGGCCAAGGACAAGTAAGGGGCAACCAGGTTTGGTTCTGTTTCCATGGCTTTCTTAAAACGCTCTTCCGCCGCCTTGGTATCCTGTTTAGCCATAAAAATATTTCCCTCAAGAACCTCGATTCGGGCCATGGCCGCCTTTGACTCTCCGATTTTTTTCTTGTTGGCCTCGCAAACTTTCAAGGCCTCGTCAAATTTCTTTTCTCTGACATAATGGGCTACAAGGAGAGCCAAAGCCTCTGTCTGTGCCGGATTAAGTTCCAGGGCTTTTCTGAAGGAATCAAGCGCCGCTTGCTGACGGCCGCCCAAGTTGTGAATCAGCCCGAGCTGAACATAAGCAGGTGCATGGCCCGGGTCGATTTCGACAATTCTGCGATAGACATCTTCTGCGGCGTCGGCGTTTCCCTGAAGCAGTTTCAGCCCTGCCTGGAGCATCAAAGCCCTTACATTTCGGGGTGCTACCTTAAGGGCTGCATCGATCTGCTGTCCGGCTAAGTCCTGATTCTTTTCCCTGAGGTAAAATTCGGCCAAGATGAGTCTCGCATCGAACAAGCCGGGGTTGAGCTCCACGGCTTTTACCAGGTCCTGCCGAGCCAGATTGCTTTCCCTTTTCCCTAAATAGCTTAATGCTCGAAAATAGTGGGCTATTGCATTTCTCGGGGTTTCTCGAATGACAAAGTTAAACGTATCAATAGCCTTTTCGAACTCTTTCCTCGCCAGGTAGAACCTTCCCTTTAAAAAATTGGCGCCTAGCTGTCCTTTTTCCTTATCCAAAATCCTGTCCACGGTAGCCTCTGCATCATCCATACGGTTGAAATCGAATTGAAGCTGGGCTATGTTCAAATGAATATTCAGATCATCCTTTTTGATCTCAGCCGCCCGCCGCATTGCTTCGAGAGCCTTCTCATAGGATTTCATCCGTGCGTAATAACCGCCGAGGTTCATTAAAGGGGTCACCTCTTCCTTGGGCGCTGCATCCACAGCCTTAAGGTAGGTTTTCTCCGCCTGTTCATATTGCTTTGCACTCTCATAAAAAAGGGCCAAAACATGCAGGTTTTGATGACTCGATCCGGAGGTCTGAAGCATTTTTTTGAGTTCTTCCTCAGCCTTATCCCAAGCCCCTTTACTCGCATAGATGCGGGAAACCTCGATGTAAGGGACCGTTGAAGCCGGATCAAGTGAAATTGCTTTGAGATACTCTTCCTCGGCTTTTTCGGAGTCCCCTTTCAAGAGATAGAGGCGACCGAGAGAGAGATGGGTGTTAAAATGTTTCGGATTAGCGGATGCAGCTTTTTCAAGGGTTTTAATGGCGCCGTCAAGATCCTTTTCCTGAAGCTGAACGCCGGATATAATGCTGAGAGCCTCCGCATTATCCGGTGCTTTTTCGAGAATGAATTCCGCTTTCTTTTTTGCCTCGGCGGTCTGCTTTCCCAGCAGAAGCATCTGTCCCAGCTTGAGCTGCGCCTTAAGATTGTCCGGATTAACCGTCGCCGCGCTTGAGAATGCCTGGAAGGCTTCGCGAGCTTCACGAAGCTTGAGGTGGGTTTCTCCCAGCTTAACATAGGCTTCATCATCCTCGGGATCGAGCTGAACGACGTTCTTGAATTCGATGAGAGCCTTTCTGAGCTCATTTTTCGCGATGTATTCCCCGGCACGCTCCAAATGCTTGGCTTTCTTTTCGTCCTTGGCGGCGCATCCCGAAAAAATTGTTATGATCAGAGAAATGATGCAGATCGAAATGAGAACCCTCGGGCAGTTTTTGCTCTTCATTTTTTCTCCTTGTTCAACAAATACAGTGACTTGTGCAGTTCTGTCTCGTGATTTTCTTCAAAACGTAACAATTTAGCTGTTTAAAAAATCGCAAGCATCAGGCATGGGGGTCCCTCTTAAAACCGTAAAACGAAGAGTATTCGGGGTGGAGCATGAAAACACCCCGGGTGGCAAAGGCGGGCGGCGAGGCTTCACGGAAACTTCGAGGATCGACCTCTTTTGGCGATACCCCGGACGACCTCCGCCCGCCTCACCCGTTGCCATAAGCATAACATAGCGATGTGGCTTCTTCGTTTTACGGTTTTAAGAGGGACCCCCATGCTCCGGGCCGCCGGCTTCAGCATTTCAAACAGCTAAATTGTTACTTCAAAACTATGTCGCTTCCCCGCCGAAAAGATGAGTCCATGGGATCTAGGGCTCGCAAAACCGATTCTCCCGGGGGGCCTGAGCGGGAGAATATTAAGCAACCATATTATTTCTTTAACTGATAAATAATTATATATAGTATACAGATTAGTTTAGATGATGTCAAACGATTCTGAAGTCGGAAGACTCAACTTTATACTCAAGAACAAAACAGTTTGGGAGGGGAAGAATCCGGGTCTGCCAATTTGCTTATCGTGCCGACGACCAGGGCGCTCAGACCCTAAATGATGCGTTCGGGATGGCAGTAGCAGTTGAGGCGGCCGCCTCTTGCAAAGCCGACTACTGTGAGACCGGAGCGCTCGCCCAGTACAACCCCTTCGCTTGTGGGGGCTGAGACGGAAGCAACGAGCGGGATACTCAGCAACAAGGGTTTCAGGACCATGTCCGCCGGCAGGCGCCCTGATACGGCAAGCCAGCATGCGGTAAAATCCAGGCGTTTCTTGAGACCGCCGCCGATTACCTTGTCCACTGCGTTATGCCTTCCAAGATCTTCCGCTGCGACAAGGGCCTCGCCGTTTTTCGAAAAAAGAATGGCGCAATGGGTGCCGCCGCTTCTCGTATAAAGCGACATGCCGGAAAGACATTGTATACCCTTCAAAAGAACCTGTGATGCGACGCGGAAGTCTGAACGGATAATCTTTCTGTTTCGGGTGAAGGAATTCAAGTCGATATTAGTCGTCCCTGTGGTTTCAAGCACATTCAGCTTCGGCACGGATCCTTGAGACCGGCGAATTCTGGTCACGGAGGCGATATTGCCGCTAATGTCGAGGGAGACGATGTCCTCAAAAGAATCTATGAGGCCCCTGGTTTTTAGGAAGCCTATTACGAATTCCTTTAACTGGAAAGGAATGCATACAGCGTGAACAAAATCGTGCTCATCAAGGCGAATGAGAAGGCGGAATTCCCGGATGACGTCGTCATAAAGTTCTTCAATGTTGCCGTCGTCAAAAAAGCGATAAATTCTTTTTTTTAAAAAAAGGTCGTCCATAAAAGTCCCCTCAGAGGGCTCTCATCCATTCGGGTCTCAAGCCCACGTCTCCCTGAAGGGCACGATCTATAAGTCTGAGAGCATCCTGCTTGCCGTTCGGAAGGCGCGCCTTTACGGGCAAGTAATTGGATGCGTGATTGGAGTAAAACAAGCCCCGGCTCAGGTTCGTGTTGCGTATCATTTCTCCGAGCTCCTGAAGGAGGCCTCTTTGATCCGGCAAGTGAAAAAGGCCTTTTTCGAATTCCTCGTAAAGGGGGGTTCCCGGGATGAGCATGACGGTGAGAGCACCCACGAAGTCGGGATCCATGGCGCTTAGCAATTCACCGGTGGCTTTGGCGTGCTGCAGGGACTTTTCTTTGCCTGCAATGCCGAGCAATACGGTTACGGAGAGCTTGATGCCCGCTTCTTTAACCTTTCTGCCCATTTCAATACAAGTCTCGGCATCAAAGCCTTTATTGATTTTTTTTCTAAGCTCGTCGTCACCGGTTTCCACCCCATAGTAGAGAATCCCCAGCTTGTTTTTGCGCAACTCCACGAGTTCTTCATGGGTTTTCAGCTTAATGCTTTTGCCGTTGGCATAGGCGCCGATTCGCTTCACCCAAGGCAGGTGCTCATTGATCCTGTCAATGATCCACATGAGACGCTTTTGCGGGATGATCAGGGCATCGCCGTCCATGAGGAAAACCCTATCCTGGCGTTTCATGTATTTGGAGGCGAAAAGAATGTCGCTCAGAACGATTTGTTCGTCCTTGATCGTGAATCGCTTGTCCTTGTAAGTGCCGCAGAAGCTGCATTTGTTGTGGCTGCACCCGAGGGTTACCTGAAGGAGGATGCTGTAAGCCTCACTTGGAGGCCTGATGCACATCCCTTCATAGTGCATGCCTTCGTCTTCTTGATGTTCCATATTGTTACCAAAAATCTAAAAAAAAACATTACAACAAGTTAGCTGTTTGAAAAATCGCAAGCATCAGGCATGGGGGTCTCTCTTAAAACTGTGAAACGAAGAGTATTCGGGGTGGAGAATGAAAATCTCCGGGTAGCAAAGGCGGGCGGCGAGGCTTCACGGAAACTTCGAGGATCGGCCTCTTTCGGCGATACCCCGGAAGACCTCCGCCCGCCTCACCCGTTGCCCGAAGCATAACATGGCGATGTGGCTTCTTCGTTTTTCAG
>JAFGDM010000216.1 GCA_016932115.1 Deltaproteobacteria bacterium | reverse complement strand
AGCGATGCAAAGCGTGTTGGTGCTTACGGCTACTAATCCTAGAACGTAAGGGACTCCCTTTCCCGTAAGCACAACTGCTGAATTTCAGAAAAATCTTATGTTTTACCACAGCCAGTTGCCGTTTTTATCCCAGCGGCTGTTGACCGGAAATCCAAGTTTAGACAGGACATGGTGAAACAGGAAACGTCGATTTCCCCTAAAATACCCAAGCTCCTGACAGTGTTTGTGGGGTTGGTAACCGTTGCCTCTTGCTTCGGACAGGGTCATTGTTTGAGCGGTTTTGCCGCTCACGCAAATATGGTCAAAGTGGATGGAATGATAGAGGTTATCCTCGCTTGTCACAACGACTACGGCGTTTCCGGGAATCTCCTCGTCCAGGGTAATATAAATGCTTAGGAAAAAGCCGATAAGAAGCAGGCTGATGGCGATGACAACGGCGATTTTACCCTTTTCCCGGATTCTCATGGGTCAGAAGGCTCACTGTGTTAAAATGGGCAGAAGATTGCACGTTATATTCATTGCTGAATCATAAAGTCAAACGGCTATGCCATCCCTGATCCACCCGATCTAAAGAACACTGAACCAGGCGGTGGATTGAGTACCAGGCTCGGAAAAGAGGCACTCAGTTCTTCTTATCCTCTTCTTTCTCTTTTTTTGGGAAAGGGATCTTAAAGAACTCAATTTTTTCCTGTCGCAAGGTGTTTTCCTCATCGTCTGTTGCCGAGCCCCGAATATTTCTCTTTTCCCGGACTCCGTAATGCATCTTTAGCGCTTCTTTAGCAAACTCAGGCCCTACATCTTCGAAGCTTCTGTTGATATAGTCCACAACTTCCACAGCCAGTTTCCGGTAGTCGATAGGATGGGATTCCGATTTTTCTGTAGGCTCTGAACGAGAGACGCAGGTAGTCACCGGAGACATGATTCTTCTGATCCGATTTTCGCCGCAAACGGGGCAGGCAACCAGATTTTTGTGAATTTGCTCTTCAAAAGAGTCGGTGTTGTTGAACCAGCCTTCAAAATTGTGGCCTTGAGAGCATTCCAGGTCAAAAACGATCAACTCCTTCCCTCCTCAGCTTATTGCTTTTCGCTTTGCTCGTTGCGCGGTCTAAATTGATTTCCGAGCATCAGCGGAAGACGTATCATTTCTCGGCGTACAGAACCGCGAGAATCCTTGTCGTTTCCCCGCCGTGGCACTTGACCAGATGGGGTACCGTAGAATCGTAGTAAATGGAGTCACCGGGTTCCAGGACGTGTATTTCAACTCCGAGGCGAACCTCCATCTTGCCGGTTAAGACAAAAATAAATTCTTGCCCGTCATGGGTAGATCTTTCCTCTTCGGTTGCGGCAGGCTGAAGGGTGACGAGAAAAGGCTCCATGTGCCTGTCTTTCTTATACGGTGCCAACGACTCGTACTCATAACCGTAATGTTTCCCTTTTTTGGAGTCGAACCTGGAGATCATTTTTCTGTCGCTGTGCCGAACGATTGTGTAAGCTTTGTTCTCATCCCCGGAAATAAAGTATCCCATTTTCATTTCAAGGGCTTTGGCAAGCTTAATGACAGTACCCAAAGGGGGCGCTAACGTGCCTTCCTCAATCTCAAGAAGCGACGGCTCATCCAGGCCCGTTCTCCGGGAGATATCAACCAAGCTAAGACCTCGCTGTTCCCTGACCTTTTTGACCTTCTCGCCGACGCGGACGGGAATATCTTCTTCCCGATCAGGGACCCGTTCAAGACTGTCCATAAAGGCCTGCTCTTCATCCTTGCTGGCAAGTCGACTCAAGTGATGAAGAAAATCATCGTAGCTTTCAGATTCTTTTTCTTTCATGTGGATCGGTCACCCCCAGGTTTTACCTTCTTCAGCTCTTAAAATTACCATGTTTTCGTCTCTGGGGTCAAGGTTGCTGATTTTTACTTCTTTTCCCATTCCAGTTCTGTCAGAAGAGTTGAATTCTCCCGCATGTCCTTTTTCATGAGTTCCGAGAGCCTTAAAAAAACAGGGCCTGGTATCCCTTTGCCAATTTTTTTCCCATCGTATTTTTTTACAGGCACGATGTTAACGGATGTGCCCATAATAAAAAGCTCACTAGCCTGATAGGCCTGCTCAGGAGTGATCGGGGAAAAGCTCACATCTTGAATGATTCCGTTTTTTACCAGATTCAAAGCAATTTCAGCGACTCTTTGAACCGTGATGCCGGCAAGGGTCCTTTCGAAGCCAGGAAACTTGAGATGCCCATCCATGGACAGAACGCCGATGTTTTCGGTGGAGCACTCAGCCAAGAAGCCGTTTTCGTCCAGAGCCACGGCATAGTCGCATCCGGATGCAAGGGCATCCCTTTTCATCAGGGCATTTGGGAGGTAATTGCACGATTTGACCGTGGCAAAAAAGGAGTTCTTAACCGGGATCTTGCTGGTTATCAAAGAGACACCTTTTTCGTAATAGCTTTTTGGAGGCTCATGATAACGAACGATGTTAACGTACAATTGACTCGAAGGGCAATCGAAGGGGTTTGCGGTGAAGCTACCCGGACCTCTGGAGAGAACCACCCGGATGAGACACTCTTCTTGCCCTCCCTTAACGACCAAGGTTTTAATCAATTCACGGATCCCTTCAAATTCCTTCGGGAAATCGATGTGCACTGCGCGGGCCGACCGTTCGAGACGGCTCAGATGGGCTTCCAACTGATAAATTTTTCCGCAAACACATCGCATTACGTCAAAAACCCCATCTCCCCGGTGTACCAAATGATCGTCTGCCGGAACCAACATGCAGGCGGGCTCCACCACATACCCTTTCCAGATGGATGAATACATTGCAAGATATGTATCGTGCCATGTCTGTCTTTGTGCAAGAAGGGTTTTTACAAATTCTTCCTTGTTAATCAGCTTAAGATCCATGGTGCCTGCTCAAAATTGAACGGCCTGCTCTTTCTTGACAAGTGGAGACCCGAGCCATATAAAGGCCTGAAGTTTTGGTGCAAACTAAACGATGGGGAGAGAAAAATCAACTCAATTTTCAGATGAATTGAGTCTTCTGGCTGAGAGGGCTTCATCCTTCGATATCCATCTTACGACATCCGAAATCGAACTCCTAACAATCCACCTGAGAGAGTTGTTGGAATGGAACCAACGATTCAATCTAACGGGACTTAAGACGGCGGAGAGAATCGTGATCGAGCTCTTTCTCGACTCCCTCATACCTACCCCTTTTCTCCCGAAGGAGGGAAGGATTCTTGATGTGGGCTCCGGTGCGGGATTTCCCGGAGTGCCTTTGAAGGTCCTCCGTCCAAGGGCTGATATCCGGCTCCTGGAGAGTAATGCCAGAAAGGGAAACTTCCTTAAGCACATCATCCGATTGCTTTATCTCAACGGGGTACAGGTTATCCGAGGCCGCATCGAGAGGCCCGGCGAGTGGTTTGATGAGGAGCTATTTAAGGTGATTACGGCACGGGCTCTTGGCGACCTGCGCCGAGTTATCCCGTGGTGCACACCTCTTTTGCAGGATGGGGGCTTTCTGGTGACCTTTTTGGGTGCCGAAGGGGAAAAAATAATAGCCCGAAACAAGGCATTTATAGACAGCCACGGACTCCGGATTTATCAACATATCCCCTATTCGTTAACAGAAAAAACCTTAACAAGGCACACTTTCATCCTTAAAAAGCATGAGGCTTGATCAAAATAGAGTCTTTCCATTACGTATGCTTCATTTCAACATTTTAATAATCTTTTTAGACAATGGAGAAACACTGCAATCAGGCTTACTTCTTTACGTCCATTCTTTTTTAATTATCATTCAAAAACCTTTACATCGTATTTTAGAACTTTATCTCACTCCACAAAGGGTAACTTAATATTGTTTACCACTGGTATTTAATTATGACATAATTTTGCTTGACTTTTTTTTGTTTATTATATAACATCAATTAGCAAAGAAGATCTTCATCAAATCAACAGGAAAGGAGAGACTATGGCGACTGCTAGACAAATCCAGTACAGAATGGGGCAGGCAAAGAAAAAATTAACAAAACTTAACAAAGAAATAGCAGCTGTGAAGACCAAAATGAAAGGCCTCGATGGTCTGCTGAAAAAAGCCAAAGCTGCGGAAAAAGCAAAACCCAAGGCGAAGAAGAGGCCGGCAAGAAAAAAGGTAGAGAAAAAGAAATAAGCTACGGGGGAAATCTGATCGAATCAGGTGTGAGGGAAGGGCACGAGCCTGCAAGGGGTGCCCTTTTTTCTCTAAAATCCCCACTTCAGGAGCCGGGCCATCATATTTTGCCTGTGGGTTCCGGGCCAGAAGAAACGATTGCAGGAAGGGCAATAGCTTATTCCATAGGGGTTTTTAAAGTAGACGTAGTCGGGCACGTTTTGCCTGAGCGATTCGTAGGGGGCTTGTAAAAGCGGTTCGTTGCAGATCATACATCTGGTGAACCATATTGTGCGATCAACCAGGATGTAGCCCTCGCGATGCATTTGTTTAAGCTGCTCCCCTACCTGATCCGGAGAAAGAAAAACAGCTTCTTTTCTACATTCCGAACATCGCAAGTTTCTCGTGATAAAAACCCTTCCTTCGTTTACGCGTGACCTGATCTCCCCAGGTTTGTAATAAGGCCGGTAGTACGCATCATGTCCCATGATTCTAAGCCACCTTGCCAGTTTTCCCAGCATGGCGTCTAGTATAAACTTCTGCGGCATCGCATTTCTCGAAGGTTGCAGGAAAGAGATAATTTCAGCTTTTTAAAATGCATTGCCCATGCCCTCCGTGCTTGATGTTTCAGACATTTTTTGAAAAGACGATATGTCGCCGTCCGGGCGGATTTCATACGGTCGGGAGCGAAAACCGCCGACGGCAAATGAATTGACGACCTCTGGCGCTTGAGATAGATTATCCTCGCTTTTGCGCCTTAGGGGGATGAAACACTCTTTGTAATTTACAGGGTTTTGCAGCAAAATCCAAATCAAAATGAGATGTTGGGCGGGTCGACGAGGATCTGTAGATTAGAAGGTATATTGCATGGACAAAATCCTCATCCAGGGAGGAGAGCGCCTCAATGGAGCGGTAAAAGTGAGCGGAGCCAAAAACGCCGCACTTCCTGTTATTGCAGCTTGCATTCTCACTGAGGGCCTGCACCGCCTTAGAAATGTCCCCAATCTTAAAGACACAACGACAATTAAGCTCATTATGTCAAGGATGGGAGTTGTCTTTCAGGAAGAAGACGGCATCTTATCCATCAACAGCCGGAAGATAAGAGATTGCCAGGCTTCCTATGATCTTGTGAAAACCATGAGAGCTTCCATCCTGCTCCTAGGTCCCCTGTTGGCCCGTTTTGGCAGGGCGAGGATATCCTTGCCGGGGGGCTGTGCGATTGGAGCACGCCCAGTTGATCTTCACTTAAAGGCCCTTTCCGCCATGGGCGTCAAAATGTTTTTGGAAAGAGGCTACATAAACGCTGAAGTGAGTCGACTACGGGGGGCTGATATTTTTTTTGACATTCCCACAGTCACAGGCACGGAAAACGTGATGATGGCGGCGTCAAAGGCGGAAGGTCGAACCATCATACGGAATGCGGCAAAAGAGCCGGAGGTACAAAATCTGGCGGATATGCTGCGCGCTATGGGTGTTTCTATCGAAGGAGACGGGACGGATATGATCATCGTTCAGGGTGTTGAAACGCTTAACCCCGCAGAAGAACTAACCATTATTCCGGACAGGATCGAAGCAGGCACTTTTATGATCGGCGTCACCATGGCCGGTGGGGAGCTCTTTGTTGATGGATGCCGGCCTGAGCACATGTCGGCGGTGATTGAAAAACTCCAAGGGGTCGGTGCTGAGATTGAAAAGAGACCAGGCGGACTTCTGATCAAAGGGCCCGAAAGGATACGCAGCGTTGATATTGAAACCATGCCTTTCCCGGGATTTCCCACTGACCTGCAAGCCCAGTTTATGTCGCTCATGAGTATCGCGCAAGGCTCAAGCATCATTCGGGAAACGATATTTGAAAACCGGTTCATTCACGTGAGCGAGCTTCGTAGGATGGGCGCGGATATCCGCGTTCACGGCAACCAGGCCATGGTGCGAGGAAAAGATCATTTGCTTGCCGCCCCGGTCATGGCTACTGATTTACGTGCGAGTGCCTCCCTGATACTGGCAGGTCTTGTGGCAAGGGGTGGAATTACGGAAGTGCACAGGATTTACCATCTGGACAGAGGGTATGAATCCATGGAAGAAAAATTCCGATCTATAGGAGCAAATATCCGTCGTGTAAAAGCCTGACATGTTTATTCGTCCCTTAATTCCTATCCTTCTATCCTTTGCAGCCGGGATTCTCATCTCCCATTCAGCCCGCCTAGACGGCTGCGGGGTGGGTTTAGGCCTTTTTTCGGCGGTCGCCGCTTTTTCAACTTTATCCTTTCTTCTTCCTTCATCGTGGCGGCCGGTGGCTGTTTTCTTCCTTTTTGTCTCTTCCGGCATGTTTTTGGAATATCACAGTCGTTCCTCATCCGACATGATGGATCTGGTGAAATATAAAAGACAGTTCACGATCCTGGGGACTGTGCTGGAGCCGCCCTTTGAGAGTTTGGATAGGACACGGATGGCCGTCAGAGTAGACCAGATACTCGAATCGGATACAGCAAAAGGCCGGGGCGAGAAGATCATGGTCACGGTATTCAAACCGACCGGAGAATTTTTTCCAGGTGATAGGATCCTTTTGCCTGCTAAGCTGAGAGCTTTCCGGAACTTCAACAATCCCGGATGCTACGACTATGAGCAAGCCATGAGGCTGGCTGGATTCGTGTGTGCCGCCTCGGTTTCAGATGGGAAGCGTATAGTACCCATGGGCAACGGCCGCCTCGGGTTTCCCTTCGATCAAATTGAGGCGTTCCGAAAACCGCTGAGAGATTTTCTCAAGAAAAACCTTTCTCCGGATCATGATTCTTTGCTCAGGGCTCTCGTTCTTGGAGAAAAGCAAGGAATCGGCTCAGATCTCAGGGCTTCTTTCAATAGGGCCGGTCTAGGTCATGTTCTTGTTGTCTCAGGACTTCATGTGGCCCTGGTGGCGTGGTTTGCTTTCGGAGCTCTAGTACGTCTACTCTCCACCAGTTACAGGTTCGTCCTGCTGCTGGACATTCGGCGCTTGGCGGCGGCTTTAACATGTCTGCCTCTGCTCGCCTATGCCTGTCTGACGGGCTTCGAAATATCCTGCCAAAGAGCGATGATCATGGTCATGGTTTTTCTCTTCTCCGTGATCCTGGGTAAAGAAAAGGAAACTTGGTCTACTCTAGCCTTAGCAGGCCTCTTTGTGTTGGCTCTTGAGCCCGCATCTCTTTTCAGCGTCTCTTTCCAACTCTCCTTTTCTGCCGTGATAGGAATCCTCTGGCTCGGGCCCCCTTTGAGAAGGATATTATCCTATCCTGCCACGGAAGAGGCTATGAGACACACCATCCTGAAACGGTTCTATCTCTATTTCGCGAATCTCACGGCCATCACCATCGCTGCCACGGTTTTTTTGCTACCTCTCACGATCTTTTACTTCAATCGCCTTTCCTGTGTGGTGATTCCTGCCAACCTGACGGTGCTGCCTGTCTTAGGTCTTCTCGTCCTTCCCATCGGCCTTTGTGCGGTTGGTTCTGTTCCTCTTTCGACGTCTCTTGCAACGATCCTATTAAGTGGGGCGGAGTGGGGTTTGGAGAGAATAATGGATTACGTGGCTTTCTGGGGTAGCTGGTCCTGGTCTGAAGCCTGGGTTATTACACCCGATGGTCCTGAAGTTTTGCTTCTTTACAGCCTTATGTTTTTCACGTTTTTTGCGTTGCGTTTCGGCTGGGCGAAAATCGGTTTAGCGATTGTGTTTGTAGTGCTTGCGGCAGACATAACATATTGGGTTCATAAAAACTTCTACAACCCTCATTTGAAGGTCACCTTTTTGGACGTAGGGCAGGGCAGTGCAGCTCTCGTTCAATTTCCCGGAAGAGAAAGGATGCTTATTGACGGCGGGGGTTTCTCAGGGGGCCGCTTCGATGTAGGAAAAACGGTTGTCGGTCCCTTTCTCCTCCACGCTAAGATTGCTAGTATTGACTACCTTGTTCTAAGCCACCCTGATACGGACCATATGGACGGACTGCGTTTCATCGCCTCCCATTTCCAACCGAAGGAGTTTTGGCACAACGGCGAAAAGGAGGAGATGCCCGTGCACAGGGAACTCATGGAAACTCTCCGATTGAAAAAGGTCGCGATGATTTCTCCTGGCCAATGGAAGGAGAGTCGAACGATCGGCGGTGTGGAGGTCGTCGTGCTTCATCCCCATGAAGCCGACGAACTAGGAAGACTCAAGCACAACGATCGAAGCCTTGTTTTGAAACTGACTTACCAGCGCAAGTCCTTCCTTTTTCCCGGCGACCTGGAAAAAGCGGGAGAGGAAAAGGTGGTTCTTTGCACGGGTCGGCATCTTAAGAGTGATGTAATGCTTGCTCCCCATCACGGAAGCAAGACGTCCTGCTCACAGCTTTTCCTTGATCAGGTAGAACCCCGGGTGTGCGTTATTTCAGCGGGCCCTGGAAATCCCTTTGCTTTTCCAAACACTGAAGTGGTGAATAGGTTGGAGAGCATGGGCTGCACGATTTTCAGAACGGATCGAGACGGTGCCGTGGAAATCGTTGTAAGGCGGGGAAAAGGATTGGTTCGGGCCTTCATGAAAGAAAGCCGAAAAGGGACCGGTCGTTCCGATCCCTTCTTTTTTTGAACCGACGAGCGCTCTATTTCTGTTCCTTCTCATGGCATCCGAAGCAACCCCTGGCCGGACCGGTCTTTTTGTTCTGCTTATCCAGGACTCGGTGGCAGTCCCGGCAATTCGCGTGATAGGCTTTTTGAAGGCCGACCATCTCTTCGTCTCCCTTAGGGTCATGACAATCGGCGCATCTGCCAGTATCCGACCAGGGAACCCATATATTCAGATTGTCTTCAAACTCATGGTGACATTCCCAGCATGAAACCCCATATTCTTTGGCATGCTTCAGGTGGGTGAAGGTAACAGGGCCTCTTCTCTTGGATTTGTAGTCGTCGTTATTAATGATTATGACATCCGAATTCGAAGATGTTGCCGATTTGTTTGATTTTTCAGCTCCTGCGAGTGCCGGCTCCCATCGGAGCTGGGGAGACGGATCCATCCTCACGGCGACAAGCAGCAAAGGTAAAATAAACAGAGCGGCCCATAGTGTTTTTAATCTCATATTCCCCTCCTCATGTCCCTCTCGAAGTGCTCAGTTTTGCGCTAAATCCCTACAACAAACTTAGGCTGCGGTCAAGAAGATTTCATCTCTTCGTTTTTCTGATAAGCGTAAGATAATCATCCCAGGTGTCGACATCGCTGCCGTTGTATTCCTCAAAGGGTTCAACCAGGCATACCCTATCGGCGTGTTTCGCAAAAAGCGCTTTAGCGCCCTCATCGCCTCGCAACCCGTGGAGGGCTGAGAAGAAAGATTTGCCGATAATCACAGGGTGGGATCTTTTGCCTTCCCATATGACGGCAGCCAGGGAGAAGCAGGATTGCTCGTAACGATAAAGAAGAAAATTGATGATTTTTGAGGTGATATAAGGCATATCTCCAAGGATAACCATCACTGCGTTTGAGTCTTTTTCCACGGCTGACAATCCGGTGATAAGGGATGAGCTCATGCCTTGAGAATAATCTTTGTTTTCGATGACCTTAAGCTTCGGGTGACGGAGATTAGTCTTTAGGGTTTGTCTGATTTTTTCCGCCTGGAAGCCTAGGACGAGGACGATTTTCTCGAGATCCGAACGGAGAGACTCAGCCAGGACATGATCAAGAAGGGTATTTTGACCGAACGACAACAATTGTTTCGGTATTCCCATTCTGGAGGATGCACCGGCGGCTAGAACAAGGCCGGCAATGCCTGTCAAATGTTTTCCTCCGTACCCCTTTGAAAGGCGGCATCGAACACGTCAAGATTCTTTTCTCTGAATCGGTCGGGGCTAATTTCCTGCACGACGGTCCTCAGGTTGTCGTGCGTGAATGGATCATACCCAAAGGCGGAAAAAAAACCCAAAAGGGCGAGGTTGGATGAAAGAGAAGCTCCCATCGATAAGGCGATCGCGCTCCCAGGGACTCCGTGCCACTTCATCTTGTGGCGCGCAAAAAACTCTTTCACCTCCTCGCTGGGGGAAGAAGGAGAGGATGTGTTCACGAAAAGACCGCCTCCGGGTGCCAGGAAGGGCAGATTTCTGTAGCCTTCATTTTCTTCAAGTGCTAACAGCACCTGCGCGGTGCCTGTTTGAACCAGGGAGCCCCGAACATCTCCGAGCCTTAGATGGGAAACTACAGAGCCCCCCCGCTGAGCCATACCGTGGGTTTCCGCTCCCATCACGTTGAAGTTTTT
>JAFGDM010000215.1 GCA_016932115.1 Deltaproteobacteria bacterium | reverse complement strand
TTTAAATTTCCTGATGCTTCGCCGTTTTTCTATAAGTGGTAAAAACATGATGAAACTCCTTGTTTTGCAGTTTTGACAAAGGCCCCCATGCTTGATGCTTATCACATTTCTAAAAAAAGCTGAAGTGTTATAAAGAATTGAAAGGCAGACTGGCTGATCATGACGGAAGTGTATCTGACTGGATGCCGGGAATATGACGCGAAAGAGATTGTGGGGAAAATGATGTCCGGCCTTTCGCGCCTCGGCATAGTTTCCGGGGCGCTTCAAGGAAGGCGGGTCCTGATTAAACCCAATTTACTCAATGCCAGTATTCCCGAGAAAGCCGTTGTCACTCATCCTGAGTTTTTCAGGGCCTCAGTGCGTCTTGTAAAAGCGTGGGGCGGTAGGCCGGTTATGGCAGAGTCACCCGCTTTTCAGCCTCTTGCAAAGGTGATGAAAAAAACAGGGTATGATCGTGTGGTTAATGAAGAAGGATGCGAAGTGGCCGATCCCAAGGACACAGCGGTTCTGTTTTGGGAGGGCGGGGAAACCTTCAAGCGTTTCGAGATTTCAAAGGCTTTTTTTGATGCGGATGTGGTTGTCAACCTTCCAAAGCTGAAAACGCACGGGCTCACCTATCTGACGGGTGCTGTAAAAAATTTGTTCGGGCTCGTGTACGGGTTGAATAAATCTCAGTGGCACTTGCGGGCACGAAGCGGCGAGGAATTTTCAGGCCTTCTCCTTGATCTCTACGCGGCACTTCTGCATGGCTTTGAGCGTCCCAAAACTTTCATCCATATGATGGATGCCGTTACGGGAATGGAGGGAGAGGGACCCGGTATTTCGGGAGTACCCAAGAAAATCGGCGCCCTGCTTGTGGGTCAAGACGCACTATCCGTGGACGCTGTGGCCGTGAGACTGGTCAACCTGGACATGCACAGGGTTCATACGCTCACGCTCGGTCAGAAGCGGAAACTGGGGACCGCGGCTCTCGAGGACATTCAAATCCTGGGGGATCGCCTGGATGCCTTGGAGGTCCTTGATTACGTTCCCAGCAAAGCGGCAGGCGATCCATCGCCCGTTTCGAGGTGGCCGCTCAACACGAATTTTTTCAGGGATCTTCTTATAGAAAGGCCTGTTCCGTCAAAGGATAGGTGCACTCTGTGCTATCAATGCAAAGCCATCTGTCCGGGGGGCGCTATCGAAAAGTCGAACGGTAGAAGCCCTGTGCCTATTTATAATTATCATAAATGCATTCGCTGCTATTGTTGCATGGAAATCTGTCCTGAAGCAGCCATTCGTCTTAAACGGGGGAAGCTTCAATGGCTCTTCAGAACACGGGCGAAATGAGAAATGAAAAGCTGGGTTATTGAAGGAGCTAAGAGGATACTGCGTCGGCGGGCAGGACTAAAAAGGCATGAGGTACAGGTGGGTGATCACCGGTGGGCTTACCTGGACGGCGGGAAAGAGGAGGTCATCATTTTTGTTCACGGCTTCGGAATGGAAAAGGACGGATGGACCATCTTCCTCAAACATTGGAGCGGGTCATATAGAGTGGTTGTGCCTGATCTGCCGGGATTCGGGGAAAGCACCAAGGTGGATACGGCGGTTTACGATGTACCTCATCAGGTCGACAGACTCGATCTTTTTATAAAGGCCCTGGGTATCACGTCCTTTCATCTTGCAGGCATATCCATGGGTGGGGCCATTGCCGCTTACTATGCCGGAGAGCATCCGGAAAAGGTGAAGAGCTTGTTTTTGTTGGCCCCTGCAGGGGTGATTTCAAGGGTTCCCAGTGAGGCGTGGTGCGAGTACCGTGAAAAGGGAAAGATCGCCCTGCTTTACAAGAACTTGGAGGAATTCGATCGACTGCTTGACATGGTCTTTTATAAAAGACCTTTTGTTCCGAGAGTGATAAAAAGATGTTTCGCCCGAGAGGGCGCTCGTGAAATCCGGTTTCGTGAAGGAATTCTTCGAGATCTGGAAAGACAAGGAATCCATATCCTCGAGGGAAGGCTTTCCAGGGTCAAAGCGCCTACACTTCTTATTTGGGGGAAAAACGACAGGATCGTTCACGTCTCGGGGACGGAGAAATTTCAAAAAGATCTGCAAAATTGCCGCATTATCACGCCGGAAAGGTGCGGGCATGCGGTTTTTTTTGACCGACCCGACGTAACACGTGAAGCGTACAGGAGTTTTTTGTTTTATTTTATGTTGAAATAAATAAAATATTGTATAAACTGTGCCGACGCTGGCGGAAACCCTAACTACAACTTAACATCATTTGGGAAAGGAGATGGTACAATGAACAAGGGGGATTTGGTGAATGAGGTCGCAAAGGTGGTGGGGACGAAAAAGGAGGCCGTTGCCGCGGTCGACACGTTTTTGTCGGTTATTACGCAGACGCTGAAGAAAAAAGGGACAGTCACCTTGGTCGGTTTCGGATCGTTTAAGGTGGACAAGAGAAAGGCGAGAAAGGGAAGAAATCCTCAAACCGGTGAGGAAATCAAGATCAAAGCCAAGAACGTGCCTAAATTTATTGCGGGCAAGGCCCTCAAAGATGCCGTGAATTAGGCGAACTCCAAAAAGCTTCTGGGAAACCCCCATTCGGCCGGGCAATGGCCGAATGGGGGTTTTTCGATTAACCATGGCAAAGTGGTATTTCCTTAGCATCATAGCTCTCCTTTTAATGGGTACCCAGCGATTCCTTTACAAGGTATCTGCAGAGAGGAATTGCCCTACGGCTTGGACCACATTCATCTTCATGGCAACGGTCACGTTGATCAGTGTGATATTCTTTTTGATCGTAAAAGAGCCTGTTTTAAACCGCAAGGTCCTGTGGATGGTCGCCTTATGGAACAGCGCCTCCTTTGTGCTCGGCGCGGTCACCCACATTGAGGCATTGAAACATATCCCGTCCAGCGTTGTCTACCCCATGATCAGGCTCAATATCGCTCCTGTCATCCTCTTTTCCGTTTTTTATTTCGACGATCGCCTCTCTTCTTGCCAAATCTCAGGCATGATCCTTGCCGCTGCGGCAATCCTTCTTCTCGCGCACGACGCCAAAGAAAAAAAGGGCACCTACGGCGACATAAAAAAGGGATTAATCCTGGCTTTTCTCTCTCTTCTTTTTGGTGCGATGGCGACCATTTCCAGCAAGTTCGCAGCTCTTTATGCAAACAAGCTCGGGTTCATGGCACTTTCCTACTTTTTGGGAAGCTTTTTTGCCTTGGGCCTCGCGCAATGGATGAAAACAGAAGGCCGAGCAAAGCACCTTAAAGATGCGGTTGTGGTCGGCATCCTGATGGGGTTTGCTAACTTCGCAGGCTTTTATGCCTTCCTGGCGGCGCTTGCCTTAGGGCCGCTTTCCCTTGTAATAACCGTCACGGGCATGCATTTTACAATTGCCGTCGTGCTGAGCGTCATCGTGTACAAAGAAAGGATGACGATCAGGCGAGCATCGGCCGTTGTGTTGACAATGGTCTCGGTTATCTTCCTGAGGTCATAGTGGCTTGTCCCAAAAGCTCTGTTTATAAGAACGGCGATTTGAAATCCTGTAGTGAGTTTTTCCTATTCCGGATTTTCAATTTCAGCCTCTGTTGGTAAAACGGCGCACGTGGGAGCACAGAATGGCCGACATAAAGGTTTTCACCGGTAACCGCCTCGAGATTCTTGCGGGAGCCCTTGCCGATCTTCTCCTGACTCCTCTTTCATCTCCTTTTGATCAAGAGATCATCGTGGTCCAAAGCAAAGGGATGGAACGCTGGCTGTCAATGCAACTCGCAGAGCGTCATGGGGTCTGCATGAATTGCCGGTTCCCTTTTCCCAACGCCTTTGTCAAGGAAATTTTTCGAATGATTCGCCACGATATACCGGAGCTTTCGTTGTTCGAACCGGATGTCATGACGTGGCGCATCATGAAGGTTTTTCCTTCACTCATTGAGGCGCCTGCCTTTAACACAATCCGGATCTACCTTGAGAGCGACCAGAGCGATCTCAAACGCTTTCAGCTCTCTCAGAGGATTGCCGATCTTTTTGACCAGTATCTTCTCTTTCGCCCTGAAATGATGTTTCGATGGGAGCAAGGTAAAGCCAAACACTGGCAGGCTTTTCTATGGCGCAGACTTGCAGAGGCACATGGACATAACCACCGTGCAGCTTTGGCCAAAGAGCTTTTTACGGCTCTAGAGATGAGCACTAAGCCCCCCGCTGGGTTTCCCAGGAGAATCTCCGTGTTCGGGATCTCTGCTCTCCCTCGATTCTATGTTCAGGTTCTCTCTTTCCTGACGAGGATCATCCAGGTAAACCTTTTTCTCATGAATCCCTGCAAAGAATACTGGGGAGACATTCTTGCAACTTCCGAAATGAAGAAAAGAATCCTGCCTCAAAAAGCCGTCCATCGAGAGCACCTCCATCTGGAACAAGGGAACTCTCTTCTTGCCTCAATGGGTGGTTTGGGGAGGGATTTCTTTGAAATGATCCAGGAGCTTCAGATGGAAGAAATTTCATTGTATGAAGAGCCTGAAGAAAAAAATCTTCTGACCTCCATTCAACATGATGTTTTGCATCTTTACGAAAGACGGGAGAAGAAAGAGATTTCACCGGAAGATCTCTCCATCCAGGTTCACTCCTGTCACAGCCCCATGCGAGAAGTGGAAGTGCTTTGGGATCAACTGCTTCGTATGTTGGAAGAAGTCCCCGGCCTTTTACCCAAGGACATCCTGGTAATGATGCCGGATATCGAAGGCTATTCACCCTACATACAGGCAGTTTTCGACAGGCCGAAAGAAGAAAGCCGGAGAATTCCTTTCAGCATTGCGGACCGGAACGTTCGGGAGGAGGGAGGCATCGGGGAGGCTCTCCTGAATATCCTTGACCTTGAGGGTGGCCGTTTCGGTGTCACTCAGATTCTAAATATCCTCGAAAGCAGGGCGGTGCGTTGCAGGTTCGGCTTTTCTGATGAAGATTTGGAAAAGGTTCGGGAATGGGTTTCTGAGACAGGTATTCGTTGGGGGATCGATGAAAATCACAAGAAGGTTTTGGGGCTTCCTTCTTTCCCTCAAAACACCTGGAGAGCGGGTCTGGATAGACTTCTTCTTGGTTTCGCCATGCCCGGGAGAGATGAAAATCTTTTTTGCGGCATCCTTCCCCACTATGGCGTTGAGGGGGGAGAAACTCGGATTCTAGGGTCACTTACCGATTTCGCTGAAAAGCTTTTCGAACGCTCAGCCTCCTTTGGTCGATTGAAGACCTTGGAAGCCTGGCAAATGGAGCTCGCAAAGCTCCTGGAGGATTTCTTCGAACCAGGGGAGGAGCTCGAACAAGAGCTTCAGATGATTCGGCGAATGCTTGATCATCTCGTTGAAACCGGGAGAGCATCCGGTTTTGATGAACCGGTGCATCTGAGAATCGTTAGAAGCTGTTTGAGGCAAGGTCTGGAGGAAACCGGGTTCGGCTTCGGTTTTATGACAGGGGGGGTGACCTTTTGTGCTATGTTGCCCATGCGGAGTATCCCCTTCAGGGTCATTTGTCTCCTGGGCATGGACGGTGAAGCCTATCCGAGGCAATCCAAACCCCTCGGCTTTGATTATATGGCGAGATATCCGCGGCGAGGCGATCGATCGCGGAGGAATGATGACCGATACATTTTTTTGGAAGCCCTCCTTTCGGCTCGGGAGAGGCTTTACATCAGTTTTGTGGGGCAAAGCATCCAGGACAATTCCACGATAGCACCCTGTGTGCCGGTGAGCGAGCTCTTGGATTATGCGGAGCAGGGTTTCAAGATTTCCGACCGTGACATCAGGGGCCACCTCGTCACCAGGCACCGGCTCCAGGCCTTCAGCCCTGAATACTTCAAGAATCACCCGAAGCTCTTCACCCACTCGGAAGAGCATCACGAGATCGCGAGGTCTTTGCTGTCAGACCGCAAGGAACCGGGACCGTTCGTGACTGAAGGACTCACTGAACCTGATGAGACATGGAGAAAGTTGGGGCTCGACGGACTGTGCGCTTTTTACTCGAACCCTGCGAAGTTCCTGCTCAGCAGGCGACTTGGAATGTACCTGGAAGAAAAATTCTCTCTAACCGAGGACAGGGAACCCTTTGAGGTGGTAGCGCTGGAGCGCTACCGACTGGAAGAAACCATGCTCCGGCGGAGGCTTCAGGGGCGTGCCCTTAAAGAGGACTTCCTTTTTACAGTTGCGTCAAACAGGCTTCCTCATGGAACCCTAGGGCAATGCTTCTACGAAAATCTCAGTTCCGGGGTGGAACGTTTTGTACAGGAGCTGAAGCCGTTGATGGGAGGTCAGTGTCTCGCTCCCCTGGAATTCGAGCTCAGTGTGGGGTCCTTCTCACTCACGGGAACCCTGGATGGGATTTTCAAGGACGGGATGATCCGCTACCGCTATGGCCGCAGCAGGGGAAAGGATTTTGTAGTGAGTTGGATCCATCACCTGGTTCTCACCTGTCTTCGTCCGGAGGGATACCCGCGACACACCGTGCTGGCAGGTCTCTCAGGGAAAAGCGGGAAGGAACGAAAGAGAGTATTTTATGAATACCGACCGCCCGAGGAAGGAGAAGCGATTCTTGATGGATTGTTGAAGCGCTACTGGGAGGGATTGAAATCGCCCCTGCACTTCTTTCCCGAATCCTCCTGGAATTATGCGGATCAGAGGCTTTCCAGAGTAAAACCCCCTGAAGAGTCTTTGGAACAAGCCGTCAGGACATGGGAAGGAAATGAGTGGAGCAGGGGGGAACTGGAGGATTCCTATTATCAGCTTTGTTTTCGCGGAAGCAATCCCATAGATTCTCAGTTTGAAGAGATAGCGGTGGAAGTCTTTGAGCCTCTCCTGAAACACCTCAGGGAAAAAAGCAGGCAAACCACCCAAGGCAGAGACAATGGCGGCATATCAAATTTTTGATCCCTTAAAGATTCCTCTTGAAGGGACCAACCTAGTAGAGGCCGGCGCCGGCACAGGCAAAACCTATGCCATTACGGGCCTTTTTCTCCGGCTTCTTCTGGAGAAAAATCTTGCGGTTCATCAAATCCTTGTGGTGACATTTACCGAAGCTGCTACCCAAGAGTTAAAAGACCGGATCCGGAACAAGATCCGTGATGGGATCGCAGCTTTTTCAAAAGGGGGAAGTGAAGACTCTTTTTTGGAAAGATTGGTAAGAGAGTGCCCGTCTCCGGCAAAAGCCATCGCCGATTTGCAGGAAGCCCTGAGGATTTTTGATGAAGCGGCGATTTATACAATTCATGGTTTCTGCAGAAAGATGCTTCATGAAAACGCTTTTGAGAGCGGCAGTCTGTTTGATACGGAACTTGCTACGGATCCCTCCGCCATGATTCAGGAGTGTGTGGACGATTTTTGGCGGAACCACTTCTACACGGTTTCGCCTCTCTTTGTGAACTATGCGCTGGAGAAGGGTTTCACTCCCGGAGAATGCTTATCGCTCTGGGACGTCAAGATGCGCCATCCTTTTCTTCGTGTCATTCCGGAGATAGGGGAGTCTCACACTACGGAGCCGGAAAAAAGATTCAGGGAATCTTTTAGAAGAGCGAAAGAGCGGTGGCCTTCCGTAAAGGACACGGTGGCTGAACTTCTTTCCTCTTATGAGGGCCTGAACAAGACGCACTACAGGCCTTCAAAGGTTCAGATCTGGAAGAGTGAAATGGACGATCTTTTCTCCTCCGGCCGAAATTCCTCCGCGCTCTTTCCGGACTTCAAGAAATTTTCGCGAAGTGAACTGGAGAAAAGGGGCAATCTTAAAAAGGATTTTCCTCCGCCCCATCATCCTTTTTTTGACCTCTGTGAAGATCTGCTGCGAAGCTCAGATGAGCTGGATGAGGCTTTCAGTAAGCGCCTTTCGGCATTGAAGATCAGGATGTTCAAGGAGGTGAATGACGGATTGAGCAAGCGGAAGAGGGAAAGAAATGTTCAAACCTTCGACGACCTGTTGCTCAAGCTTCAATCCGCTCTGGCGGGAAGAGGGGGAAGGGAGCTTGCGAAGGCCATCAGACGAAAATACAGTGCCGCCCTTATCGATGAGTTTCAAGATACCGACCCGGTACAATATGCAATATTCCAAGAGATTTTTGAAAAAGCAGAGGGCATTCTTTTTCTTGTGGGTGATCCAAAGCAGTCTATCTATGGATTCCGCGGGGCCGACATCTTTGCGTACATGGAAGCGGCGAACAAAGTCCGTTCCCACTATACCCTTAGCGAAAACTGGCGTTCCGAACCCCGACTTATTGAAGCGGTGAACACACTTTTTTCCAGCTCAGCGCATCCCTTTATCTATGAGAAAATTATCTTTAAGCCCACCACTGCCGGGAAAAGGAAAGAAGAGGAGTTTTTAACCGTAGAAGGCCGAAATGTCCCTCCCTTTATGCTCTGGTTTCTGGACAAGGAAAACGGCGCGGCCCAGGAGGGAGCGATCGGCAAAGGATTCGCTCAGAGGCAAATCCCCGGCTTGGTGGCTGCAGAGATTGTCCATCTTCTAAACATGGGCAAAAAAGGGAAAGCTCTTATCGGCAAAAGACCGCTTGAAGCGAGTGATATAGCTGTGCTGGTGAGGCAAAACAGAGAAGCTATTCTCATGAAGAGGGCTTTGTCGGAGAGATTTGTTCCGAGTGTGCTTTTCAGCACGGAAAAGCTTTTCGATTCCCACGAAGCTATGGAGACGGAAAGATTTCTTTCTGCGGTTGTGGAGTCGACGCGTGAATCGCTTATCAAGGGTGCATTGTCATTGGACATGCTTGGCCTCAAAGGCGAGGAACTCGAGAGCGTCTCGCTGGACGAGGCTCTTTGGGAGAAATGGCTCGTTAAGTTCAGGAAATATCATGATCTGTGGCGGGAGCAAGGGTTCATTTCCATGTTTCGGTTCTTTCTTCAGGATGAAAAGGTCATGAATCGTCTAATCGCTTTTCCGGATGGTGAGCGGAGAAACACCAATCTTCTTCATCTGATGGAAGTCCTGCATCGGGCATGTGCCGAGAAGAAGCTTAACATGACAGGCCTTTTGAAATGGGTTTCGGAACAGAGAGAGAGTCAAACCACCCGGTCGGAAGAACATCAACTTCGCCTGGAAAGTGATGAGAACGCGGTCAATCTCGTCACAATTCACAAAAGCAAAGGCCTTGAGTATCCGATAGTCTTTTGCCCTTTTTCGTGGTACGGCATAAGGTCCAACAAAGGAAAAGAGCCCCTGATTTTTCATGATCCCCATGACATGATGCAGGTTGTCCTTGATCTTGGATCTCATGATGAGGCCCACCGTGCCATGGCGGAAAGGGAAGAGCTGGCTGAAAATCTTAGACTCTTGTATGTGGCACTCACCCGGGCCAAATGCAGGGCATATCTGATATGGGGGCGTTTCAACGGCGCTGAGACATCGGCTCCCGCCTATCTTCTCCACGCTCCGGCGGTCAGGAACTCAGATAACCTTTTGGTCGAACTTTCCGAGACCTTCAGGAAACTCAAAGGCGAAGATCTCCTGTCGAGCGCGGAGGCTTTTGTGAAAAGGGCCGGAGCGAGCCTGGAGATTGTCGGACGACCGGACGGCGGCATCGGCGAGCGCTTTTTGCCCGCCTTCAAGGGGACGCAGATCCATGGTCCGAGGACCTTTATTGGGAGGATCGACCATCAATGGAAAATATCAAGCTTCTCTTCTCTCGTCTCAGCGCGTGTTCATGGCGAGGAAGAGACCGACTACGATGCCTTGCATTTCCAGGAGCCTGTGGAGCCTGTGCACATGCCGGAGGAACCGGCCGGTATCTTTGCTTTCCCGAAAGGCGCTAGGGCGGGTTCATTTTTTCATGACCTTTTCGAGCACCTCGATTTTCGCGATACCTCCATTTCGACCAGGCAAGACCTGGTGAAAAAGAAGCTTACTCAGTACGGCTACGACCATTCTTGGATGGATGCCGTATGCGGCATGATGGAAAAGGTGCTAAGGGTTCCTCTTGAACCAAAACGCGAGGATTTCACTTTCTCAAGGGTCGGGAGTGAGGATCGTTTGAATGAAATCGAGTTCTATTTCCCGCTCAAATCCCTGAACCCTGAAACGGTCGGGAAGATCATGGGGATCGGCGATCCTTATCAGGATAGTGCCGAAAAAATCGGGCGCTTGCATTTCTCGCCTCTCCGGGGATTTATGAAGGGGTTTATTGATATGGTTTTCAGGTTTGAGGGTCGCTATTACCTTGTTGACTGGAAGTCCAACTACCTTGGTTCAAATGTGGAGGACTATGGAGCTCAAAAGCTGGCCGGGGCCATGAACCATCACTTCTACACGCTACAATACACGCTTTACACGCTGGCGCTCAATCAGTACTTAAGGCTTAGAGTCCAACATTATGATTATAATAGACATTTTGGAGGAATTTTATATATTTTTCTTCGTGGTGTGGATCCGTCCAAAGAACACGGGTCCGGGATTTACAGAGCTAGGCCTCATTACGAGGTGATCCGGCTTTTAAGCCGAGAACTGATAGGTCGGGCTTAAAAAAATTCGCAACGATGTTATGAACCTCTAGGTTGCTCCGTTCGTTGGATGCTGAATTCAGAGTGGCGGGTTTTTATAGGAATACCTGATTAATGAGAGACCTGAATCTTATTCTGCAAGAGGGGGGGTTTTACCCTCTGGATCTTCATTTTGCCGGGTTTCTGGAGAAGCTCTCAAAGGTTTCATGCCCGGAACTTTTTCTGGCTGCGGCGCTTGTAAGCCGGTTTACAAGAGAAGGTCACATTTGCCTTGATCTCGCTAATATAAAGCGTCTCAAAGGTTCTGAAACGGGAGAGAACTTACTTCTTCCTGAAAAAGGTATTTGGGAAAAAAAGCTCAGAGAGAGCTGCGTGATTGGGGAACCGGGTGAGAAAAAGCCTCTGATTTTGGACAACAAGGCCAGGCTCTACCTCCATCGCTACTGGGAGTATCAGGAGGAACTGGCAAAGGGAATCGAGAAGAGGATCGGCCAAAAATATCGTGTCTCGGAAATCGAGTCTCTGGGGCGTGGGTTAGACAGAATTTTCGGTGTGACTCGAGATGGGGATACGGACCGGCAGAAGGTAGCGGCTTTTGTTGCTGCGCGAAGGGCGTTCTGCGTCATCTCCGGTGGACCAGGTACAGGAAAGACGACGACGGTTGCGAAAATTCTTGCTCTTCTGGTTGACCAAAACAAAGGACAAATGCTTCGCATTGCTCTCGTGTGCCCTACCGGGAAAGGAGCCGGCCGGCTCCAGCAGGCCATGAGAAAAGCAAAAGAGGCCCTGCCCTTCGATGGAAATACAAAGGCGCTCATTCCGGACAGGGCCTCTACGATTCATCGTCTCCTGGGCCCAACCAGGACTTCACCCTATTTTTATCACAACGCTCGACGTCCTCTGGCCCTGGATGTCATTGTGGTGGATGAAGCTTCCATGGTGGATCTGGCTCTCATGTCGAAGTTGGTGCAGGCCCTTCCGGCGGAGGCGCGATTCATCCTTCTCGGCGACAAGGATCAGCTTTCCTCTGTGGAGGCGGGGGCCGTGCTTGGGGATATCTGTGACACGGGTTGCTCTCATCCGTTTTCTAAAACCTTGTGTGGTGAGATTCAAAAGGCTATCGGGTACAAGATCCGGGGAATCCATGGTGCGCCGAGGATGAGCGATTCAATCGTGCAGCTTACCAGAAACTATCGTTTTAGCGTTGAAAGCGGAATTGCCTCCCTCAGCCTTTCGGTCAATGAAGGGGATGGGGTGGGGGCACTGAAAATTCTGCATGAAGACGCGCATGGGGATCTAGATTGGAAACGTTTGCCTTTACCGAGATTTTTGCCGGGCGCTTTAAAAGACAGGATCGTGGCGGAGTACCATCATCTTTTTGAGGCCGCCGACTGCCGGGAGGTTTTTCACCGTCTGGAGCGTTTCAAAATAATATGCGCCTTGAGAGAAGGCCCCTTTGGTGTGAGCGCCATAAATCTTGTCGTGGAGCGTGTTCTTAGAGAGCAAAACCTTATTGATAGACCGGGAAAGTGGTATAGGGGCAGGCCTGTTTTGATTTCCCGGAACGATTACAACTTGGGTTTGTACAACGGAGATATCGGGGTCGCCTTGCCTGATCCGGAATCGGGCGGCGATCTGAGAGGCTTCTTCCCGTCGCCGGAAGGCTCGTTTCGGAAAATTCATCCTTTGCGCCTTCCGGAGCACGAGACCGTCTATGCCATGACCGTCCACAAAAGCCAGGGGTCGGAGTTCGACCGGGTTCTTCTTATCCTTCCGGACCGGGATTCGCAGGTGTTGACGAGGGAACTGATCTACACGGCAGTCACCAGAGCAAGAAACCGGGTTGAAATCTGGGGTCATGATGGTGTGTTTTTAACTGCTGTTTCGAAACGCATCAAAAGAACATCAGGGCTCAGAGACAGGCTTTGGGAAGAGTAGGAAATCGGTTCATGGCACAGGGCGCACGGCGCAAGGTAGAACAGCCAGAAATAGCGGGCGGGTATTGACACGGAAGAGGGCGAAGTTTAGAGTGTCGCCGGCATCCATCGTATAGCCTGTAAAGAGAGTCGTTTTGCTATGATGCGTTTTGAGCCGCCTTCTCGCAGGGAATACATTCGAGATCAGAAGATGCGTCAGGGCCGTCGCGTCTTTGGCGTGTTCCCGGCTCAATATCCGAAGGAAATTCTCTGGGCATTGAACATCCTGCCGGTGGAAATATGGGATCCGCCTGTGAAAACGACTCGGGCTGATGCCCACCTCCAACCCTATATTTGTTCGGTTGTGAGATCAGGTCTGGAACTGGTGCTACAGGGGAAATGTGACGACCTCGACGGCTTCCTCTTCCCCCATACCTGTGACTCGATCCAGAATCTTGCCTCTATCGTAAACGATTACCTGGGTATCGAGAAACCATGTTATTTCTTCTACCACCCGAAAGCACACTATGGGCCCTCATCAAGAGCCTATTATCTTGAACAACTCCGGAACTTCGCATCCACGCTGGGGAAGCGATGGGGAGCTGTGGAACCGGAGGAACTGGAAAGAAGCGTGAGTCAGGGCCAACAAACCGCATCGCTTGTCAGAGAGGCTTATGATTTAAGGGCGGCAGGGACACTGGGAGCCACCAATGAGGAGTTTTACGGGGTGATCCGTCAGGGTGAGTTTCTTCACCCCGATGATTTTTTACCCCTGATGCGTAATTTCCTTGAGACATCAAAAGGAAGATCCGGATCAGGCTCTCCGGTGATCCTGAGCGGTGTTCTGCCAAACCCGCCGGAGCTCCTGCGGTTACTCGACGAGCTTCATGTAAGGGTTGTAGAAGACGATTTACTCAACTGCAGCCGGAGGCTCATCGTCCCTCCTGTTTCTGCGGCGGACCCCTTCGAGGTCTTGACAGAGCAGTATTTTCTTATGCCTCCATGCAGCACCCGGGAGGGATCGATTCAAGCGCGTCTGGAATATCTCTTCGAGAAGGTTGAAAGAAGCGGCGCCAAGGGGGTTATTTTTTGGATTGTCAAGTTCTGCGAACCTGAGCTTTTCGGCGTGCCCCAGCTTGTGGAGGAAATCAAAAAAAAAGGACTTGCGACCCTTGTCCTCGACTCAGAGCTTCATCAGGGGCCAAGCGGGCAAATAAGAACGAGAATCGAGGCTTTTGTGGAGATGATGAGTTGATTCGTATCAAAGATGCAGGGCCCACGCGGCACACGATGCACTCAAGGATTCCTTGGGCCGGTTTACCTCTTGTTCATCCCCGCCGATCTGCAGGGGAGGCTGGAAATACATGGGGCGATTGAAAAAGGCAAGGTTTCATTTGATGAAGGACCTTGGCGCTCCTGCGCTGATGGGGCTTGCGGCCCTCAAAAAGAAAAAGCGACCGGTAAAGCCTAAGCCCCAATTCGGTCCGCTCCTTCGGTCTTCCGGCCGCTTAAGAGAGATCATGACCAGGCACTATTTGCTCTCCCGCTATGCGGAAGGGGCAAAACCCGTCGCTTGGGTGACGAGCGGAGCGCCTGTTGAAATGCTGAGGCCTTTTGACTTTTACACCGTGTACCCTGAAAACCACGGGGCCTTGTGCGGCGCCCAAAAGATGGGCGCCGAGCTGTGCAGCGCTGCAGAAGAGAGGGGCTATCACCAGGATCTTTGCTCTTACGCCCGCATCGATCTGGGGGTTTGCTTTTCAGGCAAGACGCCGGTAGGAAGACTCCCCAAACCGGATCTTCTTTTTGCCTCCAACAATATCTGCCAGACAGTTATGTATTGGTTTGAGGTTCTAGCCTATCACTATAAAATTCCAATTATTATTTTTGATACTCCCTATAATTTCGAAGAAATCAAAGAAGCTGATATCGCTTATATGGTGAACCAATTCAAAGACATGATCCCCGTGCTTGAGCGCATCTCCGGAAAGGTTTTCAGGGAAGAAAAATTTCAGGAAATCATTCGCATAGCCAGGGAAACATCCTTCACCTGGGGGGAAGTTCTTGCCACCATGAAGGCTGATCCCGCTCCTATGACTATTTTTGACGCCTTCATTCATCTTGCTCCGGTTGTTTCTCTGCGCGGGCTGCCGGTGGCCCTGGACTATTACCGCCTTCTTTTGAGCGAGCTCAAAGATCGTGTGGACAAAGGCATCGGCGCCCTCGTGCATGAGAGAAAGCGACTCATGTGGGACAATATTGCCATGTGGTACAAGGTCAGAGACTTCTCCAATCTTTTTGCAGAGCACGGCATGAACTTCGTGACAGCGACATACACAAACGCTTGGGCTGAGACCACGCCTCATTTGAAGGAAGGCAGCCCTTTTGAGTCTATGGCCAAGGCTTACAGCCTCATAATCCTAAACAATAATCTCAACCACAGACTTTCTCTCATGGAGCGTTTGATCAGAGAGTTCCGGGTGGACGGCGTGGTCATTCACTCGGCAAGGAGCTGCAAGCCTTACTCTGTAGGGCAATATGATTTGAAAAGGCTTCTGATGGAGCGGCTGGGCCTTCCTTCCGTGGTGATCGAGGCGGATATCGCTGATCCGAGGGCCTATTCCGAAGAGCAGGCCAAAACCAGGCTGGAAGCTTTTTTTGAAGTGATGGAGTAAAAGAAATCTTTAGCCCCCATGCTTGATGATCCCGATTTTTCAAACAGGTAAATTGTTACGAATTTTTCACCTCCAGCAGGGAACCCAAAGCAACCCCCACCAGCGAACATCGATATCTGTCTTTTTCGGTCTGACAATGATTTCCTGAAGCTCCTCCGCCATTGGGTCAAATCTGCGGATCAGCTCGTCCGCCTCCTTTTCGAGACTCATCTCCAGTTCGGCGATTCTTTGTCTGGCGGATAAGGCCTTTTCCTCGGCCCGTTGGATATCCTGCTTTTCATAGTAAGCCCGGCTGGCGCTCCGCGCCGCAGTTGTGGCTCGCCCCACGGTCCCCGCGCTGCGGCCGAAAAGGGCGCCTAAGATAGTAGCGCCCATGGAGATAGC
>JAFGDM010000029.1 GCA_016932115.1 Deltaproteobacteria bacterium | reverse complement strand
ATGAATCCCACAAAACTTGAATTCGTAAAGCGGTTTGCCGTGCCCGTTTTTCCAAGACAAGGAAGGGGCACCTCCACAGCCGTCTCATCGGCTTCCAGATTTAGACGAACCGCTTCGCGGGCGCTTATGCCTGTTCCCTCCTGCATGACCTGACGCAGAATGCTCGTCACTAGGGTTGAGACCCTTTCGGAAAGGACTCGTTTCGACTGAGGTCGGTATTCCCAAACGACTTTGCCCTCCCTGTCCTTGATTTTTGTGATGATGGGGACCGCGCCGCCGGCTTTTTCGTTTGCAAGAGGGTAAACCTTACCAGTCACAATTGCTTGGTAAGCCAGAGCTGCTTCCAGGATGCTCACAGCGTTTGCGCCGAGAGGAAAGGAAAGCACAGGATCCAGCCCGGTGAAAAAACCAAGTTCTTCGGAAAGACGTACCACATAAAGGGTGTTCACAAGTCTGCGAAAATCACCGACCCTGAAAAGAAGCTCCGCATCATATCGTTTCATTGCCATAAAGCGCTCGACGTGCTTTCTTGTGTTCGCTTGAAGCAGGTCCATGAATTTGGACGGCATCATACCGTCGATCCGGATATCTCCGGGATCGAGCGCCTTAAAAAGGTCCGGGTGGTATTCCGGGAGCAGCGGCTCAAGTCGGGGCGAGGGTTGATCCGTGTAGACCAAATGCCGACCTCCATTGTCCGGCGGTTCCAGATAGAATGACGAAAGGGCGGCGCTCAACAAGCCTTCCATTCCGGAATCCCTTGCAGTCGAATGGGTATCAAGCATTTCTTTGATCAACTTGATTTTTCTCTTCATATCCTCTTGGAGGTTTTGAAGCCTTGTGAAGCTGAGCCGCAGGATCTGGAACTCCTCAGGATTCCGAAAATCAAACTGTGTCGGGTCTATGTGGAAGTGAAGGCGCCGAAGGGTTTCAACGGCGCTCTCATATCCCGAGAAGATCAGGTCTGATTCGATTTCCTTCTTGGCCTCTTCAAAAGCAGCCTCCATCAGGGCCTTTTTATCCACGATAACACCGTAGCGGTCGCGGATACGGGCTACATAAGCTTCGTAGGACTCGTCATGTTTCCTGTCAAGGTCGAGGAACGCCATGAGCTGCCGGAACTCACTCATGTTAAGATGATCGGTCAAGTGATAGAGCAGCCAGACGCTAGCGAGGTTCTCGGACTTAACCCCCGCCCAAGCCATTGAGACTTTTTCGGCTTCAGGGCGATGGCTCGGTTTGGGGATGTAGGAGGTCTTCTGGTAGGTATATAGATCAGGCGTATTCATCAAGGCATCAAGCGTATTCCACTTGAGCTGCAAAGCGGCCGTGTAAACCAGAGGCTTGAATATAGAACCCAACTGCCTTTTTGCGTCCGTAGCACGATTGAAAAAGCGGTCGAAAAAGCCGCCCACCATGCCTTTGATCATACCATTGTTGAGGACAATAATACCCCCCTCCAGTTCAGGAATTTCAGATAGAAAAAGCCGTTTTTCGCCCTCCTGCTCAAGGAACTGTGCCGGCACAAGGTCTCCGATGCGCAAGTTCTTGAAAAAGTCTACTATGTGGCGCTTGTCGAAAACAGCTCTGTTTCCCACCTTTCCCTTGAGCCAGGCGTCGGCTACAGGTATCAGGCCCTCGTAGTAAATGACGCCCTCTCCGTCCTCCCATGAGACCGCCAAAAAGGGATTTTGCCCGTCATTGTGAATCTCCACGATCCGGCACAAAAAAGGCAAATCACCTCCGGCCTTGATTCCCATTTCCTCAACGTCCTGCCGGTATCTGTTATCATTAACTTCCCCGCCGTAGCCGGTCAGTTTGACATTCAGCAAGGGTAGATGTCTCCTGACGCTTCTGAGGGCTCCTTCCTGAATCTCTTTGTTGATGGAGGTGCTGATTCTGATCCCCGAGGTGGCGATGTTCTCAATGCCCTGTTCCTGAAGAATTTGTTGGAAGTATCCTGATTCCAGTTGCTCTCGAACATAATCGAGAACAACATTAAGCCTGTACCCCAGCTTTCCCTGCTTAAAAGGGATTTCTCTCGTCTTGGCCTTCTCGTATTCTTCCCTTGTGACAAAATTCAAGGCGAGCATGTTGGTCAGCACATAATCCTTGCGGCGCTCCGCGAGTCTAAGGGCAGTATCTCTTTCAGAGTCTGTTTTTTTTGTAAAAGGGTTGTAGAGGTTTGGGCTTTTTAAAGAACCTGCGATAAAAGCGCACTCCACCAGGTCAAGATTTTCGGCCTCCTTGTCGAAGAAATATTGTCCGGCGATCCTGAGGCCCCGGCCGATGCCTGCGACGAAAAACTGGTTTACATACATTTCCAGGATCTCTTCTTTGGAGTACTCCCTTTCAAGAAGCAAAGCCTGGATCAATTCCTTGAGCTTTGCCTTGTAAGATCTCTTTTCTCTCTCAAAAATGTTTTTTGCAGTCTGTTGTGTTATCGTGCTCCCTCCCTGTGAAATTTTCCCCTCCCGTAAATTCCTAATCATGGCTCGGACCATAGCCTTGAGGTCGAAACCCGGGTGGGTGAAAAAATTCTTGTCTTCTGCGGCGACAACGGCCTTGACGAATTGCGGCGGGATATGGGCGTATCGAATGAAGCGGCGGTGTATTTTTTCAAAGAAGACGCCCATGACGGTTTCTCCGTCATCGTAAAAAACAGGGCTTTCCGAAAATATGACGTTTTCGATCGCACCACGCTGGATTCGCTCTTTGGTTTTGCCCGAAAGCTGCACATAAAAAACAACGAATGCGCCGGCCGCAGCAAGAACAAACCCGAAAAAGAGACAACATATGGTGTAGAGAATTCTCTTCTTCATCCTGTGTTCGGACCCTTTATGCAAGAGCGAAGCAACTCCCCGGAAAGCAACTTAGCCCGAATGACTTCTTTGATATCCAGCCCTTTTATAGTGAGCCCTCTACGGCCGTATTTCATGTTGGCTTCAATGAGGTACCATTTCTCTTCATGTTTGATAAGATCCAACCCCACATCGTTAAACCTGCATTTGCGAGCAGCCTCTCGCGCCGCTTCAATGCCGTCTTCCGGAAGGTCATGGAAACTGATGGAGCCGCCTTGAAAGAGGTTGCTTTTAAATTCTCCCTTCTTGACCTTTCGCCAGTAAACAATGACAGGCTCATAATTTATCAGCACGACCCGGAGGTCTTTATCATGAGGCAGGTATTCCTGGATATAAGCAATGGAGGTCCGTTTCAAATAATCATCAAGTTGCAATGGGTTTTCTATTTTGAAAACTCCCCGCCCTTGGGCCGAAGCCCGTGGGAGCTTTGCGACAAAAGGAAAACCGAAGTCCCCTGAGATCTGATGGTGATGAAGATGGTAGTAAAATCGGGTCCTCGGATGAGCCAATCCCAGCATGTAAAAAAGTGTGGACTGTTTGATCTTTTCATCAGCATAGAGGCATGTTTCAAGGCTTGGGAAAAAACTTTTGCCCAGCGTACTCAGAAACTGGGCGTAATTTTGGGTAGGATAGAGAACCATGGTAGCATTGAGGATCAGGTTTTGATCCTGGGAAGAATAGTCGTTGAAATTAGGTTTCACACCGAGAGTGATAATTTCAGGAACACCCCGAAGCCTGCTTCCGAGAGCCACGTAAATCGGTATGTGTTTCGGCTGTGTGCGGGTCATGCTCTGTGTTCTCATCGAAAATTTTGCCTTAATCCCGGATCGTAGAAAGATGCACGGCGCACCGCGCGGCGCCGCCCAAGGATCCTCAAAGCTTCGTCAAAAACTGCAAGTTCCTGCCTGAAAACCACCTTTTAGGTTATTCAAAGAGAAAAAGCAAAGAATGTCAATAGGAGGAGCCGGATTTCATTTCGTGATCCAGGAGAGGACAGCCCTTGATTTTTCACGAGAGCTTTCCAAAATTCCAGCCAGATCGAGGCTTAGCAGTCTCCTGTCTTCCATCACCAGCTTGCCGTTAATGAGGGAGTGGCTTACATCGCTGCCGCGAACCGCATAAACCAAGTGGGAATAGGGGTTATACATAGGGGTCAGGTGAGGTTTGTTGATGTCCACAACAATGATATCAGCTTTTTTGCCTTTTTCAAGAGAACCAACCTTATGAGCCATGCCTAGCACTTTCGCACCCATGGATGTGGTCATTCTCAAAACCGTAAGCGCGTCAAGCACCGTGGGATCCATGGCCTCCACCTTGTTCAGCTTTGCCGCCGTGTCCATCTCCGCAAAAAGATCCAGATTGTTGTTGGAGGCACACCCATCGGTCCCCAATCCCACTGTTGCTCCCCGGTTGAGCAATTTGAATACAGGAGAGACGCCGGATGCCAATTTCATATTGCTCTCCGGATTGTGAACAGGCTTGACATCGTATTCGATGATTCTTTGAATTTCCGTATCATCCAAATGGACACAGTGGTCGGCAATCACATGGGGGCCCAGGATGTTCAAATCCTCAAGGTGTTCGAAAGGTTTTTTCCCGTATCGCTTTTTTGCTTCTTTGATCTCGGATATTGTCTCCGCCACGTGAAGGACGAGGGGGACTTTGTGGCGAAGGGCCAGATCGTTGGCCGCCTTGAGAAGGGAAGGGCTGCATGTGTAAATGGAATGAGGCTCGACGGCTATGGAGATCAGGGAATGGTCGTGCCACTTATTAATGAGATTTTCGGTGTATCTGAGCCCATCGGCCACGGCGCCGTAGTTGGGGGAAGGAAAATCATACAGCACCTCACCGAGCAGGCATCTCATGCCCGCCTCGTCGACTGCTTTCGCCGCCTCATCTTCGAATAGGTACATGTCGCAAAATGTAGTGGTCCCGGACATGATCATTTCAGCGCAGGCAAGAAGAGTGCCTGTGCGAACGAAATCCGCGTCCATTTTGCTCTCGGCCGGGAAAATGTACTGGTTCAGCCAATCCATGAGAGGCAGGTCGTCGGCAAGGCCTCTGAAAAGAGTCATTGCGGCGTGTGTGTGCGCGTTGATCAAGCCCGGCAGGATCAGCCCCCCCCGGCAATCGATAGTCTTTTTCGCGTGAACTCCCTCGCCATTGCCGGAACCAACCCTCGCGACGGCATCTCCCTTGACAGCGATATAACCTCCGGGAATCACCGTGCCCCGATCGTCCATGGTCAGAATGGTGCCGCCCCGTATGAGGACATCCGCCTCTGTCACCGAGTCATCCATCTCGCAAATCTCATCCATGATATAGATCAAACGGCTGTTATTATTTCCTTGAACAAGGGAGCAAGCTTTTCCCCCGCTTTTTCTGCATTTGCAATTACTTCATCAATTGATATTTCCTTTGTGCAATGGGGAAGGTTCACATTGGAGATAGCGACAATTACCAGGATTTTCATTCCGCAGTGAACACCCGCGATCACTTCCAAAACCGTAGACATGCCGACGGCGTCGGCTCCGGCGGCGCGAAGGAAACGGGTTTCGGCGGGGGTTTCCAGGCTCGGCCCCGGGATACCCGCATACACGCCCTCCTTGAGGGCGATTTGCAGCTCCAGAGACTTCCTTCTTGCGCAATCCATCAGGCCCCTGTCATAAGCTTGATTCATGTCCGGGAAACGGGGCCCGATTTCTTCTAGATTGGGACCGATCAAAGGATTGGTACCCGTTAAGTTCAGGTGATCCGTCACCATCATAAGGTCTCCCGGCTGAAAGACGGGATTCAATCCACCCGCTGCACTTGAGATCATCAGGATCTTAGCGCCGAGTCGAGACATGACCCGAACCGGAAGAACAACACCCTCCGGCCCGTACCCCTCGTAAAGATGAAAGCGGCCTTCCATGGCTACTACACCGGTTTCGCCGATGCTGCCGAGAGCAAGTGTTCCCTTGTGTCCTTTGGTGGTAGAGCGCGGGAAATGGGGAATCTCCCGATAGGAGAGTCGCTGATCGACGGTCATGGCAGTTGTGAGTTTTCCCAGACCGGTGCCTGTAATGATTCCGACACGTGGCCGGGTCTTGATTTTGGATGAGATATACTCCGCAGCGTCCTGGATTCTTTGAAACACGGAATTTGCCCTGTTCACAAAAAGTATTCATCTGTTACCACAAAAAGGAGCGCGGCGCAAACAACGGAACGCCGAGGGTTAATTTGTTCTTCACGCTTTCAGGGGGAAACTAAGGGCCACGCTTCCTCGTCGCCGAAACAATCAAACGCGAGAGAGCGCGTCCCCCCAGTCGGTTCGATCCGACTGCGCCTTCCTATGGCGTGCCCCGGACATCCTAATCGTTTGTGACAATTTAGCTGTTTGAAAAATCGCAAGCATCAGGCATGGGGGTCCCTCTTAAAACTGCAAAACGAAGAGTATTCGGGGT
>JAFGDM010000214.1 GCA_016932115.1 Deltaproteobacteria bacterium | reverse complement strand
ATGAATGTCCAAATCAAAGATCCAAACTATTTGACCTTGAGACTCGGGATTTGATTTGAAGCGAAACGCAGCAGATGAGCTTTTTACACAGCCGTCAACGTTTAAAGTGGATTTTTGGAAACGCTACTCCTGCCTTTGTTTGAACTGATCGGCTTCAATGCCCGCCTCTTTCATTAGACGATGGAGGTACTGCCTTTGTATACCTGCCGTCTCCGCGGCCTTGCTGATGTTGCCGCCGCTTTCGCGCAAGAGAGCCATAATGTACTGCCTGTGAAACAATCCGATCATTTTCTCCTTGGCGTCTTTAAAAGAAATTGCGGCTGTCTCTTCACTTAGGTTGGGATAGAGCGATTCTCCCTCGGAATCCAGGTGAAGATCTTTCAGGGTCAGGGTTTTTGACCTGCAGAAGATGACTCCCCGCTCTATTATATTTTCCAGCTCCCTTATATTGCCCGGATAGTCCCTTGCTAAAAGCGCCTGTATCGCCTCCGGGGAAATCTCATGGATGTCCTTTCGGTTTGCCTCGGCGTATTTTCTAAGAAAATGGTAGCTCAGAAGCGGAATGTCGTGTTTTCTTTCCTTGAGGAGGGGCGTTTCGATCTGAATGACATTGAGCCTGTAAAAGAGATCCTCCCGGAATTTTTTATCACTGATGTCCGCCTTGAGGTTGTGATTGGTTGCGGCGATAAACCGGATATCCGCTTTCCTGGTGTTGACGCTTCCTACGGGTTTATATTCCCCTTCCTGCAAGAGTCGAAGGAGTTTTGTCTGCATGTTGGGATTCAGATCGCCGATCTCGTCGAGAAATAAGGTTCCTTCATTGGCTTCCTCCACCAGACCTCGTTTGTCCTTCCAAGCTCCTGTAAAAGAGCCTTTCAGGTGACCGAAAAGCTCGCTTTCAATGACCTGTTCAGGTATTGCCGTGCAGTTTACGGTGACGAATTTTTTAGCCGCCCTGAGGCTGTGTTGATGGATTGCCCGGGCGACCAATTCCTTACCTGTGCCGCTTGCGCCGGTAACCAACACGGTCGCCGTGGTGGGCGCTACCTGTCGAATTCTCTCAATAAGCTCTTTCATCACAGTCGCTGATCCGACCATGGGGGGTGAAACCTGTTTTTCAGCGAGGGCCCTGCGGAGGGAGAGGTTTTCTCTGAGCATCTCCTGCCAATTCATTACCTTTTCCACGGTAAGAAGAATTCTCTCCCGTCGAAAAGGCTTGGTGATGTAATCGTAGGCGCCTTTTCGAATCGCTTCCACAGCCGTGTCAATGGTAGCGAACGCGGTAAGAATAACAACGGAAATGTCGGGGTTGATTTTCTTAACCGTTTCAAGAACCTTGATGCCGTCCATTTTCGGCATTTTCAGATCCGTGATGACCAGATGAAAAGGTTTCTCTTTAAAGAGCTCGAGGGCGGCAACAGGGTTCGTCTCCGTGATCACTTCGTGCTCGCTCTCCTCTGTGAGAATTCTCTTGAGAAGCGCCAGCATGTCCTTCTCATCGTCTATGATCAGTATGCTGCCGGACATTTCTTATTATCCCGAGCCTAAGATTTTCGAATTTCATCTAATTCTGAGCATTTTCCGATCCATTGCGTCTAACCCTGCGTCAGGAGTTTGATCGTGAAGGCCGTGCCCCCGGGTTTCTCGGGTGTCGTTTGCTGGCTCACACAATCAATGGTGCCGCCGAACCTGACAATAATACCATAGCTCACGAACAAACCCAAACCTGTTCCTTCTCCTTCCGGCTTGGTTGTAAAGAAGGGTTCGAAGATGCGGTCCATGTGTTCCTCTCTGATTCCAGTGCCGTCGTCTTCTATCCGGATCACAGCCTTCCGGCTTGCTCTTTCCAGGTACGTGCGGATCTTGAGCGTTCCGCCGGAAGGCATAGCGGAAACGGCGTTGGTGATCAAGTTGAGAAACACCTGTTGGAGCTGGCGGGGATCACCCTGAACAAGGGGCAAACCGTCTGATAAGGAGCGTTTCAGATCAATATTGTTCATCTCCAGGGTGTGGTTTACAACCTTGATGATCTCCTGGATACATTGATTAACGTCGGCATGCTCTGCGTATCCTTCACCAAGGCGGGCGAAGCTAAGCAGGTTCTCAACCACTTGTTTGCAGTGAAACCCCTGCCTTTCAATGGTTTTCAGGTCCTCATATTCCTGTGAATCCTTGTCCTTCTTACGCAGAAGGAGATCGCAGAAACCCAGAATAACTCCTAAGGGATTGTTCACCTCATGGGCCACGCCGGCAGCCAGGGTTCCTATGGAGGCCAGCTTTTCGGCATTAATGAGCTGTCTTTCCAGGTTCTTGTTTTCCGTGATGTCTCTTGCAATGCAAAGAACAGCGGTAACTTTCCCCTGTTCATTTTTCAGAGGCATGAAATTGGCGCTGATCCATGTCTTATGCTCTGCCGGGTCGATTTCGAATTCGTCACGCACGCTTTTCCCCGCCTTGAGCACCAGTTTCACAAGCCTGAGCTGCTCCTCTGCCACCTTCTCAGGGAAAAGAGTCTTAAGCCCCTTTCCGAGAAAATCATCCGCCCGCCCACCGAAAAAGCTCGCTGTGAAGCTGTTCATGGACTGGAAAGAGCCTTCTCCGTCCACGGTGAAAATAAAATCCTCCGCGCTTTCCACAAGAGATCGGTATTTTTCTTCCGATTTTTTCAGCTCCTCGGTTCGCCGGCTTACCTGGGCTTCAAGAATCCGCGACCACTTCATTTCGAAAAAGAGGACGGAAGCCGCACCAAAGAGGATGACAACAATGACGAGGCCCTGGAGGAAGAATTGCCTCAGGTATGCGCGCTGAACCGAGTCTTCGATTTCCGAGATCGGCGCGACAACGGCCACCGACCAGATTTGAAACGGTTTTCGGGAAAGGATGATCGGGGAATAGGCGATCAATTTCTTGATTTTTCCCGTGATTCCCCGGTGCCACCCGGAGAAGAACCAGCCCGTGCCCTCCTGCCCCTGAAGCATCTTCTCTCTCTGGATAAAGGCGATCATGCCGAGAGGGACGCCCTGGTACGCTTCCTCCCGGATCTCAATGGCAGGTTTCCCTATGAACTCCGCATTGGGGTGATAGAGGAACCGTCCTTCGCCGTCGATCAGCCAGGCATATCCTGTTTTTCCGGATCGGATATCCCCCAATATCGGGTTCAGGAACCACGATACATTCAGGTCGAATACTAGAAAGGATGTGTTGTTTTCCTTAAGGGGGGTCCACAGAAAAAGGCTGATGCCGTGCCGTTCAATTTTCGGCTCCGTGACCCACACTTCTCCTTCTGCTAGTTCGTCATAGGGGAGGGGAATCTCCAGCTTTTCTGAAGGCATATCCCTGGGCGCCCAGTGGCTGAAAGGCATAAAAGTGAAACCTTTACGGATGTCGAGATCCAAGACCTCGATCTTCCACACACCGCTTTCCAGAACCCGCCTGAAGGTCCTTTGCACAGCCTCCTGCATGGCTTCAGGGTCAAAGCCTGAGTCCGGAAATTGCTCTCTCAGAAGGAGGAGTTCTTTCTTCAGAGATTGAAGTTGTCTTTCAATGAGGACCGACACGTGGCGGGCGATGACCAGTTGCTGCTCGTTGAACTGGTCTTCCACTACCTCGCGCAGTTCCCCTGCAGACCAGAGGCCCAAAACAAGGCCTGCTGCAAGGAAGAAAGCAGCGGTGATCGAAACGGCGATGAGCACCTTCCGGGTGATTTTGGGGCGACGGTCTTTGTCCATTATTCCTACCCCAGTACACCCAGTCTGGCAAGGAGCGTTATGAGAACCACTACCAGGGTGAGAACAAAGAAAATCAGGCGCTCCGTGCTTCTGCTAAAATAGGTCTTTCCGTTCTCGTGATAAAAGAGGCGCTTTTTCTCCTCCTTTGCCAGGTTCCCCCCGGGCAGGGGCTCGCCCTTGTCAAGAAGTTCCCTCTCTTTGTCGTTCACGACTTCTTTCTCCTTCTTTGCCGCTCAATTCGTGGTTCGAATGGGAGTGCAGGTCCAACAGGTCATATTAGGACCAGGCTCCTACCTGAAAAAGGGCTGCATGATTCGAAAGATCACCGTGAAAATCGCCGCAGCTCCAAGAATGGCCGATGCGGCTCTGAGGGCCGTTACACGGCCCATCTTGACCATGCCCAACCCGATAAGATAGAACCGCCACAGCCCTGCCGCCCATCCGATTCCCGGAATCCACGAAAGAAGAAGGGTTACCTGGGCGTAGCCGCTGATTTTCAGGAGACTCCGAAAAGTAAACGCGTTCGGGCACAAAAGAGCGGAGACCGGGTAGAGGAGGAGGGCAAGGACAAAGGGCGTGAGAAACCCGTTTGCAAAGCGGGAAAAAGCTGTGATCCAGGGATCCTGGTAGGAATACACCGCAGAAAGAACGCCCGAAACAGCGCTGCACACAGCCAGGAACGTGAGCGGCGGACCGAGGCCGCCCTCGGCTTGCATTTCTTCAAAAAACTCGCCCGGCCGGATCAGCAGTCTCCGTGTTGTGTGCAGCCATTGTTTCACCGGCGTTTTCTCCGGCCTCTCAGAATGGGACCATGCCCGGCCATCCAAGCCACCTCCAGTACGTTGAAACCATGAGAGTCAGGCCGATGATCCCCACGAACCACATGATCACCCCAACCCTCAGGTAATCCTTAGCCTCCAGGTAGCCGCTGGCATACACAATGGCGTTGGGCGGCGTTCCTATAATGAGGCAATAGGCAAAGGAGGATGAAATGGAGGTGGCCATGGCCACAAAGGGGATCATGGTTGTGCCGGGATGAACGAGTCCAGCCATGGCAAGCGTGACCGGACCCACGGCCGCGCACGCGGGACCGTCGGCCATTAGCTGGGTGAGCATGGCTGTAATCACGTTTCCGGTGAGCAAAAGGGCCAGCCCCTCTCCCAGGCCGAAGGGCACGACGACATCCACAATGGTGCTCGCAATGTAGAACGCTCCGCCCGTGTCAACCAGGATGCGGCCGAAAATGATGGCGCCGGCGTAGAGCCAGACGACGCCCCAATCCACGCCTGTCTGGTAATCGCGCCAGTTGACAAGGCCTGCCAGCATGTAAGCGATTCCCCCCATGACGGCCAGCACACCGATGCCGAATCGTATTCCCGTGAGGCTCAGAATGAGGTTGTTTTCCGTGACCCAGGAGAAGAGCATTACGGCAAAGATGGCCACGGCCAGAATCTGATCTCGGGACCACTGTTTTCCGATCTTATCCACCTCCCGACGAACCACGTCCAACCCGGGCTTGAGGTTCTTGATCGTGGGCTTGAACCTCCAGTTAACGGCCAGCCAGGTGAATGGAACCAGGTAAAAAAGAAAAGGGATGCAGTAAAGGCACCACTGGGCAAAGCCGATGGAAAGGCCGAACATGTCCTCTGCATAGCCCATCATGATCAGGTTCCGGGCCGCGCCTGACGGAGCAAGGGAGCCGCCCAGATTTGCGGCCATGGCAATGGTGATCATGAGCATTTTGCCCAGCTCCGGGTCTTCCTCCCCCCTGGCAGCTACGCTGGTCATGTAAAGGGTAATGCCGATGGGGAGAAACATGGCGGCCAGGGCATGGTCGGACATGAACATCGTGAGAGGGGCGATCACCCCAATGATGATCAGGGTTACCCACTTGATGTCCGGGTTCTTGAGCTTCCCGAACATCATCATGGCGATCCGCTTGTCCACCCCGGTTTTGACAAAAGCCACGGCAAACATGAGGCTCCCCATGATGAACCACGTGGCGTCGGACCAGTAAAGGCTCGCAACATTTCCCCGGTGAACAATCCCGGTCAGCATCCCGAGAATGCCTACACAGAGGGCCACCATGGGCAGGGGGATGGCCTCGGTGACAAAACAGAAAACTACGAAAAGCACGATTCCCACCGCAGCCTTGACCTTGAAACCGGCCTTGACGGCCGCCGCTCTTTCGTTTTCCTTCAGCTTGTTGAGGGTCAAACCTTGCCGGACTTCAAGCCCCTGATGAAGGAGGGCTTCGAACTCCCTGGGCGGAATCGTGCCGGCAAAAGTGCGGAGCTGCTCCAGGTGCTGCCTGGTGGTGGTTATGTTGTTGTCCCTGCACCACTTCTCGTTCTTCTTCAGAAAGGCCGCGTGGCTGAAGGAAGACTGCTGCGTAGCGGCCTCCATCATCCTGACCATCTGGATCTGCCACTGATTCAGTTCATTGGGCGTGTTCTGGAAAAGCTTTTGAGCAAAGAACTCGTGGACGTATTTTGGTCCATAGGCGTATTCCACGCCCACTTTCATCATGCCCTTTGGTGTGGGGATCGCGAGCATGATGATGAGAAGGCCGAGAGGGATGCTGAAGACCTTCCAGTTGATGTATTTGTCATACCCTGTCTTCTTTTTCTTGTCCTCCGCCATTTTCCTTTCTCCTCTTGCCGTCCGCTCTAATTGGCGGATTCTTTTCCCCGGCTTTCAAGAGCCATTCTCACGATCTCAAAAAAGATTTCCTGCTCCCGAACAATGCCGACGATCTTCCCCTTCCTGGTCACCCCGAGCCGCCTTGCGTTGCGGGTGTAGAGCAGGTCCGCCACTTCCATGAGGTTGGCCTCCTCGTCGACCGTGAGGGGAGGGTCGGACATGATGTCCTTCACCTTTTTCTTCAAGAGCGCCTTTGTCTGAATCGTAAAAAGGCCGGACCAGAACATGGGCGAATACTGGAGGGCGTCTGCCATGGTCGGCTTGGGCGCGGAAAGGTACGACGGCCGGATGGCGACTATCAGGTCCATGATGCTCAGGATCCCGGAAATGGACCCTTTCCTGTCAAAAACCAGGATGGAGCGGTGCCCGGTCTCCATGATCTTGCCCGTGGAAGCGAAACTCTCAAAGGATTTCCTGAGGGCTTCGACGCCTTCCCTGACCGTGGCACCCTCCTCCACGGTGGTGTATTCCTCCAGGGGAATCATGATGTCCCTGGCCTTTTTCTCTTCCTTGACGCCTTTTTTCGCAGCCGTATGGGCATCTCTGATCTTGGCGGCCAGAAGATCGATCTCGCACGGCTTGTTTAGGTAGTCAAAAGCGCCGTGCTTGAGGGACTCCTTTGCAGAATCCAGAGCCCCATGGCCCGTGAGCATGATCACCGGAACATCGGGGTCGATCTTCTTGATCTCGGCCAGAGTCTCGTGGCCGTCCATGCCGGGCATCTTGACGTCGAGGATCACCACGTCCTGGGGTTCTTTCTTCAGAATCCCAAGGGCTTCTTCGCCGCTTCCGGCGATCGTGGTCGCATACCCTCTTCTTGTGAGAATCTTAGACGTTGTGGAGCGAAACTGCTCCTCGTCATCCACCATGAGCACCTTGATCTTATCTTCCATGACCCATGTCCCCCTCTTACCCAAAAGCTCTGAAGAACCCGGATGTTATTCTTCTATTTTTCCTGCATCCTTGAGGATGTCTCTCGGCTGCTTCATGGTCCACTTAAACGTGGCCATGCGGATTTTCTCCTCGAGAACCTTCCTCTTTGCAAAAGCTTCTTCCGCCTTGGTCACGAGTTCATCGATGTCGGTCGGCTTCATCAGGTAATCCGTTGCGCCTGATTTCAGTCCGTCCACGGCCGACTCCACCGTGGCATGGCCGGTGAGCAGAATCACTTCCACGAGGGGATGCTGGGCCTTGATGGCTTTGAGCGTGGCGATGCCGTCCATTCCCGGCATTTTCACGTCCAGGATGACCACATGGACGTTTTCGGCCATAAGCTTATCCAGGGCCTCCGAACCGCTCGACGCCGTACTCACCTGCAGGCCCTTCCTCTCGAGCAGCTTCTTGGTTGTCGATAGAAAGCGCTCTTCATCGTCCACCAGCATGATCTTCATTTCTTTCATCTTTTTTCCCCTTCCTGTGTTTATTGGTAATCCAAAATATGTTTTTCACCGCAGAGGCGCAAAGAACGCAAAGAGGGAAGGCCCTCCGCGTCTGTGGTGAAGCATATTACCCTGCTGCAGGCAGTTGAATAGTAAAGATCGTGCCCACTCCCTTCTCGCTGCTCACCTCCATGGTCCCTCCCATGCTGTCAATGATGCCGAGGCAAACGGACAGACCGAGGCCGGTTCCCTGGCCAACCGGCTTTGTGGTGAAAAAGGGCGTAAAGACCTTTTTGAGATCTTCCGGGCTGATCCCGGATCCGTTATCCGTAACGGAAATTACCGCCTTTCCTTCCCCGCCGGGACCTGCTGAAACGGTCAGTTCTCCCCCTTCTGATCCATGCTTCTCCACGATGGCGTCGATGGCATTATTCAAAAGGTTGATCAGCACCTGGTTCAGATGGGAAGCATCGACGTGGACAATGGGCGTGTTCTCGGCTATCTCTTCCTTCAGGGTGATCCCGCTCACGCTGGCCTTCTTGGAAATCATGGCCGTGACCTCAGGGACAAAGGCTGCAAGGTCCACGTCCTTGGCGGTCCCTTCACTCCTCCTGCCGAACTTGAGGATGGCCTGGGTGATTTTCGCGCAACGATCGATTTGGAGCTTGATCTGGGCCAGGGAATCTTCCATTTCCTTAAGATCCTCCGACTCTCTCAGATCCCCCCTGCTCTTCATATCGGAAAAAATGGTGTCGATCAAGGTCTGTTCCGACTTCATGATCTGGAGGGGATTGTTGATTTCGTGGGCAAAGCCTGCTGCCATTTGCCCCAGTTCCGCCAGCTGGGTGGCCCTGACAAGCTGCCGCCCCAGCTGATGCCTTTCCTGATCAATGCGCTCCATGCGGCGGATGATTTTTCCGGTGATATAGAAGGCAACCACCACAATGAGGCCGCCGCCGATGAGGCTGACCAGAATGATCATGTAGGAGGCGGAGCGAAGGGCTCTAAAAGCGTCGGCTTCCTCCTGCCGCACCACCAGCATCCAATCCTTGTCCCTCAGCCACGTGGTGGCATACAGGTAGGCTTCCCCTTTGGCGTCCTTCTTGATGAAAGTCCTGATTTCGTCCTGGGGAGCCGGCGTAACGATTCGGTCCTGATCCCTTTCCATAAGGTCCCCGCCGGACCTCCGGGCCGTTTGGAAGACGCCCTCCGCATTCAGGAGGTAGGCTTCCCCGGTTTTCCCGATGCGCACCTTTTCAACCAGATCGGTGAACATGTAGGTGTCGATGGTGGCCCGGATCACCCACTCTCTCCCATCCTCCTCCCTGCACAAGGCGATAATGAAATGGGGGATCCTCCGGTATCCCAGGAAGATGTCGCTCACATAATAGCCCTGCTTCATGACCTGCTT
>JAFGDM010000213.1 GCA_016932115.1 Deltaproteobacteria bacterium | reverse complement strand
CTGAACCGTTCGGCGGTACTGGATAAGGCTATCCGGATTGATTTCCCCTGAGATCAATATGTTAATGTCCATGAATTGCCATGCGTAAATCAAACAACGGAAAAAAGAGCTTAAAACAACGCCGCCTTTACCTTCGTATCGGGTGTAAACAGGACCTGCTGGGCCCGGGTAATTAAACTCTTGCATACCGCTGCGCGTGATCAGAAAATCCAAGCTCTTGAGGCCGTAGTAAATCTCAGGACGGTTCAATGGGAATTTACCCACAGGGGGAACATTCTGGATTAGAAATGTGGGACGCCCGTCCGCCTCCACTGCGGTGACCGGACTCATGGCTACGCCATATCCGTGGGTAAACTGAAGGTGCCTGTTGACCCAGCGCTGAGCCTCTACCGGGAGCTTTTCGGCAGCCAGTTCGCGAGTAGCCAACATGACCTGCTGAAGCTGGTCGGCCGGCCGATAGCGATCCGTATGAACTGCCGCAAAGTCGTAATAAAGCCGGAAAAACTGGATCTGGTTGTAGATTTGAAGCAAAGGCCCCTCATCCCAGAGCCGCACATTTTGAATCGTTCCCTGGTTCTGAGACGTGACCTGCGGGTCCAGCACGCCCAACGCAGGATGGCTGCGGGACTGAAGACGCTCAAGGCCGTAAGCCTGTCGGGTCAGCTTAATGTTGCTGGCCAGGTATGGCGTCTCCCGCGCCAGTTCGCTCGGCTCCACAATCAGTCTCTGAAAAAGTCCAGGGACCACGCTTCCTGCCAGGAGGTTAAGCCCGACCCACAAACCCACGGCATAAAGGATGGGGCGATTTGTTTTGGATTTAATACCGGCTACCAGCATTCCTGCACTGATAAGGGCAATAACGGCCAACAGCGTGCGGACGGGAAGGGTTACATGGTCGTCTGTATAGCCGACTCCATAAACCGCGCCTGTGGGAGAAAATAGGAGTTCGTAGCGCCCCAGCCAGTGACCTACGGCAATCAGTACGAAGAGGGCTGCGCCGAGAACAGCCAGATGAGCCTTGACTTTTCCTTTGAGCGAGAAACGCTCTCCCCTGAGCATCCCGGAAATGTAATAATAACCTGCCACGATCACCATGATCATTACCACAACGGTAATGAGCCAAGAACGAGCGAAACTCAACGCCGGGAGGGTAAATATATAGAAGGAGAAGTCTCTTTGAAAGATGGGATCCGATTGATTAAAAGCAACGCCGTTTAGCCAGCGGAGGATCATCTCCCACTCTGAGGCCGGTCTTCCGGCAAGAAAGAGGGCTGCTAGAGCAGTGGCACCGGCGGCAACCCATAGCAGCAGCTTTTTGGCATGATCAAGGCTCTTTGTCGGCAGATTCGGGATTACCGCTGAATTCATTCTCGCATCAAACCGGATTGCTGCGTAAAGATTCGGTGCTGCAAGCACTGCGAAGATCAAGATTCCGAGCAGGAAAAGCCAAATTTTGGCACTCACCACTCTCAGGAGGACCTGCTCATAGCCCAGGCTGCCGAACCAGAGCCAATCTGTATAGAAAGTCCGGCCCCAGGTTATTCCCCCCCAAATGACGATCAGGATCACGGCGAGCAGGATCCACTTGACGATCCTGGTCAGTTTGGCAAAATCCAAATCCTCAAGCCTGATCTGGGGCATTTGGCCTTGAGGGGATTCAGGGCCGAAAGGATTGTTCATCGCAATACCTCCTGGTTGTTATACAGTCGAGACTATCTCATAGAGCATCCTCCGAGTCAACCAATACCGGCTATAATCGAGCGACCGCAGGAAGAGTGATTCACCGGCAGGCAAGTAGCACCTTAGGTAAGATTCAAGCCTTCTTTGTATTCTTTTTTTTCGAAAAGGCCATCTTAAATCGGCAAGTGCCTCCAAAGAAATAAGAAGATCATACGTATAAAAAAGACTAATTAACCCTGTGCACTCCTAGAATAAACGAACCGAATTTAATCTTTCTTATTGACAAAACGCTGGAAGTGTGTAAAAATTTTCCACACTATGGACTATGCTCTCATAGGAAATCACCCGGCCATTCAAAAGATCCGGGAGCTTATCGCTTTAGCTTCGGATACCGATCTAAACGTCCTGCTCCTTGGCGAGACGGGAACCGGCAAAGAAGTCGTGGCCCGCTTACTCCATTCCGCTTCTAGCAGAAAGAACAACCGCTTTATCAAGGTAAATTGTGCGGCTCTGCCCATGACACTTCTGGAAAGCGAGCTTTTCGGTTATGAGAAGGGGGCTTTCACAGGAGCAGACAAGTTCAAACCGGGAAAGTTTGAGCTTGCCTCTGAAGGCGTCATCTTTCTTGATGAGATCGGCGATATGCCTCTTTTGCTTCAGGCCAAGCTTCTTGAAGTTCTCCAAAGCAATGAATTTTCCCGTCTGGGTGGGACCGATGTGGTCAAAGTTCGGACGTGGGTCGTGGCATCGACAAACCATGTGCTTGAAAAAGACATCAAAGACGGCCGTTTCAGGGAAGATCTTTACTATCGTCTCAACGTCATTAGGATCGAGCTTCCTCCGCTAAGGGAAAGAACGGAGGACATTGGATTACTTGTTGACCATTTCGTGGGAAAGTACCGCAAGGAATTAAACATTGAGGATTTTTCCATCAATGCTAAACTGGAGGAACTTTTCAAGGCCTATCCCTGGCCGGGCAATATCAGGGAATTATCGAGCTTTTTGCTGAGGTTGATGATCGGAGATGATCCTGCCCTTGTTCAATCGGAGATAGTCGCAGGCATGAGTTCGGAGGAAACTCATTTTTTTGCAGGAAATCCTTTGCCGAACAGAATGGATGAGGTTTTAAAAAGGGAAACACTTGCCGTCGCGCCGTCGCTTAAAGTGATCAAAGCGAGAGCTGCGGAAGAAATTGAGAGGAAAGCTATCGTGACTGCTCTGAACAAGACGGCCTGGAACAAACGGGAGGCTGCAAAAATACTGAAGATCAGCTACAAGGCTCTTTTCAATAAACTCAACAGCCTGGGAATCAGGCGGGGACTTTGAGCTTTTGCTGTAGAGTAGGTAGAGTAGGCCGAGAACAGGGGGAAGGCTTTTTATGCCCCTGACCCAAGGAAGGGGTAAGCCAGTGTTTTTCCGATTCTAATGACTGAGGCTCAGACTATGGTAAATGATAAAAAGACGATTCTCGTCATTGAAGACGACCTCGACGTACTCGCCATGCTGGTGAGACACATTGATCGCATGGGCTATAGCGTGATCACGGCTACAGACGGCATGGAGGGTCTCAGAAAATTAGAGTCGGAACGGTATGATTTGGTCATTACGGATATTGTAATGCCTTATGTGAGCGGGGTCGGTGTGGTTACTGCGAGTAAGAACAAGAGACCCAATATCCCTGTTATTGCCGTTACCGGTTACGGCAAAGAGCCGGAGGCGGCGGCGATGGAAAAAAAAGCAGACATGGTCCTTGCAAAGCCTGTAAAAATGTCCGTTCTTAAGGATTGCCTGAGCGATCTGCTGAGAATTAGCAAAGGGAAAAACGGGCTATGAAGAAGCTTTTTATTCTGAGCGGAGAAGATAAGGGCCGATCTCATGACCTCACTGGAGACACGATGCACCTGGGTCGCGCTCCCGACAACGATATTTGTATCAGGGATAAACACATCTCTCGCAGGCATCTCAAAATCAGCTTTTACGACGGAAGGTTTTTTATAGAGGACCTTCAAAGCAGAAACGGTACTTTCATTAGGGACAGGAGGATCGTTGCAGGTAAGCGGTACGAAATCAAAGAAGGAGTCCCCGTCTGCGCAGGGAACGTTTTTTTCTCCTTGGGCAAAGCTTATAAACAGGATATGGCCAGGCTTCAAAAAGCCGTTGACCCTTCAAATCCTCTAAACGATACCGCCGAAATGGATCGACCCAAAACATCCCTAAAGAATTTGCATCTCATTTACAAAGTCTCAAGGGTTCTCATGCAGTCCCTTGACATTAATAAGGTCCTTGAAAAGATATTGGACTACATTTTCGAGCTTTTAAAAAGGATTGACCGAGGCGCAATATTCCTCCTGGACGAGCGATCCGGGGAAATCTCAGAGGTGGTTTCAAGGTCGAAGGAACCGCTCAAAGGTTCAGACAAGATTTACAGCCGGTCCATCGTCAACAAGGTTCTCCTGGAAGGCAAAGCGGTTATTATATCCGATACGATGCGAGAAGAAGGACTCGAAAGCTCGGAAAGCATGATATTAATGCAAATCAAGTCGGTGATGTGTGTGCCTCTAATAAGCAGGTCGAAAGTGCGAGGTGCCATTTATGTTGACTCTGTGAGCAAGCCATACGGATTCAGGAAGGAAGATTTCTCGCTTTTTACCGCCTTGAGCAGTCCGGCTGCCATTGCGATTGAGAACGCCATGCTATATACGGACCTCGAAAGGCGGGTGGATGAGAGGACAAGCGATCTTATAGCCGCACAAGGCAAACTCAGGGAGAGCGAGGCGCGCTTTGAAGCGATGTTCGATCATATGACGAGCGGCGTTGTTGTCTATCGGGTTGAGAATGGCGGCACCGATTATGTGATCGTAAATTTTAATGCAGCCTATGAGAGGATCGAAAAATCCCTGCAACACAATTGTATCGGCAAAAGCTTACGGGAAGCTTGTCCTCATTATATAGGTACAGCCTTTCAAGAAAGCCTGGAGCGTGTGGCCCGAACGGGCAATTCTGAAAGCGGATCCCTGACTTTCAATGAGGGAGATGAGATCCTAGCCTTCAAAGAGTATTATGTGTACCGACTACCCTCCGGTGAAATCGTGGCCATCTTCGATGACGTCACGGAGCGCAAAAGAGCGGAGAGGGAGCAGAGGGCATTGCAGGAAGAGCTCATCATTCATCAGAGAATGGAATCCATCGGCGCCTTTGCAGGGGGGATAGCCCATAACTTCAGGAATATTCTTCAGGCAATATCCGGAAACACTGAATTCCTCGAGTTTGTATGCGGCGACAAACAGGAAATTGCGGAGCTCACCAGTAACATCTATGATTCGGTGGAAAAGGGAGTCGATCTTATCAATAATCTGCTGCATTTCTCAAGGCGGGGTGGCGTGGAGTACCGTATGGCCTACCTTGACATGAGCGATGTGATTCAGCAAACCCATGAGATCATTTCTCGGATTTTCAGCAAGAAAATCGATATTCAGGTCAACGTGGAAAAGGGTCTTTACATCAAGGCGAATCGGTCCTTGCTCAGCCAAGTTTTTATGAACCTTTACAGCAACGCAAGTGACGCCATGCCTGACGGCGGAAAGCTCCTGATCAATGCGGTTAGAAAGGACGACAATGTCGTGGTCACGGTGAGGGACACGGGCATTGGCATGGATGAAGATACCTTGAAAAAAGTCTTTGATCCTTTTTTTAGCATGAAAGAAGTCGGGAAAGGCACCGGATTGGGTCTTCCAACGGTTCACGGCATCCTTGAAGAACACAAGGGTTCCATTACCGTATCATCACGTCCGGACAAAGGCACAACCTTCCGGATCTCTCTGCCTTATGTCGAAAATGATGTGGCGGAGGATGTAGAGCCCGGACGGGAAATCATTCTCGGCAAGGGAGAGAAAGTGCTGATCGTGGATGACGAAAGGCCCGCACTGGATGCATTGGCAGCAATTATCAATAAGCTCGGCTACGAGGCGATCCCAATGGAAAAACCAACGGACGTTCTGAGCAGTTACAGTATGATTGCACCGGATGTTGTGCTGATGGACAGAGGTATGCCTAAAATGGACGGTGTAACCTGCGCCAGGAAAATCGTTGAAAGAGATCCTATGGCAAAGATTATTATTGTGTCAGGCTATGAGGAAACCGGGCCCAATGGCATCGAGGAAAGCGCAAAGCAGCTAATCAAGGGCTACTTGACGAAACCCTGTAGGATTGAAGACCTGAGTCAGGTGATCTCACGCGCCCTCGCGATCTGACCAGAAGAGAAACAGAAAATAATAGGCAAAAAACGGTTAGGCACCAAAAACATTCTAGAGCATTTTAGGCACTGAAAATGACACCTGTTTTGAATTTCATCATCATTGACTCCGAACCCGGCATTGCAGCCCAATTGGCCGAGAGAATCAAGAAATCAGGTTTTGAGCGATGTTACAACGCTAAAGACACGTGCTCTGTTGCTGAAGTTGCGGCTATCCAGCCCGACATAGCCGTTCTGGGCCCGTATCTGGATGCGGACACCTCTGTACGGTGCATTCACAAAATTAAAATCGTAGACCCCTCAACAGAAATTCTTGTATCAAGTGAAAGCGTTCCGTTTTTGAATGTCGACGGCGCCCCTTTTGAGGGGATCCACCCTGTCCGGTATGACTCCGGGTGCAGAGACTTCGGCAAAGCGTTGGAGAGCGCCACCAATCACCGAGCACAATACGGGTCGCGGGCCGACTACCCCGTAATTATAGGCCAGAGTGATGAGATCAGGGCGATCAAGAAAAAAATGCAAATCGTTTCATCAAAAGACATTACTGTGCTGATTACAGGCGAAACAGGCACCGGCAAAGAGTTGATCGCCCGTTCTATTCACTACCATTCCCGTCGAAGCAACGGTCCTCTTGTCAAGGTTAGCTGTGGTGCGCTGCCGGATGAGCTTCTTGAAAGCGAGGTTTTCGGTTTTCAAAAAGGAGCTTTTACGGGAGCCCATAAGAATAAACCCGGCCGCCTGGAGCTCGCACATGAGGGGACCCTTTTCATTGATGAGATCGGCGATCTTTCTCTTGGACTTCAGGCCAAATTTCTTCAAGTTTTGGAAGATAAGGCTTTTGCAAGACTTGGTGGGATCTATGACAAGATTGTCGATGCCCGTGTTGTGGCTGCTACTAATGTGGACCTCCAGAAAAAGGTGAAACAAGGAAGATTTAGGCAAGATTTTTTCTATCGCCTCAATGTAGTCCACATCAAGGCCCCTGCTTTGAGGGAAAGAAAACAGGACATCCCTTTGCTCATACACTATTTTCTAAACAAATACTGCCTTGAGCTGCGGAAGGACTTGGTCGATATACCCGCGAAGGTAGCCAAGCATTTTAATGCCTATCATTGGCCCGGCAATGTGCGAGAGCTTGAAAACGCGGTTCGCCGTGTTGTTGCCCTTAGGGATTGGGACTTCATTTTCCGAGAAATGGTTCCGGACAGTTTGGGCCTTGAAAGTGAAAGGGCTGCTCCTAGGGAAACCGGCTTTCTTCCGGCTTGGGAGGATGCCAGGATATACGCGCTAATCAGACAAAAAGACTTCTCATTGAAAAAAGTAAGCAGGGACTATGTGTCCGAAGCAGAGAAAAACGCCATTATAACAACCCTTGCCAAAGCTCAGTGGAACAGAAAGCGAACGGCTCATATCCTTGGCGTCAGTTATAAAACACTCCTCAATCGTATCGAAAAGTTTGCTTTGAAACCATAGGGCCGGGGGAACATTTCAGGTCTTTGAAATTCAAGGCTTATCGCCCCGGGCACAGGTGTACCTTTCAAAACTGAACAATGAAAAAGCCGCTTCGCCCTGGAATAGAAATGAGATTTCCTCGGCCCTAATTATAAATTGTAAAGGGAAAGATTCATGATTCGCCCGGAAGACATTGAGAGGTTCTACCAGGAACATCTGCCGGGAGCAATCAGAGAGAAAGGCGTGCTCAAAGCCCCCTGCCCTTTCTGCCCACCTGATGAACAAAAAGCAAGGGGAACTCTTGTCGTCTATCTTGAGCCTAAGAGCTTCTTCCATGGGTATTTCAGGTGTTTGAGGCGATGCAGCCCGGGTGGATTTCTTCTCCATTTTGCCCGGATGATAGGCCTTGATCTCAGAGAGGTTCCCGGTTATGACCCGGACCGCGAGTTGCCTTCCTCCCATATCGTGTATCCCGGCAAAAACCTCAACAACGACATCAAGAAATTTAGGAAGCTGATGGGGGATAGGGAGTATGCTTATTTCAATAACTTTAATGTTTCCAAAGCGACGGTTGAAGAAATGAAAATCGGCTATAACGGCAGGTATCTTGTCTACCCTTACTTCCTGGAAGACGGCAATTGCTACGCCGCGAGATGTGTCATGCCTGAGCGAGACGAGGATCAATTTTGGCATGGAGATAAAAGCTTCTTTTCACCGGAGCACCGTATCTTCAACATGCAGGAAATCCAAAGATGTGAAGATGGTGCGCTGTTCCTTGTGGATGGGGAAAACAACCTTCTATCCCTCAAGGAACTGGGATATCCCGCTATCGCGGTCCCCGGATTTAACAACCTTGAGGCTCTCGATCCCGACCTTCTCACCTATGTTTCGCATGTTTTTCTTCTCATGAACCATACCCCTGAGGCCCAACTGGCGGCCCGGAGTCTTGCCAGCGGTCTCGGATACAAGACAAGAATTTTAAAGTGGTCCCCTGAGCTCAAACGGGGATATACGCTTTGCCATTTGGCCAGGGAAAAGGGCAAAAATTTTAGAACTGCCGTTTCCGCCATGATCAGGTCATCTCAATCCTTTTCTCCTTTTTCTTCCGCCCAAAGAGAACACCTCCGGTTCATCCAGCAACTGGACAGAGAAAGGGGGAGACGCCTCCTTGGTCTAAGCACTGGTTTTGAGAAAATGGATGAGGCACTAAGCGGCATTCAGGGAATCAATATTTTGGGAGGGCAGCCCAAAGCCGGAAAGTCTTGCTTCTTTTTGCAGATTTCTACCGAGGTGGTGAGAAAAGGAATTCCTGTGATCTACTATGACTTTGAAAACGGGCGTCATAAAATCTACACAAGAATCTTGTGCAGGCTAAGCCGCCTGGCAGAGGAGAACCTGCGGCGTTTAGATCTTCCAAAAGAGGATCTTGACCGACTTCAGAGGACCACCGATCTATTCCGGGAAATGCTCCACTATTTCAGAGTGGTGACGGACCGAAAGCTTAGTCCGGACACCATGAGGAGACAAATCGATTTCATCAAGCATGAAACAGGGCAGGACAAGGTGCTTGTCGTGGTTGACAGCTTGCACAAACTTCCTTTTAAAAATCTCTCGGAGAGACGCACCGGTATTGACGAGTGGCTTCGCCATATGGAAGCCGTTCGTGATGAACAGGATGTGGGATTTCTGGTCATTTCCGAACTGTCAAGAAGCACAGAGGGCCGCTATGATGAAAAACCGGATCTCGGTTCATTCAAGGAGTCCGGTGATATCGAATATAGCGCGGACAATGCTCTGATTCTTGTCCCTGGTTGGGATCCTCTTGATCCCTTTTCTGGCGGGGAAAGAAAAAGCACCCTCTGGCTGGTGGCGAGCAGAGAAAACAGCCCGGGAAAGGTTGGGGATTATCTTCTCGACTATCCTTACTGGGGATTTAAGGAAGAGTAGGAACAGGGTGTCGATTTTTCACTTCGATCGGCTATACGGAGGAACCTCTTTCTTAGCTTCCAAAATGGCGCACAGGTGGTCTCTTTCAGCCCTGAGCCGAAGGTAACGGTTCTTGATATCGTCCCTGTTTTCCGACAAGGAACTTTTCAAAAGCTTCTCCACCCGTTCTACTTCTTGCTGCAATCGATATAGTTCCTTTGCAATAAACCGGATGGACATGAGTTTTGATCACCTGTTCATGTGCTGGCTTCACCTTTGGCCGCCCTACCATCGACCAAAAACGCGACATCTTCGGAGGCTATAAGAAAGCATGGAGAAGATTTTTCGTTCCCGATCTCTGCATAGGCTGAAATTCTTTTGAATCAAATCGCGTAGGAATTTATCGTCTTTTCCATAATGACCCAGAAGGAATGCAAACCTTACACCCGCCAAGAAGGCACGAGCTATGACTCTTGTGTCATCATAGATTAAGGGACTCCAAAAGACAAGACCAAGAGTTGATAAGATGCACCCTTGCATTCACATCAAAAAAAGAGGGCGAGGAGCACAGGAGTGAGGAAAATGAAATGAAAACAAGGGCACGAGTATCGGCGCTTATGGTAATCCTTTCCATCTACTTT
>JAFGDM010000212.1 GCA_016932115.1 Deltaproteobacteria bacterium | reverse complement strand
GTTGGGCATGGGGGTCCCTCTCAAAACTGCAAAACGAAGAGAACCGGGGAGGACTTTGAAAGCACGGGGTGGCAAAGGCGGGCGGCGAAGCTTAACGGTAACTTCAAGGGCTGAGCGTTCGTGGGCTCACCTCGGACGACCTCCGCCCGCCTCACCCGTTGCTTAAAGCTGCATAGTGTGGTGTGGCGTCTTCGTTTTACAGTTTTGAGAGGGATCCCCATGCTTGGTGCTTAAGGTGTTTTCAAAAAACCGAAGTGTTACGAAAGTTATTGAGATCTCCTGCACGAGTAATACCGGTGCATGCGTGAAAGTATCTGTGCGATTTCATCCAAGCGATCATATATCCGGATACCCTCTTCGTTGAGGTCGCAGGTCACCTGGCTTTCGCTTGGGCCATAAATGCTGCCGATCAGTACCGGAACGCCGAAGTCCTTTTCCAGTTCGGTGTATCCTCGCACGATCTCTTTATTGATCTCCAAAAAGATCCGGAGCCGCTCCGGCGCGTTTTTATCAAGCATGCCGGGTCGGCCCATGCCGTGAAGGATCAGGGCATCCGCCTCGCCTGATACCAGAATCTCCCGGCCCAGGCCGATAAGTAGTTGCTTATCGAAAAAAAGCCCGGATGCTCCTATGTCCACAGGGTTTTTCACGGATGCCCGGATGGGCATTCCCAGTTCCCTCAGCTTGGATTGCAAGCCGGAGCTCAATTCCGGGACGCGCAGTCCCTCGACACCGAGCGCATCCGCCAGGGATACTCCCCATGAGCCTCCCATGGTGAGGATGACGACCCGATTGCCGCGCATGGGAGGCCGCTCCACCATCGCATGCCCCAACGGAAGAAGCAGTTCCATGGTAGGGGAGGACACGACATCGGCTTGATTGAGAGCCCCATCGTATAAGCCGTAAGACCCGGCCAGGGCACCGGTGTGGCTCCGGGCGGCGCGTGCGGCGTCCGGCGTTTTTCCCGCCTTGTACACAACAACGGGCTTGGTTTTAGATATCTGCCCGGCCGCGATCGCAAAACGCTTGCCGTCTTTCAGGGCCTCGATGTACATGATGACGGCCTTAACATTGGGATCAGGACCGATATGTTCCAAAAAATCGGTGGTGGTGAGATCCGCCTCGTTCCCTGTATGGACGAACATGCCCACTCCCATGTGCCTGTAATAGCCATGCGCCAGAAGATCATAAAAGGCAAAGCCGCCCTGGCAAACAGCCGCAATAAGGTTTTTTCTGAGGTGCCGCTCAGGGGAAGCGGATCCGTTGAACTCTGCATGCAAATTGAAGGTCCCGCTCACGTTAGGCCCAAGGAGGCGCATGCCGTAGGACCTTGCAAGGCGCACAAGGCTCGCTTCCCTCTGCTTGCCTTCAGCAACTGCCTCCCCAAAGCCGGCAGTGATGATGGTGATTCCGAGTACCCCTTTTTCACCGCATTCCCGGATAGTTTCTTCCACCCTCACCTCAGGGATTGTGAAAATGGCCAGTTCAGGCGATTCCGGGATTTTCTCGACACTCTTATAGGCACGCAGACCGAAGATGGTCTCGGTCTGGTGGTTTACAGGGTATATACGGCCCGGGTAGGGCTTGGAGAGGAGGCCTTGCATGATAAAGGAGCCCCAGGAGCCCGGCCGCTCCGTTGCCCCGATCACCGCTACGGATTTGGGGCTGAGAAACACGTTCAATTGTTCATTTGAAGACACCGTATTTTCCCTTTCCTTCTTTTCCTCTTCCGGAAGATAGAGGAGACTGAATAGAATGCTTCGACGGACAAAATATCCGATACACCCTGAAATCTCCTTAGGAACACTCCGCCTGCGGTCACTTCCAGGTGATTCTGGGCGCCTTACGCTCGGGAAGACGGGCGTATTTACGCTGCGGATAACCGATCATCATGGGGTAGTGATACGGGTACCCGTCCGCGAGCCCTACCGTCTCCCTGACCGCAGCGGATCCCTGCAGTGCGCCTTCGACCAGGCCGGCCCAGCAGGTTCCCAGCCCCAATCGCCGGGCCGCCAGCTCCAGGTAGGAAAGTGCCAGCGAAACGTCCACCATGCCGGTGGTAGCCTTTTCGGGCGCGGATGCAACGATCAGCACCGGGGCGCTCCAGGTGACGGAATTGTATCCCATATCCCATGCACCGATGATCAATGGAAAGTAGGGCGGAACCGATCGGGCCGCCTTTGCCATGAGCCTGCGCATCCATTCCACCGTCAGTCCCGCGATCTCCTTGATCCTGTCCGCATTTGTGAACACAATCCACTCCACCGGTTGGAGATTACCGCCTGACGGGGCGTAGCGGGCGATCTCGATGAGTCGCTGGAGCTTTTCTTTTTCCACACCCTGCTTCTTAAAGAAGCGCACGGACCGGCGGGAGCGGAGAAACTGAACGGCCTGTTCCTCAGTAATCTCCAGTTCCTCTTCGATCAATGGGCTTTTCTCGATGGGCACGCCGGCATGGGAGAGTGCCCCGTTAGGGCAGACAGCGACGCAGTGACCGCAGTTGTTGCAGAGGCTGTCTCCACCCTGGACCATCTCCGGAAAACCGTTTCCGCCCTTGAGTTTGATGATGACCATGGGGCATTCACGGGTGCATATGCCGTCCTTCTTGCACTTTGTTTCGTCGACGATTAGAAGTCCCATTCGCTTTTTCCATCTTCCTCTCTAATTTTCATTGAACAGTATAACAGCATATACGGGATAGATCGGAAAAGGTAAAGGGATTACGTGCCTTAGACGTCAGGTCTCCAAAATGGTCGCTGAAACAAGGGAGCGGAAAACCCTTGACTTAATTGCTCGGGATATTAAATTACCTTTTAGCTATTTATGGAGGCCATTATGGAAACATTTATCGGAGTGATGAAGGCCCTGTCGGACCCCAATCGCGTCAAGATCCTCAAGATGCTCCAGGAAAGAAATCTGTGCGTATGCGAAATGCGTGCAGCCCTCGGTGTGGCTCAACCTACCGTGTCGAAGCATCTCAAAATTCTGGAAAACGCGGGGCTGGTGAACTCAAGCAAAGAAGGTTTGTGGGTCAACTATCATATCGCAAACGGCACATCCAGCCCATTTGCCGCGACCATGCTGGGGAACCTCAGGCACTGGCTGGAAACTGATCCTGAGATCTACCGCATCAAGCAAGCGCTTCCCTCCCTTTGCCGGGAAAAGCTTTGCGGAAAGCTCTCTGTTCCTCCTCACGCAGAATCTTCAAAGGTCTGCCGAAACTCGCCGAACCAGGTCGAAGGCCGACAAGGTCGGTTTTGATTTTCGGATGGGGTTTTACGCAACGCGCGGTAAAAAGCTTGCATAGCCGAATTGATATATGTTAGCATAGCATTTCACTCAAGTACTAGGGTTATTCAAAGCGATGAAAGAAAGAACCAAACTGCTGCTCATCGTCCTCATTTTCCTTGGGGCCTATTATATTCCCTGGAACAATCCCACGATCCGCCAGTCCGGTTTCGAGGCTTTCATGATGTTGCAGGAATATGCGCGGGAGCACGTGCTGACCTGCCTGATTCCCGCCTTCTTCATTGCCGGCGCCATTGCCGTTTTCGTGTCTCAGGGGTCGGTGCTCAAGTATTTCGGCGCTACGGCAAGGAAGATCCTTTCCTATTCCGTGGCCTCTGTCTCAGGGACGGTTCTCGCAGTCTGCTCCTGCACGGTCCTCCCTCTTTTCGCGGGCATCTATTGCCGGGGCGCCGGGATCGGTCCGGCCACGGCCTTTCTTTACTCGGGGCCGGCCATCAACGTGCTGGCCATTGTGCTCACAGCAAGAATCCTGGGCTGGGAACTCGGCCTGGCCAGGGCTGTGGGCGCGGTCATCTTCGCCGTCGTGACCGGCCT
>JAFGDM010000211.1 GCA_016932115.1 Deltaproteobacteria bacterium | reverse complement strand
TTTTCGACTTCACGCATGGGAAGGCACCTCCAAATTTTTTGTTGATTGGATTATTTTTATCTACACCAACATAGCTGGATTGTAAAGAGGAAACGATTGCGCTCTCAGTCCTGATCTTGACACCCCATGGTATAAGCCCTATGATTATCCACTAAGTCGGAGCGGGCAGGACCCTCGCCTTGAAGGGTAAAGGTCTCTTGGTTGTACCCGAAATGTGAATGTCGGTAATAAGGCGGCTGTTTGAAATGGAGAACTATCCGCCCCGAGCATTGGGGGCTCTCTTAAAACTGAATAACGAAGAAACCGCATGGCTCTATTATGCTTCGGACAAGAGCGACCCCTGTCTGGCCGTGCGATTATCTAATATGCATAGATAAAGGAGAGTTGAATGAAAACAAACCAGGCTGTCATGGCCTTCTCCCAGAGTGAAAAGATAAAGGCCGGGCTCATATGGGTGTCTCAGATAATCGAGTTCATGGGGGGACTTTCGGGGGAGCAAAAAAGCGGCGTTCAGAAATCGGTGATTGTTTTGTTGCGGATGGTAGCTCAGGAGACGGCTCTCGCAAAAGCTCTCACAGGCCATGAAGACTGGAAGGTCTCGGAAGGCCACATCGAGAAGGCTCTGGTCATGCTGGATTCAGGCGTTGAAGAAGAGGCGATGCTACAGATTGCAAGGGCTTTAAGCAAGGTTACCAACGTGGGCCAGCAGGCCATGACGCAACTTCAAGAATCGGGTCATCTGTAGAGGGCAAAAGGATGCATTTTTAGCTTGAAAGGAAAGGAGAGAAAACAACGGTGCAGATTCTTGTGCTTTATTATTCCAAGGGAGGAAACACCCGCAAGCTTGCAGAAAACATCGCAGAGGGTGTTGAACAGGCGGAAGGGGTGAAAGCTTTGCTTAAACGCACGGACGAAGTGACCGAAGAGGATTTTCTCGCCTGCGACGGCGTTATCGCAGGCTCTCCGGTCTATTTCGGCGTCATGGCCTCGGAACTCAAAAAAGTGTTCGACGATTTTGTCGGGGTGCGCAAGAGAATGGAGGGCAAGGTGGGTGGCGCTTTTGCCACGTCAGCAGACCCGAGCGGCGGCAAGGAGACCACAATGATGTCGATTATCCAAGTTCTCTTGATTTACGGCATGATTGTTGTCGGGGACCCCATATCTGCTACAGGACACTACGGCGCTTCCTGTGTGGGCGCTCCTGATCAGAAGGCGGGAGAAAAGGGAGCCAAGCTCGGACGAAGGGTTGCGGAGTTGGCGAAAAGACTCGGGTGAGGGGGAACTGACGTTTGGAACAAGATAGGATTCGGGAATTGCTGCTTCATGTGAAGGAAGGGCTGGTTTCGGTGGATGAGGCCTTTCAGAAGCTGAGGGATCTGCCTTTCGAGGATATCGGTATTGCCTGCATCGACCACCACCGGAGCCTGAGGAGGGGACTTTCGGAGGTCATATATGGAGAGGGTAAGGAGGTGGACGATATCCTGGCGATCATGGAAAAAATGGTGGTCGTGGGCGACAACGTTATGGTAACCCGCCTTTCGAAGGACAAGGTCGAGCCGATAAAGCAGAAATACCCCCATAGCCTTTACTATTCCAAGGGAAGGCTTCTCACCCTTATACAAAAGGCGCCAAGGATGAAGGGGAAAGGCCCTATTCTGGTGATCAGCGCAGGCACCTCCGACATCCCGGTAGCCGAGGAAGCGGCAGTAACCGCTCGTTTCATGGGCAACGAGGTCGAAGTGATCCATGATCTCGGCGTATCCGGTCTACACAGAGTACTGAGCCACAGAGAGAAGATGTCCTCCGCTTCGGTCATTATCGTGGTCGCCGGTATGGAAGGAGCCCTTCCAAGCGTCGTGGGCGGGCTGGTGGACAAACCTGTTATAGCGGTGCCTTCAAGCGTGGGTTATGGCGCAAGTTTCGAGGGGATTGCAGCGCTCCTCGGCATGCTTAATTCCTGCGCTTCAGGCGTCACGGTTGTCAACATCGACAACGGGTTTGGTGCGGGTTACGCGGCAAGCCTGATCAATCGCTGCGGCGACGAATCTCGATCACTTCCTTCTTGATATCCGCAAACCTTTTCCTTTGATCGGGATTCCAACAGGGAAGGAGTGTATTGTTTTGATACAAAGGTTCTGCGGCCAGATCATACTCCGAGCAGGCCAGCGCCCTCCTCCACAAAGGCGTATGCGGAATGGGGGAGTACTCCGCAAGATAGGGTGTAGCCCCTGCCTTATCGACGTAGCGCACGGATTCTTCCACCGATTCCGGGGACTGGTCCGGAAGGCCTGCAAGAATATAAACACCGATCTCTTTTTTGGAAAAACCCGCACCCGCAAGGTTCTTAACGGCTTTCTCAAACTCGCCCGGAGAGACTTTCCCGTCCAATGCGAGATGCAACCCCATGTCCGATGTCTCAAGGCCGAGGCGAATTGTTTGAAAGCCTGAAGCATAGAGCAGTTTTGCTACGGAAGATGTGATTTTGCGAACATGAAGAGCATTCGGTGTATGAAAGCGCATGAGCCGGTTTTGCTTCATCACTTTCTCGAGCAAGACCTTCAGGTGTGAGTCAAATTCCATAAGCAAGGCATCGTCGTAAAAAGCGTAATCCTTGACTCCCCAATTTGTATTCCAGTAGAAAATTTCCTCCAAAATCTGAAGAGGATCTTTCTTTAAAATGCGCGGGTTGAGAAAAGGGCTGGCACAGTAGCGACACCGGAAGGGGCACCCTAGGGATGTTTGAAGGCATACGTAATCGATTCCATGGAGAAGATCGAAAGCAGGATAGGGGTGAGGAGGGTTTGGTGCGGGAATCGCTTTGATGCCGAATCTCTGGAGAATGTCGGGGAGGGCTGAGAAATCAAGTAGGTTTAGAGACGTTACCACCTCATCAGCCTCGGATATCCTGAGTGCATGATCGGTGCATAATTTCGCATAAATACCTCCAAGCAGGACGGGTGTTCTCGGATGAATCTCTTTCGCCGCTCTTACAGCCTCAAGGACTCCTGGGTACCAGTAAGTCATGAGCGAAGTCACGAGGATTGCGGAGGGTCTTTCCACCGCCTTGAGTTCCTCGATAAAACATTGTTTGCTCATTCCGTATCGGCTATAAGATCTGGGGATATTATTGAGGGCTGCCGGTTTTGGGACTCTTTCCCTGAAAAATTTGCCTGTCCCATAAGCCCGGCGCGCAAGACGGATGAGGGCACGACTTCCAGGCATTCCGGGATGGTGGATGTCAAGACAGTCGATGAGATGAATCAGAAAGCCCTTGTTTCTAAGAAAACCGGCGATCGCGAGAAGGCCTAGAGGCTTTGACCAAAAGTCATAAGCCGCGAAATCATAGATCCACGGATTGATGAGGATAAGGTGAGGCTTCATATTGCGTAGAATAATAGTTTACGGATGTCCTCGTGTAAAGGCCGGTTGCAGGTCAAGAACGGACATCGACAAAGAACCAATGACCAATACCCGACGGCCGACAAGCAATATTCGTCATTAAGGGAGGCGGCGGATGAGGGCGGTTGTGCAGAGAGTGACAATGGCTCGCGTGGAGGTGGGCGGCAAAACCGTAGGCGAAGTAGGGAAAGGCTTGCTTGTCTTCGTTGGGGTGGGCCATGTTGACACGGAGAAAGATGGAGAATTCCTGGCAAATAAAATAGCCCACCTGCGCATTTTTCCCGATGAAGAAGGATTGATGAATCGCTCCGTGATCGAGACTGCGGGAGGCCTCCTTGTTGTTTCCCAGTTCACCTTGTGGGCGGATTGCCGGAAGGGTCGCAGACCCTCCTTTGTGAGGGCGGCTTCCCCGCAGAATGCCGAGGCGTTGTACGAGGATTTTGTTCGCCGTCTTCGGGGAAAGGGGTTGACTGTGTCCACCGGCGAGTTTCAAAAAATGATGGAGGTTCACCTGGTAAATGACGGTCCTGTGACTCTTCTGATTGACACGGAGAAAACCTTCTAGAACATCGTGTCGACATTTCCGTCGCTGAAAGTTCCGTGATTTTGCTAGTCTAGTTCCAGCTCTTTTTCCAGTTCTTCGATGCGCTTGCGGATCCTTTCCCGCTCTTTGTCATCCTTGATTCCGCTTTCGAGGTTTTTTCTCAGGACCAAGAGTTCCATGGTTTTTCCGTATTGCTTGCAATCGATTGTCATCGCTCTTCAATCCTTAACAAGAGTCTAGGGTTGTTCTAAAATATTGATGGAGGTCAAGTCAAAGAAATATGGACAGGGAAACGATCCAATCGAGACTTCGGCAGATCTTGTCAAAAGGAAGGGAGGAACAATCTCCCAGGGACGCTGAAAACAAGGATTCAGCATCTCACTCCAGATCCGGAGGGACGGAACAAGGCGGAAGACCGCCTGAAAACAGACCGATAGAGCCTGCAGGCGCGCAGGGGGGCGGGATTGCCCGACTGAAATGGATTTTCTTTGTTCTGGCCCTGCTCTATGTTCTCATCTCCTCTTATCACGGCATCATTCTGACAAATATGGGACGGTATCTTGTCGTTGCCCATCCGGTAGAGAAGTCCCATCTGATTGTCTGCGTCGGGGGTGGAAAAGTAGATCGAGGGCTTATGGCGGCCGATATGTATCAGAGGGGACTTGCCCC
>JAFGDM010000210.1 GCA_016932115.1 Deltaproteobacteria bacterium | reverse complement strand
TTTTGAGAGGGACCCCCATGCTTGGTGCTTAAGGTGTTTTCAAAAAGCCAAAGTGTTACGAAATTTCAAATATGTTTGGCTAGATTTTGGGCATTGTCGTTTTGACATTGTTTTGGATTTCGGATTTCGTGCTTCGAATTTGACTGTCTCAGAGAAATAGCTCAAATAGGAAATTTATTGCAAGATTTCAAATTGGCGTTTCTAGGTAAAAACCTTTATGACACCTCACTAGCTATATTCTCGCCTTAATGCAGCTATCTTAAATTCCTTGTGAAAATAAACGATTTAGGGTTGACAAGGAGCTATTGGGGAAAGTAAAAGTGGTAGACGTTAAATGCGTAAGCGTTTGCCCTTCCCTAATGATTACCTAAGCAATAGCGATAGCAGGAACTCTATCGATGGAGGCCTCAGAATATGTTCCTAGCCGGTGAACTGAGCGAAGGGGATACTCTCCTCAAAATCGAAAATGTTCACATGTATTTCGGTCGGGTCGCGGCCCTTGCAGGCGTTGATCTCGAAGTGAAGAAGGGTGAAATTCACTCCATTATCGGCCCCAACGGCGCCGGAAAAACCGTTATGATGAACTGCATCAACGGCCTCTACAGACCCCAAAGAGGAAAAATCTATTACAAGGGACAGGACATTACTCCTCTTAGACCTCACGCACGAGCCTCCCTCGGGATTTCCCGGACTTTTCAAAAAATCGAACTCTTCGGCGGCATGAGCGTGCTCGACAACATCCGTCTCGGCAGACACATCCACCTCAAGTCCGGCATCATCAGCGGCGCCGTTTACGTGGGGAAAACGAGGCAGGAAGAACTGGATTCACGAAAATTTATCGAAGAAGAAATCATCGATCTGCTTGAAATAGAAAGCATCCGGAGCAAGACCGTCGATATGCTCCCTTACGGTTTGCAGAAACGAGTCGAGCTCGGCAGAGCGCTTGCCTTGAATCCGGAGCTGCTTCTCCTGGATGAACCCCTGGCCGGCCTCAACTTGGAAGAGGTGGAAGATATGGCGCGCTTCATCCTGGACATTCACGAGGAAAAGAGGTGGAAGGTGACCTGCATCCTGGTGGAACATGACATGGGTGTGGTCATGGATATCTCCGACCGTGTCTTCGTTCTCAATTTCGGCAACAAGATCATTGATGGTACTCCAAAAGAGGTGCAAAGCAACCCCGAGGTCGTCAAGGCTTATTTGGGTGAAGAAGACCTATATGCCACAAGGAGGTAGGGGACAAGATGAACGGATCTCAAATAGAGATTACCAAGGATCTCACCATACCGAAACTCTTCCTCTCCCAGTGCAGGAAATACGGCAAAGACAAAGTGGCTATGAGAGAGAAAGAGTTCGGCATCTGGCTTCCCTTCACGTGGCAGGATTATTACGACAACGTCAAGCACCTTTCTCTCGGCATGGTGAGTCTGGGTCTTAAGCGAGGGGACAAGGTGGCCATGATCGGAGACAATCGCCCTGAAGGGCTCTGGGCCGAGATGGCCGCTTTGTGCGCAGGAGGAGTCGGAGTATGGCTCTTCCAGGACTGCATGATGGAGGAAGTCAAATATATTATCGACCATTCCGACGCAAAATTCTTTGTGGGTGAAAGCCAGGAAGAAGTGGACAAGGCTCTATCTATTAAAGATGCCTGCCCGAAGCTGGAAAGGATCATATGGGATGATCCCAAGGGCATGCGCAACTATCATCAGGATTTTCTCATCAGCATCGATCAAGTCCAGGAACTGGGAAAGGAACTGGACAAAAAGGAACCCTCTCTCTTTGAAAACATGATCCGGGAGGGACACGGAGACGAGGTTTGTCTTCTTTTTTACACCTCGGGCACGACCGCTCTCCCCAAGGGAGCCCTTCTGAGCCACTGGAACATGCTCACCATGGGCCGCAATCTCATGTCTGTGGATCCCTGCCGCGATTCGGACGACTTTGTTTCCTACCTCCCCTTTGCCTGGATCGGGGAACAGATGATGTCTATTTCATGCGGTCTCCAGATGGGCTATACCCTTAATTTTCCGGAAGAACCGGAGACGGCTCGAGAAGACATTCGTCAGATCGGCCCCCATGTCATGTTTGCACCGCCCAGGCTTTACGAAGGAATGACCCGGCAAGTTCAGGTCAAGTACATCGACTCCACGTGGATCAAACGCAAAATGTACGAATTCTCAACAAAGGTCGGGTACAAGGTGGCCAACCTGAAATTTGAAAAGAAGCCCGTGCCCTGGACCTGGAAATTCCTCAACTGGATTGCAGCCGTGACGGTGCAGAACAAACTTAAGGATCACCTTGGCATGTCACGGCTCAGGCATGCCTACACCGGAGGCGCTGCCATGGGACCCGACCATTTCCGGTTTTTCCACGCCCTTGGCGTAAATCTAAAACAGATTTACGGCCAGACGGAAATCGCCGGCATTTCCATCGTACACCGGGACGGCGATGTGAAATTCGACACTGTGGGAACACCGATTCCGGAGACGGAAGTGAAAATCACCGACGAAGGCGAGATCCTCTCAAAAAGCCCCTCCGTCTTTCTGGGGTATTACAAGAACGAGGAGGCCACCCAAAAGACCCTTGTGGACGGCTGGCTCTATTCCGGCGACAGGGGGTTCATTGACGAGGACGGCCATCTGGTGGTTTTTGATCGCTCCAAGGATGTGATGACCCTTCATGACGGCAGGCCCTTCTCCCCCCAGTATCTCGAGACCAGGCTCAAGTTCAGCCCTTTCATCCAGGAAGCATGGGTTATCGGTGACAAAAGAGAGTATATCACAGCGGTGATGTGCATCGCCTATAACGTGGTGGGCAAGTGGGCGGACGACAAAAAGCTCAACTACACGAGTTACCACGAACTGTCTCAGAAGCCTGAAGTGTACGATCTTGTGCAGAAACAGATCGAGGAAGCAAACAAAGACCTCCCCTCGCCTGCCAAGATCCACCGCTTTCTCAACCTTTACAAGGTCTTTGATGCGGACGATGAAGAACTGACGAGAACCAGTAAGCTCAAAAGGGCCTTTGTGGAAAACAGGTACAAGGATATTGTCAATGCCCTTTACTCTCATGTGGATACTGTTTACATGGATACGACCATCACCTATGAAGACGGCCGGGAACAGCGTATCAAGACCGACCTACGCATTCAGGACGTGATTAAGGTTTAGAAGCATGGAGGTTTGTGCATGGAACTGTTCTTTATGACCGTTGTTACCGGGATCATGGTGGGAGGCATTTACGCTCTTGTGGCCCTCGGCTGGGTGCTCATTTACAAATGCTCCGGCGTCCTCAATCTGGCCATGGGAGAGTTGACCCTGATCGGAGCTTATGTAACCCTGGCTTTCTACACAGCCGGCATACCCTTCATTCTGGCCGTTATCGGTACGCTCCTCGTGGGGATCGTCCTTGGATACCTGACCGAAAGGATCTTTCTCGACAAATTGATCGGTGAGCCCATACTTGCCGTCATCATGGTGACCGTGGGGCTTTCCTTCTTTTTCAAGGGCATGGTCACCTTTGTATGGGACACGGATACCAGGGTTTTCACTCCCCCTATTTTCGACATCAAACCGATCGAGCTGGGTTTTCTGAAGGTTTCTCCTGTCTATCTCTGGTCATTCATTTTTGCCATTGTCTTGCTTCTAGTGTTTGTCTGTTTTTTCAAATACACCCGCTGGGGTCTTTCCATGCAGGCGACGGCCGACGATGAAACTGCCGCTCTTTCCCTTGGCGTCAGCGCCCGTTTTGTTTATGCCGCTGCCTGGTCCATTGCCTTTATGAGTGCAGGGGTGGGTGGGGCGCTCCTCGGAAACATCAACGGCATCAACATTTCCGTCGGTTACCTTGGACTCCTCGTTCTCCCTGCCGTGGTTCTCGGCGGCCTGAACTCCGTGCCCGGAGCCATCGTGGGCGGGATTATCATCGGCCTGCTCCAGAATCTATCCGGAACCTATTTAGACCAGTATTTCCCGGGTGGTGTGAAAGAAATCGTCCCCTTTGCATTTATGGCCGTCTTTCTCCTGTTTAAGCCTTACGGTCTATGGGGATGGGAGCGGATCGAGCGGGTATAGGAGTCTTCCAATGACCAATGTTCAATGAGGTGTCCATATGTCCACGGTTTGGTTGCCATGCGGAGATTACCACCAGAACTACGCGGAAGATCAAGGGTGGTGGCAGGCCCGGTTTATCAAAATCAAGATGATTCTCCTTCTGGCCGTCACATTCATCGGTATTCCTCAGTTCTTGCCCGAATACTACGTAAGCGTCGCCACCATGGTGGGATACACGGCCATGGGCGCCCTGGGTGTTCAGCTCCTAATCGGATTTACCGGTCTGATCACCCTGGGACATGCCGCGTTCATTGCAGTAGGGGCTTACACCAGCACGCTTCTTGTGCTTCAGTTTCCCTGGCCCCGATTTATCGTTGACCTGGGAGTCGCTTACCCCATCAGTATTTTGGTTGGGGGCATAGCCGCAGGCTTGTGGTGTGTTTTATTCGGGCTGCCTTCCGCAAAAGTCAAAGGGTTTTACCTTATCCTCACCACCATGGCGGCGCAGTTCATCACCGTGGATTTCATCCTGACCCAGTACGTGAGCCAGATCGGCGGAAGAGGCCAGGCCTTTTCTCTACCTCCGGGCATCATCAAGATCGGCCCCTGGACGATTGATACGGATGTGAAGATCTATTACCTCATGGCCGTGCTCCTGACCCTCATGGTCATCGTACTGGCCAACTTGCTGCGTTCAAAACCGGGCCGAGCCTGGGTCGCCATTCGCGATAACGACATCGCCGCAGAGGCCCTGGGGATCAACATCGTCCGCTACAAGCTCCTCGCCTTTTTCGTGGCGGGCTTTTTCGCAGGCATTGCCGGGGCTTTCTGGGTGAGCAATACCGCCGCCTTGAGTCCCGAGCACTTTCCATGGTTCTGGTCCCTGTGGCTTGTGGGCGTCATTCTCATCGGAGGAGTCGGTTCCATCCATGGCGCCATTTTCGGAGCTCTCTTTATGGTCCTGGTCATGGAAGGCCTTCAGTGGGCCGTGATTCCTATGTCGGCGTACTTTCCCAGGATGCTCATGGCTTTCGCCTCCATCAAGGATGCGGCTTTCGGCCTCGCAATTTGCGCCTTCCTGATCTACGAGCCCAATGGGCTTGCCTATCGGTGGTGGCAGGCCAAGAACTATTTCAATCTTTGGCCATTTTCTTATTAGAAAGGAGGTGAACTCAAGGGTCTTCGTAAGGGTTTTTGCTGTCAAACTTTGCCTCAACTTTAAGGGGGGAAATTATGATGAAGAACAGAATTCGTGGTTTGTTTACATTGTTTCTGGCTTTGAGCTTCCTATTCGCCTTTTCCGGCCTTGCTGCTGCCCAAGAAATTAAGATCGGCGGCATCATGGACACCACCGGGGCCACATCCGACGTTGGCAAAGACTACGCCATTGGAATGGAGGAAGCCTTCAAGTACATCAATGAGCAGGGGGGGGTGAACGGTAAAAAGGTCAAGTACACCTGGTTCGACTACGGGTACCGCATTCCCGAAGCGATCACCAAATACAGGCTGCTCAAACGTCTCGGGGTTGTAGCTGTTCAGGGCTGGGGCACGGGCGACACGGAAGCCCTCTCGCCGACGGTCAATAAGGATCAGATGCCTTATGTATCGGCCTCCTACTCAGCCCATCTCACGGACCCGGCAAAGACGCCTTACAATCTCTTCTTCTCATCGGATTATTCCACCAACGCGAGGTCCGCCCTCACCGCTTGGTTTGACAAGAAGTGGCCCACAAAAAAGGACTATGGCAAAAGAAAACCGAGGCTTGCCTGCTCCTACATGTTTGCCTCACCTTACGCAAGCGCGCCGATTAAAGCCATCAAAGACCATGCCACGATGCTGGGCTTTGAAATAGGCGACGATCAAGATGTGTCGCTTTTCGCGCTTGACACTAAGAGCCAGATTATGGCCATGAAGCAATTCAAGCCTGACGTAGTCTGGCACGGAAATACCACCATGTCCGTTGCAGCCACCATGAGAGACGCCTTTGGCCTGGAACTTGGAGCGGATCACATCATGAACAACTGGGCTCTTGATGAGAATTTGCCGAGACTTGGCGGAGAGGCTGCAGAAGGCGCCATTGGCGCCACGCCTTGCGCCTTTTACGGCCAGTCCTACAAAAACATGGACATTGTTGTGGCATCCGCAAAGAAATACAGCCCAGGCGTCCCTCAGGAAAAAAGGCTGATCCGAACGATTCAGGCTTGGGCCAATGCCCTTGTGCTATGGGAAGCTTTGATCAGGGCCGACAAGGCAGGGGACCTCTCGGGACAGGGGATCATGAAAAAGGGCTTTGAGAGTCTCAGGAACTTTGATATCGGTCTCGGCGCTTCACCTGTCACCTACACGCCGACGGATCACAGGCCTGGAACCGGCTGCCTCATTCAGGAATGGAAAGGTGGAAAATTTCAGGAATTGTCAAGAGTGGATCTGAAGCAGCGCTGGCCGGAAAAATGGGGAAAGGATTGGCTCGGCTGGTAAATCATTTCTGGAGAGTGGAGAACCCGCTTTTTGTGAAATCACATGGCGTTTTCATCATCCACGGAGGTTAGGTCTTTGGAAGCAGCAGAATCCATCCTCAGGATCAACAACATCGAAGTGAGGTACCACGAGGTCATCCTCGTGCTCAAGGGGGTCTCCATCGTGGTGCCGAGAGGCGGCATTGTCGCTCTTCTCGGCGCCAACGGTGCCGGAAAAAGCACCACGCTTAAGGCCATTTCCGGGTTGCTCAAAACCGAGGACGGTGAAGTCACGGACGGCGCCATTGAGTACGAGGGAAGTTACATCCATCATGACCATGCGGCGAACATTGCCAGGAAGGGCATTGTCCAGGTTATTGAAGGACGCCGTGTTTTTGAGCACCTCACCGTGGAAGAGAACCTCAAGGTGGGAGCTCACCTGAGAAAAACCGGTTCCGTCAAAGAAGGACTCGAGCTGGTCTACCACTATTTTCCCCGTTTGAGGGAGAAGCGCAATGAAACAGCGGGGCTCGTAAGCGGCGGAGAGCAGCAGATGACCGTGGTGGGAAGGGCCCTCATGACCGAGCCCAAGCTGGTTTTGTTGGATGAACCCTCCATGGGCCTTGCCCCCAAGCTCATCCATGAGATTTTCAGGATCATCAACCAGCTCAACCAGGAGCAACGCATTTCCATTCTCCTGGTGGAGCAGAATGCCAAACTGGCACTGAATGTGGCGCCCTATGCCTATGTCATGGAGACAGGGCGCATCGTCATGGATGATACCTCCGATACGTTGCGGGAAAATGAGGATATCAAGGATTTCTACCTGGGCTTGACCGACAAGGGTGGTCGGAAGAGTTTCCGGGACGTGAAACATTACAAGCGCAGGAAAAGATGGTTGGCATAATTTATCAAATGTCCTGCGCCTCATCGACACCATGTTCCACATACCAAGGGAGGTTGTATGATGACAAAAAGACTGGCATTGATCGTTAGCATGATTTTTATAGCGGCAGTGGCTCTGGGCGCTTGTGCCACCACGGGAAAACCCACGGCCGCGAACTTTAAAGCACCGAAAGTAACGCTCGTTTCTTTCGAAGTGCCTCAGTATGACGAGTACTGGTACTTCGCAGCCAGCGTGAAGCCGACAAAAGGAAAAGCCGGAGATCGCGGCGCCTTTCTCCCCATGAGTTTTCTCTTTGATGTCGGGAACCCCAACGATTTCCCGGTGCTCTTGGAAGGAATCACTTATACGGTGGCCTTTGACAAGGACTTCGAGGTCATCACGACCAATATCAACGATTCCTATTGGATTCCCGCCAACAAGACAAGTCAAGTCAGGGTGAGCACCCTGGTTACGGTTCGTTCCGCCCTGACAGGACTGCTCCTGGCCAACGCGCCGGCTCTTAAGCAAAGAGGCTGGGATGCCTGGGGGACTTTGGAGAAGTGGTGGACCGGGGTTCCTGATCTTTCTGTTCCTGTGACGGTCAAAAATGCGGCATTTACCTTCAAAGCCGACGGTCTGATCAAAGTCGTCCCCTTTGAGGCGACCGTTCCATAATCTTATGACGGTTTAGCGAGCCCTTTGCCTGAAGAGGCAAGGGGCTCCTTTTTTCATTCCCCTGCCATGAATGCCTACATGTCCCCTGCCATCATCATGCGCGTTAAGGAAGTGGGAGAGTCCGATCTCCTGGTGACCTTTTTCACCGCTCAAAAAGGCCGGTTGAGCGGTGTGGCCAAAGGGGCCAGGAAAAGCCGGAAACGCTTTGTCAATGCCCTCGATCTTTTCTCCCTTGTGAGCCTTGAATATGCGCCCAGGCGGCAGGGCAACCTGCTTCTCCTGGAATCCGGCAAGCTCCTGAATGCCTACCCCGGATTGCGGGCTGATTTTTCCGCCTTCTCTAAAGCCAGTTACATGATCGAATTGACGGAAATCCTATTTCCACCGGGGGTCTCGGAGCCCGACATGTTCGACCTCCTCAACCTCTCCTTGGACGCCCTTTCAAGGGGTGAAAAGACCCACCTGGTCCCCCTTGTCTTTGAGTTCAGGGCCTTGTCAATGGGCGGCTTCAGGATCGACACGGGGCGGTGCGCGAGATGCGCCAGACCCTACCAGGGGGAGGGGACCGCCGTCTTTCTGCCGGAGACGGGGGGCATGGCCTGCCTCAAGTGCGGCCGGCCTTCGGCCCTCTCTCCACCCCTCAAACCCTCAGTGGTGAAAGCGATTGAAACATTGCAGCACAGACCCTTCCGCGAAGCTATGAAGGAAGATTTACCTGAGGACACGATGAAAACGCTGCGGGTGGTTTTGAAGCTTCACCGTGAATACCGGCTTGAGCGGAAGCTGCGCACCTCGAAGTATGTGGAGTAAACTGCTCCTCCCTATCCTTTCTCCTCCAGAACTTTTAAAATCTCCGCCGTCAGTTCGTCGTCGTCAAAAGCAAAGGAGATCGTTCCTTCATGTACCTTAAAGGAGACAAGGTTGGTTTTGAAATCCTTGGCCACTTTTTGGAGCAGCTTCCTGAACTTCAAAGCCTCGGGATGGTCCTCCCTGTCAACGTGTTTGTCAAAAAGATCCACCTCAATCACGCCCGACATGATCGACTCCCATTCCTTGCCCCATTGAATTCCTAACGTTATATCGGGGAAAAATCCAGAGATTTTCTCCCTTCCCTGAGTCAATGGATCGTGTACCGTGCGCCGTGCACCCTCTCACGATGGATTTGTGCTATCCTATTTGGTTCCACAATTCCAATAGTTGCCTTATATCCCGGATAGATGCCGCAATACGGGATGAGCGGATGCCCGGTTGCCGCCGCACCAAACTGGAGGGACGCGCTTCGTCGCGTCCGGTTGTTTCGGCCACGACAAAGCGTGGCCCTCCATTTCTCTTTAAAAGGGGGGTGGAGAACAAATTTACCGTGTGCACCGTCTTCTCATTTCTTGACATGCCCGTCCTCCAGGTGGTAGTTTCGGTTGCTTCAAAAGCACCCATTACCTTCGAGCCGTCGAGGACCACCCATGAACTTTCAGGAACTCATCATGACCTTGGAGAGATTCTGGTCGGACAGGGGCTGCGTCATTCAACAGCCCTACGATCTGGAAGTCGGAGCAGGAACCTTCAACCCTGCTACTCTCCTGCGATCCCTGGGCCCGGAACCCTGGTCCGTGGCCTACGTGGAACCTTCCAGAAGACCGACGGACGGCCGATACGGCGAAAACCCCAACCGCCTGGGTCATTACTATCAGTACCAGGTGATCATCAAACCTTCCCCCTTGGAGATCCAGGAAATCTATCTGGACAGCCTGAGGGCACTGGGGGTCGATCCCCTTGATCACGACATCCGATTTGTTGAAGACGACTGGGAATCCCCCACCCTCGGTGCTTCCGGTCTGGGCTGGGAGGTGTGGCTCGACGGCATGGAGATCACCCAGTTCACTTACTTCCAGCAGGCGGGCAGCATCAGGCTGGACCCCATCTCCGTGGAGATCACCTACGGCCTCGAACGGATCGCCATGTACCTGCAGCAAAAGGAAAGCGTTTATGATCTCCGGTGGAATGAACGGATTACATACGGGGATGTGCACAAGAAGGGAGAATGGGAGCTCTCGACATATAGCTTCGAGCTGGCCGATGTAGACATGCTTTTAAAAATGTTTGAGATGTGTGAGAAGGAATCGATCAAGATCAGCGAGAAAAGAATTGTCCTACCCGCCTATGATTACTGTTTGAAATGCTCTCACCTCTTCAATATTCTGGATGCGCGGGGTGCCATCAGCGTCGCCGAAAGAACGAAATACATCGAGAGGATTCGAAACCTCGCGCGCCTGGCGGCCCGGAATTACGTGGCCCAGAGGGAAGAGATGGGATTCCCCCTCTTGAAAACCTAAAATGGACGGTACACCGTATGGCCGCTGAATTGCTTTTGGAAATTGGAACCGAGGAAATCCCTTCCGGATATTTGGACGATGCTCTGGATGCCATGAGAAGCCTTGCCGGCGCTTTTTTCAAGGAAAACCGCATTGAGAGCTCAGGCGATTTGAGAGTATTTGGAACCCCCAGACGGATGGTCCTTACGGCCGCAGCCCTTGAGGAAAAACAGGAGGATGCGGTTCAAGAAGTGACCGGACCGCCCAAGAAAGCGGCCTTTGACCCGGAAGGAAACCCGACCAAAGCGGCCCTGGGTTTTGCAGCGAAACACGGTCTTTCCGTAGACCAGCTCCAGATCCTAAATACCCCAAAAGGAGAGTATCTCTATGTGAGGCGCACAACCCCCGGCCGACCCACCATGGAGGTTCTGGCCGAAGTTCTGCCCAAACTCATTGCCGACTTGCCTTGGCCCAAATCCATGAGATGGGGAAATCAGTCCTTTTCTTTTGTCAGGCCCATTCACTGGGTTGTCGCTCTTTTTGGAGGCAAGGTCATCCCGATCGAGATCGCCGGTATCGCAAGTGGAAACACAACAAGGGGTCACCGCTTTATGGCGCCCGAGGCTGTGGCCGTCGACGGCTTCAGGGACTTCGCGGAGAAACTTGAGGCGCGCTATGTGCTCATCGACGGCGCCCGACGAGCCGAGAAAATCCGGGATGCCGCAAAGATAGCGGCCGAGGCTCTTGAGGCTTCACCGATCACGGACCCGGATTTGCTCGCCACCGTTTCAAACATGGTGGAGTATCCATCCGTGATCTGCGGTTCTTTTGATCCGGCTTATCTTGCAATTCCTTCCCCGGTGCTGATCTCGGCGATGAAGAAACATCAGAAGTACTTCGCCGTTCAAGACGGTGCAGGCAAGCTGATGCCCCACTTCATAGCCGTCAACAATACGATAGCCCGCAGTGAGGAAGTGGTCCGAAAAGGCCATGAGCGAGTCCTCAGAGCGCGACTATCGGACGCGAGCTTCTTCTTCCAAGAGGATAGGAAAAAACCCTTGGAAGCCAGGCTTGACGATCTTAAGGGAGTCATTTACCAGGCTCAGCTCGGCACCTCCTATGCCAAGGTGCAACGTTTTTCAAGGCTGTCCGAGTTCCTTGCACGTCAGTCGGCCCCTGACAAGACCGATCAGGTCAAGCTCGCAGCCGGGCTCAGCAAATGTGATCTGGTTACCGGCATGGTCACGGAATTCCCGGACCTCCAAGGAATTATGGGAACGGAATATGCGCGCCTGGACGGCCATCCCGAGGACGTGTGCCTGGCTATCCGTGAACACTACCTTCCGACTCGTGCAGGTGAAGAGCTCCCCTCTACGGAAATAGGAGCACTGGTCGGGATAGCGGACCGGATGGATACCATCGTGGGTTTCTTCGCGATTGGGTCCGAGCCGACAGGTGCGGCCGACCCTTTTGCCTTGCGCAGGCACGCCCTGGCCGTTCTTCGCATCCTTGAGGAGCGGGACTGGGATATTTCTTTAACCGATTTTATCACGGAATCCGTGGCCCTGCTGGCCGAGGAGATTCCATGCGACAGACAGCGCACCGTCATTAGGGTCAAAGACTTTTTCAGGGAAAGATACAAGCAGATGATGCTGCGATCCGAATATTCCTCTGACCTTGTGGAAGCGGTCATTTCTGTTGAATTTGATCATATCGGTCACATCCGACCCAGATGTGACCAGCTTCAGGAGTTTTTGAAAGAATTCGGTGAGTTCGAATCTCTGTTACGCACCTTTAAGCGGGTCACGAACATTCTCAAAAACCAGGAGCCCTCCTCGGGCGTGGATCCTTCCCTATTCAGGGAACCTTGTGAAGCCGCGCTCCTCCAAGCGTATCAGGATGTGAAGGGAGAGATTGAAGCGTTCACAAAAGAGAAACGTTATGCCGCGGCCCTCAACCTCATGGCCGGCCTGAGAGGTCCGGTTGATGTTTTTTTCGAAGGGGTCGAGATTCTGACAAAAGAAAATGAGGCGGTCAAGAATAACCGTGTCGCGTTGCTCCAGGAATTGAGCCTCCTCTTCCTTAAGGTGGCCGATTTTTCAAAATTCTCCGTGTGATGGAATCTGCTCTCGCAGATTTCATCTCTTCTCCCGTTTCTTGACCAACACATAGAGATCCCCCTCGTGTTTCAAGTGCCCTGCCGCCAGTTCCGCGTACGGCCCGCTTCCCCAGAAAAGATCAGCCCTGCCGGCCCCTCGAATGGCGCCGCCCGTATCCTGGTTTACCACGAAACGGGAAAAATCCTCCCATCGGGTGATTTCTCCCCTTTCGTTGACCTCGGGTTTCTTACTCTTCATGAACACAAGGGCTCCGGGAGGAAAAAGCCGGTAATCAAGGGCCACAGTTCTTCCAGGGGTAATAGGAACATTCATGCTACCGATGATAGGTCCTCCTCCCAGATTTTTGAAGAAAACATATGAGGGGTTGTAGTTCAGCGCCTCGTCCACGACCTCAGGGTATCTCGAGAGCAATCTGCGAATGCTTTGCATGGAGACGTCTTCCAATTCCAAAAAGCCTTTCTCTACCAGGTACTTACCCACTGCCCGGTAGGGATGACCGTTTTTCCCCGCATATCCTACGGACATGGTTTTCCCCTCTCCCAGTACCAGGCGACCGGAGCCTTGGATTTGAAGAAAGGCGACATCCACGGGGTCCTTTAACCAAGCCATTTCAAGATTCCTTCCTTCAAGGGCTTTTTCCAAAGCGATTTGTCGTCTCGAGTAATAGGGGATTATTTTGCTTCCTTCGATCCTGGCCACGACACTCTTACCTTTGAATTCCTCACTGAAAAGGGAAAGATCGATTTCAACCAGATCTTGCGGCTTCTTGTAGATCGGGTGGCGGAAGGTTTCATCCGGCGCAAGCCTGGCTTCAAATAACGGTTCAAAATAGCCCGTAAAAAGCACACGTTTGTTTCCGGCTCGACCGGTTGCCCTGTAAAGATTGAAATCCTTTTTCAATCGCCGCTTAAATTCTTCCGTCTTAAGGCCTTCACGGATCAAGGATAGGAAAGCTTCCTGGGTCTCAATTACATCCCGGAGCGTATAGGTATCACGTCCGTATTTAAAATGCCGATCCGGCGGGATTTTTTCGAAATATTCCAAATTTCTTTTCAGCGCCTCTTCAAGAGATGAAAAAGCGGAATCGTCTTCAAATGAGGGAAAGAAGTAGCGAACCGGTACAAGTGCCTCAACCGGTCTTTTCGTTTCCTCCCTGAGCGCCGGATGGCAGGCAAAGAAGAGAAAGACAATGAAAATGATCAATATGTTGGAACGCATTTTATATCTCCCTCCTTTATGGTGTCACGTTTTGATTCTTGGTAACACTTTGGCTTTTTTAAACTCTTCGATTCCGGCGTTGGGCATGGGGGTCCCTCTTAAAACTCAAAAACGAAGAAGCCACATCTCCGTGTTATGCTTTGGGCAACGGGTGAGGCGGGCGGAGGTCTTCCGGGGTATCGCCGAAAGAGGTCGATCCTCGAAGTTTCCGTGAA
>JAFGDM010000209.1 GCA_016932115.1 Deltaproteobacteria bacterium | reverse complement strand
TTTCCTGTAGACAACCTGCAAGGAGCAATTGTGCTGGGCCAATACCGGCGGGGAACGGTCAACGGCAAGCTAGTGCCTGCGTACCGGGAAGAGCGCGGTGTGCGGGCCGGATCTCTCATACCCACCTATGCCACAATGAAAGTGTTTGTGGACAACTGGCGGTGGCAGGGCGTTCCATTCTATATGACATCAGGGAAACGATTGGCCGAGAAGTTGACGGAGATCGCGATTCAGTTCAAAGAGATCCCCCACTCCATGTTCCGGCGGGTTTTGGGCCGGGATATTCGCGCCAACCGTTTGACCCTGGAGATCCATCCCGAGGAGAAGGTAAGCCTTACCTTCCAGACCAAAAAGCCTGGAGCACGGGTGTGCCTCCGTTCCGTAATTATGACCTTTCAGTACCATCAAGGTTATGAGGGCCCTCTTCTGGATGCTTACGAAAAGGTATTGCTCGATGTAATGACTGGAGATCACATGCTTTTTTGGCGCCAGGACGGTGTAGAACTTTGTTGGTCCTTTCTCACCCCGATTCTGGAGGGATGCGAGACTTGCAGCAACCGATCCGAAATGCTCTTGCCCTATGAGGCGGGGAGTTGGGGTCCCGAGGCGGTAAAACACCTTTGAAATACTGAATATTTTGTAACAATTTAGCAAATAACCCCGAAGCGAAGCGCCGGGGTCATTTGCTAAATTGTTACTTCCCACTGATTCATAGAGAAAGGCGGCTCATCTGTGGAAAGAAAAACCCTTGTTCTGGCAGGTGACATAGGCGGTACAAAAACAAATCTGGGGCTCTATGCCAAAAATGAAGAGCGTCTTTACGCCACGGTTGTTAAGAGCTATAAGAGCCGGGAAGAGTCGCACATTGAACCGATCATCAGAAAATTCCTATCCACCCATCCTGCCGATATTTCCAGTGCCTGTTTCGGCGTCGCAGGTCCGATTGTCAAGGGAAGATGCAAAACCACCAACCTGCCCTGGGAGATTTCCGAGGAACAACTGAAGCGGAATTTCGGATGGGAAAAGACTCGACTGCTTAACGATCTTACGGCAACATCCCTTTCCATCCCTCTCTTGAAAAATCGAGAATTGTCTACTTTGAACAAAGGCCTGCAGCACAAGGGGGGCACTCTGGCCCTCGTCGCTCCCGGCACGGGGCTTGGGCAAGGATTGGTCGTTTTCCACCAGGGCCGATTAGTCCCTGTATCCTCCGAAGGGGGGCATGCGGATTTTGCTCCTACCAGCGAGGATCAGATTCGTTTATGGCGGTTTTTGAGGCAAAAGTACCGCCATGTCAGCGTGGAAAGGCTTCTTTCAGGACCCGGGTTGATTGAAATCTATGCCTGGGTGAGACACTTCGGCCGAATCCGCGAGCCTTCGTGGTTGAAACAGCGATTCGCGAAGGAAGACCCCGCCAAGGTGATCACGGATTGCGCTCTGGAAAATAAATATCGTTACTGCGTTGAAGCACTTGATCACTTCATCAAAATCCTGGGCGCTGTTGCAGGGAACCTGGCCTTAACAGGACTAGCCACAGGCGGCGTCTATCTCTGCGGGGGCATTCCTCCAAAAATCCTTTCCATCCTGAAAACCGGGGGTTTTATGAAAGCTTTTACGGACAAGGGTCGATTTTCTGATCTTTTGAAGCACATTCCCGTTAAAGTCATCCTCAATCAGAAGGCCGCCCTGTTGGGCGCAGCAGCGTGCGCATTTCAGGCCTTGACCTGACATCTCGCCTTAATATACCGCTACAACATGCGGAACAAGAGGAACCCGGTAGGAGATTGGAAAATCGGCGATTTGCTAACGATAATCCGGAGAACGATTTAGCAGAACCCCGGCGCTTTGCTTCGGGTTTACACATGGAAGGAACTTCGTATTACTTTTTGAAATGGGCAGATGCCGGCCCTGCGCGTGGGGGTCCCTCTTAAAACTGCAAAACGAAAAGTATTCAAAGTGGAAAACCCATTGTCTGCCCGTAGGAACTATGGGAGAATAAGGAACTATAACAACACGGGGAGGTTAGAATATGACACACTATCTCATCATAGGAAACGGGGTGGCCGGCACGATGGCTGCGGAAAATATTCTTAAGAAAGACGAAGATGCCGCGATCACGATCACCACGGATGAAAGCATGCCCTTCTATTGGAGAATTCAGCTCAACGACTATATTGCCGGCGAGCTCGGAGAAGAGAAGCTCTATGCCCGGAACAAAGAGTGGTACAATGATCATGGGATTGATCTCAGACTCAACACGCCTGTTCAGGGAGGGGACACGAAGGAAAAAGTTGCCGTCACCCGGGACAACCGGAAGATCCCCTATGATCGTTTGCTGATCGCCACGGGGAGTCATTCCTTTGTTCCTCCCATTAAGGGAGCTGAAAAAAAGGGTGTCTTCACCCTGAGATCTTTCCGGGATGCCTCCAATATTATGGATTGGGCAAAAAATACCCGGAAGGTGGTGATGATCGGAGGCGGTTTGCTGGGCCTCGAGGCAGGCAATGCTCTCCGAAAACTGGGTAAAGAGGTGATGGTTGTCGAATTCTTTCCGAGACTCCTGCCCAGACAACTGGACGTCCCCGGTGCAAAACGACTCCAGACCATCATGGAAGACATGGGTTTTTCTTTCCGGCTTGGGGCGAAGACGCAGGAGATCCTGGGAAATGAAGGGGTCGAGGGCGTGCTCCTCGAGGGAGGTGAGTCATTGCCGGCCCGGATGGTCATCATCTCCGCCGGGGTGAGACCCAACCTTGATTTGGCCAAAGCCCTCGGCCTTGATCACGACAAGGGGATCAAGGTAGATGAGCGGATGAGGACCAACCAGCCTGATGTTTTTGCTGCGGGTGATGTAGCAGAATATAAAGGAATGTCTTACGGGATCTGGCCGGCGGCTATGGAGCAAGGGAAGGTGGCCGGAAGCAACATGGCCGGCTCTGAGAGTTTCTATAAGGGAACGGTCATGGCGAACACCCTGAAGGTTGTGGGCATCGACCTTGCGTCTGCCGGAGAAATCGATGTGGACAACAAGTTTGAGTCAAGAACGCTCACGGATGAAAAGACTTACAAAAAAGTCGTGATCAATGACGATCTAGTCGTGGGATGCATCATGCTCGGCGATACCAAGGGATTCACGAAGATCACCAAGATGATGGCTGATAAGCGAAGCGTTACTACCGTTAAGGAAACACTCCTCGCTGATGAATCCAGTCCCACCTGAGAATCTTGCCGTCTCATCCATGGCCTCAAGCTGAAAACCCGGTCTTGGTGGGGGGGGTCCCTCGTTTTGCAGTTTCAAGAGAGACCCCCATGCTTGGGGCCGCCGGGTTCAGTATTTCAAACAGCTCCCAAGCAACTGTAAAATATCTTTACAGTTGTCTCCATATATAACCCCGAAGCGAAGCGACGGGGTTATTTGCGTGCGTCTGGCATGACGCAGACGCCGACCTTCTAGCGGAGGCGGTGGAACACGCTTGGGAGATTGAGCCCGGCATGACCATGTTCCATGTGCTCAGCGCGTATACCCGTGCGGCCCATGATCCTGTCTTGAGTGCCGAGGAATCGTACAAGCTCGAGCGGATCGGGGGAGTTATCCTGTCCATGGTCAAAGAATAACCTGAACATCCAATCGCCCGAGAGGGGTCAGGGACTTCGCGGTCTTTGGCCCCTTTCGTTTTTTAGGAGGCTGACAATGACGAACGAACAAGTGGAAAAACTCATTTGGAAAGAGATCAGGAAAAGAGACATCACGATCCATGACATGATCGGGCTCCCCGGCCGTGGAGTCGATCCGAATCCTGAAGACGGCATCACGCCCCGCTGCGAGAAGGGGATCAGGAGCAATCGGTTTCAGGCTTTCATGGGCTGCGACAGAATGAAGGAACTCCTTTGCGCTGGGGAGTATAGTGAGTGGGATGACTACCTGCCCCTGAAAATCCCAGCACAAGACCTGTTCCGGTTCTGGTGGAACCGCTGTGTCGCCCAGGAAATGTGTTCGATGAGGTGCTTGAGGACATCTATGAGCATTTCACCGAGAGGATGAGGCCGCCGCAAAAGGTGGAGGCATAGATGGATTTGACACTGGATTTTGCTCAGGTTTCCCTTTTCCCAGCCTAAAACCAAGTAGCCATGGAAATGTCCGTCGCAGAGAGTCCAAAGAAATCCCGAAGAAAACTCAGATACCTGGCGGAAAAAGGTCATAAAGCCCCACAGGAACACTTGGCTATTGGAATTGCCATCATAGAAAGCGACCCCGAAGAGCTCAACTGAAGTTTTCATTACCGTTTGAAATCGCAACAAAAAATGAACTACCCCGCCGCAAGCAGCGGGGTTTCAACGGGGATTCCTTGATTCGAGCGCCCCAAGGGGCGGGGAATTCAACGCAAAGAGATTCAAAAGGAAGCGAGTTTGTGTTGTAAACATTTTCCGCGATATGAGAAAATACATATTTGGTTACTCGCTGTTTCCAGTGGGCAACCGACACCAATTACAAGGCGATATGGCGTGTATTGTCCTTTTATGCTATGTATCACACCCTAACTTTTCATTATTCGAGCCGAAAGATGATCCTACACAGGGAGAGCAAAGAGGGCATAGAACGACGCAGGATTCTTGAGTGTTCATTGGTAAGTCCAGGCTGTAACCATGTCTGACTTATCAGGGACACATTCGGTGAATATGTAGCGAATGAAGATGCATAAGATCGAAACAAAGGAAGCCCAGGGAAAGAAAATCACCTGGATCGGGATGGCGGTTAATATCCTGCTCATCGCAATGAAGTTTGCAGCAGGCGTTTTCGGGCACAGCCAAGCACTAATCGCAGACGCAATTCATTCAATCTCGGACTTTTTCACCGATTTCGTCGTGGTTCTGGGTCTGATATTTGGCAGGAAACCTCCCGACGAGACCCACCATTTTGGCCACGGCAGGATCGAGACCGTAGCCTCCGCAATTGTTGGTCTCGCACTCATGGGAGTCGCGATTTTCATCGGAGTGAGTGCCGTCGGGGACATCTACCACCATGTGGAGCGGTATCCCACCTGGATCACGATCGCAGCCGCAGCAGTTTCCATCGGGCTCAAAGAAATCCTTTACCGGTATACCGTTATGGTGGGCAGACGCATCAGGAGTCAAGCTGTCATCGCCAATGCTTGGCATCACCGTTCGGATGCTCTCTCGTCCGTGGCGGTGCTCATAGGCGTAACCGGAGCTCAGATCAGGCCCGGATGGCACATCTTGGATGCTTATGCCGCTCTGCTTGTCTCCTTCTTCATAGTCAAGGTGGGAATCGATGTACTCGGGGAAGCCATGAGGGAACTCACCGATACAGCTCCGAAACCCGAGGTGGTCGAGAAGATCCGGGGGTGCATGCAGGCTGTTGAAGGAGTCAAGGGCATCCACGACCTCAAGGTCAGGTCCACGGGTGGGACTTTTGAGATCCTAGTCCACCTGGAGGTGGACAAGACCTTAAGCGTCGCTCAAGGCCACATCATCATCAACGAGGCTAGGAATTGTCTCAGGGCCGAAATGGAAGATGTGGGTGAGATAGCCGTGCATATCGATCCGGTGTAAGGGAGGCGAAAGTTTTGCCCCATTCACTCAACGGGTGAGATAATTTTCTAAATCTACTTGCAGTAGAAGCCTACAGGATGAAGCCTATCGCTCAGTTTGATCGGTCGTTAGAGGAAAGGCAGGTATCGCTACCTGCGTTTCTCTGGGCCAGTTTGAAGTCCATCAAAAACTGCCAGTAGCATCACCCCCAAATATAGTACTAGTCTCCAGAGGGGGTGTTCCGGACAAAAAAAGTGAAAAAAGTTCATTTTTTTACTGTTCTGGTTCAAGAGACCTTTTGGAGAGGGGTTTTAGACGTCCGAACGCGCCGAGGATTTACGATGGACTACCGGCACGATATCCCTGAACGGAAATGAACCCAAATGAAGCGAAATGAACGTTCGACGGCGGGCGCACATCCTGGCCGCCCTTTCACCAAGCGGAAGAAATACAAAGGATTTCTGCACATAGAATAAGGCCCCAGTCTAATGAGTTTTTCCGTTTTGTATCCTCCAATATAGAGAGAGCACCACAATCGGCCCAAAGAAGCTATTCCTACGAGAAAAATCCCTGCCAAGAAAAGCAGTGAACTCATCAGCGGGATGCTCAGTTCCCACACGCTGGTGGAGAACAGAATCGTGAGTATTAAAACAAAAGCGAATATGCGCGTGACGTGTATTCGAACTCTCTCGACCATCGACCCATTTCCTCTTCCATAGGTTTCTCTGTCGGCAGAAGACGACCATGCCGGCGGAAGATGCCCTTTCATATTTGCTGCTATCCCCACCTAGGTCGCTCTCTTTCCTTGCGCTTGTCCTGTCCTCCTTTGGTATACTCTTTGGGGCCTATGAAAAGAATGTCTGACTTGATAACGCATCGCCCACCGACAACACTGTTTGTAAGTGATGGGCTTTTTTCCTATGGCGTTGCCTTGCTTGATCGTTATCACGTGATCGTTACCTATTCTCCGACTGGAAAGCGGGGTCGGCCGCGCTGTCCGGAGAAACGACTTATCCCGGAGCTTCGCTATGCCCGAGTGGTGAAAAAACGAGATGGGCGCCGATTGGTTTCTGTCTCCAGAAGGATTGTTTACGGAGATGCACAAAGCATTTCCTCAAAGGATATCAACACCAGTTTGGTGGAAAGGCTCAATCTGATATTGCGCCGGGAAAACTCGACGTTGAAGAGAAAGGCGCTCTTTTTTGCGAAAGATGAAGGCGAGTTCAAAGCTCACCTGGCTCTTCAGATCGCCTATTATCATTTCGTTCGCCCCCATCTCTCGCTACGGGAGGAAATCCCGGCACAGTCAGAACAAAAACCAGTTTGCAAATGGCGAAAGCGCACACCGGCAATGTGCGCCAAAATCACCGACCATGTATGGTCGCTCCGTGAGTTGCTCACGTTTAGGCCATATATAACGTCAACCAATTATCGGGTCAGCACCCGGGTTTTTCTTGACAAAGTTTTTCTCCACTTATAAAGTTAGGCGACTCTAATTTGGGGGAGCGAGCTATGGATTTAGAAGGCCGATTAAGTTCCCAAATGGAAGATTATCTCGAAGCGATATATCACTTGTGCCGCGAACGCGGGGTTGCCAGGGTCAAGGCAATCGCAGATCGACTGGATGTGACCAACCCGAGCGTCGTGGGCGCTATGAAGAAGCTGAAAAATAGAAATCTGGTATTCCAGGAACCTTATGGATATGTCCGTTTAACCACACAAGGGGAGGAAATCGCTGGTGCCATTACACACCGGCATGAGGTATTAAGCAATTTTCTGGAAGAGATCCTGGGTTTGGACCATGAGACAGCTTCCCGGGATGCCTGCAGGATTGAGCATGCCGTGAGCCTTGAAACGGTGAGAAGATTGCGCGCGGTCGCGGAGTTCATTGAACGGGAACCCCAAATCGATGTGGACTGGCAAAAAGCGTTCAAGCGCTTTTATGGTGATTATATGAGTAGGACATCGAAATGATTACGACACTGGAAAAACTCGAAAGAGATACGCCTGCCGTGGTAAAGCAAATTCACGGCGGCCACAGAATCCGCCAGACCTTAGGCAGGCTGGGTGTGCACCCGCAGGACAGATTGACTGTTCTTCGGAGCGGTTTCCTGGGAGGACCGGTTTTGATCGAGATTCACGGGACGGAGGTGGGAATCGGTCACGGTATGGCTGTAAGAATCGAAGTGGAAGTGACGGAAAGTTCATGAAAATCGTTCTCGTAGGACAACCCAACTGCGGCAAGAGCGCGCTTTTCAACAGCGTAGCCGGATATAAGACCATTGTATCCAATTTCCCGGGTACTACAGTGGATTTCATAACCAGCAGGGTCAACCTGAATGGGGCCAGTTTTACCCTTGTGGACCTGCCGGGCATCTACTCTCTTTCCACCTCAGAGACGGAAGAGCTACTCGCCAGACATTACCTTATCCATGAGAAGCCGGATCTGGTCATCAATATTATGGATGCCTCGGTTCTTTCCAGAAGCCTTGAACTTACCCTTGAGCTCCTGGAACTCAGGGTTCCCCTGGTTGTGTGCCTCAACATGATGGATGAAGCGGCACGAAAAGGCGTGGAGATCGATGTGGAGCACCTGTCCCGGGATCTTGGCATTCCTGTTGTTCCGACCATTGCGACGCGGGGTCAAGGGGTCCCGGAGCTCTTTCAAACCGCCATCGAGACCGCGAAACGCGGTAAAACAGGAAAAATCTTTTTTCTTTCCCTGGATGTTGAACGTGTCGTCTCCGAGCTGGCCGGAATTCTGGGCCAAGGAACTGCCGGGAAAATGAAGCTCCCCCCACGGATCCTGGCCATAAAATTGCTCGAAAAGGATGAAGAGTTTGAGAAAAGGGTAGGGGAAATCCAGCCCGGACTGATTTCGGATATAGAGCGTCTTCGCCGGAACCTTGCCGAATGTCACGGGAGACCATCCGACGTGGTTGTATCTTCGGAACGTCATTCTCTGGCTATGAACCTCTTTGAGCATGTGGCCAAAGTCAAGGCTCGAACCGGAAAATCCCTAAGAGACCAGGTGGACAAATACCGCATGCACCCCTATCTGGGGTATGTCTTCTTGGCAGGGATTCTCTTCACTTTTTTCTGGCTTGTCTTCAGTGTGGGCAAACACGTTGAAGAGCCTCTTCTCGCCCTGTTTGAGACATTCGCGGAATACCTGCCCAACCACCTCAGCGATGAATCGTTTTTTTTCAACATCCTCAACGGGCTGATTCAAGGATTTTCAGGAGGCATCGGCATCGTTCTGCCTTACCTTATTCCTTTCCTGCTGGGCCTTGCCCTTCTCGAGGATATCGGATATCTGCCAAGGGCGGCATTTCTGATGGATTCGATTATGCATTCTATCGGGCTCCACGGAAAGTCCATTATTCCCTTTGTGTTGAGCTACGGATGCAATGTTCCGGCCATCATGGGTGTGAGAATTATGGAAAGAGCCCGAGATCGATTTATCACCTCGGTGCTCGTCACCCTCATCCCATGCGCTGCGCGCACGACCATCATTTTCGCACTTGTGGCGTTTTACCTCGGGCCGATACAAGCCCTCGGCCTGTATGTTTTAAATATTGTCGTCATCGCAGGGGCTGGAAAAATTCTCTCCCATTACATGCCCGACCTTTCACCGGGGATGATTCTTGAAATGCCCAGCTATAAAGTCCCTGAATGGAGCACTGTCGTGCGGAAGATCTGGTTCCGCCTTAGGGAATTCATCGTAATAGCCTGGCCGCTGCTCATCGTAGGAAGCGTCATTTTGAGCGTTTTGGAATTTCTTCATCTTTCCGAACCGATCAACGGTATTCTTTCTCCTTTTACCAGCGGCCTTCTCGGCCTGCCTCCAGAAGTGGGCATAACCCTCATTTTCGGTATTTTGAGGAAAGAACTAACCATCATCATGCTCGTGCAAGCGCTTGGGACCAGTAACTTTGACGCTGTAATGACGGCCCAACAAATGATGGTTTTCACAGTTTTCAGCCTTTTCTACATCCCTTGCCTCGCAACCCTTGGTATGTTGCGTTCTACCATCGGGAACCGGGGCATGCTCTTTACCCTGTTTTTCAACACCGCCGTCGGCACCCTGATGGCCCTTGCCTTCAGAGGCCTTTATGCCGTGCTGTGATTCAAAGGAAAGGCTCAGAGGACGGAGATGAAAAACGTTCTGCTGAAAGGAATTTATGTGAGCCTTCATGAGAAACAGTGAAGTCTGCAAAGTAAACCAAGGGATGTGAGCCCTCAATAGAAGGGAAAAATGATGGGTCTACGATTCAGATATTTAAGGAGGCCCTATGGCCGATTTTGAAAGCATTAATCTTGACTTTTTGCACGCTAGGGCGGCTCTGAAGTGGGGCCCATGGGACCGTGATGTGATTTCCCTTTCCGTGGCGGATATTGACTTCCCGGCCCCTCGGGAAATCAAGGAGGCGGTCATCAATGCGGTCAATGAGGATCGCACTCCTTACAGTGCTTACGGCGGTGATCCGGATGTGCTGGATGCGGTCTGTGAGAAGCTCAACCGGGTGAACCGGATTCCCGCCACACCGGACGACGTCCACATGATCCCCGGCACCATGTTCGCCATTTTTCTTGTTTGTTACCACTTCTTGAACCAGGGTGACGAGGCTCTTATCAGTCCGGCGCCCGTGTATCCGCCTTTTATTCATAACGTGCTTAATACAGGGGCCGTACCGGTTTTCAATCCTCTGGACTTTCAACACGGCGCCCGGCTGGATGTCGACGACCTCAAGGCGAGGATAACGCCCCGGACCCGAATGCTCATGGTCTGCAATCCCCATAACCCCACCGGACGGGTCCTCACACTGGAGGAACTAGAATGCATCGCGCGGCTGGCGGATGAACATAATTTGCTGATCTTTGCGGACGAGCTTTACGAGGACATGCTTTTTGAAGGAGAACACATCAGCCTGGCATCCTTGAGCAAGGAGATCTACGAACGAACCATCACGGTATTCGGGTTCAGCAAAGCCTTTGGGATTCCGGGATATCGTATCGCTTACATCACGACCAGGAGCCGATACAAGAAAGAGCTCAAGCACCGAATCCATGACATGATTGTTCATGCCGATACCCTGGCACAAGCTGCAGCCAAGGCCGCCCTGACGGACGGGAAAGCATGGCTTGGGGAGTTCATGTCTCATCTTAAAAGAGTGCGGGACTATGGTTTGGATCGTCTTTCAAGGACACCTGGAGTCTGGTGTCGTGAGCCTGAGGCCACTCCTTTTCTCTTCCCCAACATCGCATCCTTTGGCATGACAAGCGAAGAAATGTGCGAGTATCTGAGAGAAGAAGCCGGGGTGATCGTTATGAACGGCGCGGAATTCGGACCACCAGGTGAAGGTTTCATCCGCATCAACTTTGCGACCGCCCATTCGGTGCTCAAAGAAGCAATGGATCGTATGGAGGCGGCCTTTAAGCGCCTTGCGTAGTGTTGCCCTTTCTCCCTTTTTCACAACGCTCCCCTATTCTGGCAGGAGGGACAGGGGGAGGGGGATAAATAAGTTACGGAGGTGTTCTATGGATCCACGAATAGAGATCATCGAAGGGGACATTACGAAGCAAAAGGTCGACGCTATCGTTAACGCGGCCAACAACTCACTTCTGGGCGGCGGCGGCGTCGACGGCGCTATTCACAGGGCGGCCGGTCCGGAACTTCTCGAAGAGACGAGGAAAATAGGAGGATGCCCGACCGGGGAAGCGCGGGTCACCAAGGGTTACCGGCTCCCGGCCAAATATGTGATCCATACTGTCGGACCTGTCTGGAGAGACGGGCAGGAGGGCGAAGATCGCCTTCTCGCAAATTGCTACAGGAATTGCTTTAAGGCTGCAAAAGATCTGAAAATACCCTCCATCGCCTTTCCTTCAATCTCCACAGGTGCTTACGGTTTCCCCCTTGAAAGGGCCACGGATATTGCATTGCGGGAGACAAAAAAGTTTCTGGAAACGGACAAGACTCTGACCAAAGTGGTCTTCGTCTGCTTTGGAGAAAAGGTCCTCAACGCATATAGGAAACTGGCCGAAAAAATACTCGGCGACTGACAAATGTCAGAGTAAATCCCGATGACCAAGGTTTGAATAAAAGCGCGGCCGATCTATGCCCCGAAAGCCTTCAGAATGCCCGATTTTCCAATTGAAGGTTCGGCATTTGTCATTTTCACGCAGTGTTGCACGATTCCTTTTATTCCTTACTCTATGCCTTTTTTCTTCCATTCCCGGTAGGCCCTCAAGGGAAGAATGATCCCGAAAAAGGGAACCATGTACATCGCCGCCACAGTGGGCTCCAATGGAGTGAAAAATTCCGAGCTGAAGACTATGACCAGCACATTGTTCATGACCCCCAAGCAGATGATTGTCGCGACTTGATCTTCGACGGATCTCCCGTGGGAAAGCACCAGTCCCGCCACGAAATACAGCCCCCCCAGAATAAAAGCCACCGCCGTGGCCATAAGGAGGCTCATCGGCTGCTGATAAAAAAAACTCGAATACCTGGAGAAGATCCCAAGGTTGGTGATCGTGAACAGAAAAAGCGAGATAGGGTATTGTGTTGCTATCAGTCTCTCGACTAAGGAGCGGGATATTCTCTTGAAGATTTCAGCAATCAAGACAGGGACAAAAATGACCATAAAGAGAAGGCTCATCATGCTGAACAAGGAAATATCCATGGTCCGGTAAAAGAGCAGGTCCACAAGGGGAGGAAGGGTGAAAGGGACCAGGAGAGAGGAAAGAACAACTACAACAAGCACCAGAGGCGTGTTCGCCTGCAGCAGGGTAGAGATAAACGGGGCCACAACGCCTGTGGAAATTCCGGTCAAAAGTAAGGCTGAAAGGCTGTAAGCCGGCCAGATCGCGCGAAAGAGAAGTGCAACCGCTACGGGGAGAAAAATCATCCTAATGAGAAGAAAAGCTCCTATTAAAAGAGCAGATTTTCGAAGAGCGTCCAAAATCTGGGTGATGCTGATGGACAGGAAACTCAGGAAGAGGAAGCTCATCATGCAGTAAAGGGGAAAAGGCTGAAAGATGGCCCCCACCTTGGGCATAAGAATTCCCCCTAAAAAGGAAGAATAGATAACGACGAGAAGGACCAGATCCCTTAACCGGAGCATTGATAAAATTCACGCCTCCCTGCTCATTCATCATCCTTAGAGAGGACGCGATAATATTGCTCGTTTACTTTTCCTGCCCGCACTTGAATCAATTGTGCCACGATGCTCACCGCAATCTCTTCCGTCGTCTCAGCTCCGATATCCAAACCGATGGGCGCACAGACACGATTAAGATCCTCGCGGGTGAACCCCTCTACCAGGAGCCTCTCATAGATCATGGCTTTCTTGCGTCTGCTTCCGATCATGCCGATATACCTAGCCCCGGTTCTAAGGGCTTGCTCCAGGACCATCTTGTCGTTAAGGTGCCCTCGCGTTACTATGATGATGTAAGATAGTTTGTTTATAGGAAATCTCTCCATCACCCTTTCAAAAGGACAGCAACAAACTTCTTCGGCTTTTGGAAATCTGGCCGGATCTGCAAATTCGGCCCTGTCGTCGATAACCACCGCCTTAAATCCCACCCCGCTTGCGAGGGGCACAATTTGTGTGGATACATGGCCCCCGCCGAAAATGTAAAGAAGAGGGTCTGAAAAAAGAGGTTCTACGAAAAGCTCCACCTGTTTTCCTTCCTTATCCTTGAAGACGGTGATCGCTGGTTCCCTTCTTTCGAGCCATTTTTCCAGGCTGGCGACAAGGCTCTCCTCGATACTCTCCATGCCGGGAAGGCCTCCTGCTCTTTGCCCGCTCTTTTCAAAAAGAACCTTGAGGCTTTTTTCTTTTCCCCAGCGCTCTACATTCACAACCGTCGCGAGGAGCCCCGCACCGCCTCGTTTCCGGATCCCCAGACATCTTTTTAGAATCGCGATCTGCGCCTCATCATCCGGGAACAGGGGCTCCAGGAGCACCTCCGCATCTCCGCCGCAAATCATGTCCGTCTCTGCCACATCCTTTCCCATGAGGCTCAGATGCATGCGGCAGGGCCTGGCCGTTTTGAGGACGTGCTTCGCTTTTTTTAGAACCTCGGCTTCCAGGAGTCCCCCACCGATCGTACCTATAAAGGAGCCGTTTTCCATGATCAGGAACTTGGCGCCTGCCGCCCTGGGTCCGGAACCGGTGAGCCGGATGATGGTGGCAAGAATACCGATCTGTCTTTTGTCCAGGAGCTCAAGTGCGTTATTGTATATCCCTTCCACTATTCTTTCCCCAAAACCCTGTATTTGCCGACCTTGATGGATCCCATAATCACTCGATTGATTTTCGCCCTTGGGTCAGCAAGAATGACCCCGGCAAGTTCCAAGATGTCTTTATCGCTATCCAGCAGATCAAGCTTGTTCAGAAAAGCTATCCTCCGGGCACGCTTGGGCGCTCTCTTGAAAAGCCCTTCCGGATGTGTGAAAAGCCTGGACAGCGCTGTGGGCGTCAGCGGCATACTTGTGGCAAGCCCTGTGATTCTTTTCGTCTCATCAAGGCGAAACGCCACCTCCGAGCTGAGAGGACTATTCACAGCCTCAAGACCCATCACGGCCACGACCATAGTCGCTGACGCCGGAATAACCGGCTCATGGGCCGCGGGCGCTTTAACCGGGAGCCCTGCGGCCCCATCGGCTTCAACCAGCAGGTAATCGGCCTCAAGGTCATCAAATAAATCGTCGGATAGGGACGGGCTGATTCCATCCACCTTGCCCGATTCGAGAACGCACCGGCCTACAAAAACATGTCCGACCCCGGCAAGTCCTTCTCCGATCTGATCCTCCCAAGGTCGGAGACTGTCGATGTAGACAACATAGGGAGCCTTCATCGCTTGATGGTGCCACACTTTTGTTGTTGTCGATGTGATGACACGCTTCCCCGCTTTTCTGCACTCTTCGGCAAGAACAAACATGAGGGTGGTTTTACCGCCTCCACCGACCAGGGCAATGTGTTCATGGGCGCTAAGAGAAAGAGCCTCTCTCAATGTGTTGAACGATTTTTCCACCCCCATGAATCCTCCGCTTCATTGTTTCCTCACTTTCTTCTCAACATCCTCTTGTCGCCGACCCTCATCGTGAGCTGGGTGATATCAAAATATTCCAACAGCGGTATGGTGTATTTCCTCGATGCATTGGTCATTTCCTTGAACTGGGGTGTATCGATCTCCCCCATGTCTTTTAGAAAACCGACGAGCCGATTTTTAAGCCCCTCAATCACATCGCGGTGAAAGTAGAGATCCTCTTTGACCTTGACAAGGATTCCGTCCTTGACCATGACCCCCAGCATATCCGCCGCCGTATTGCCCGGGAATTTTTCTTTGAGTTCTTTGAAGTAGGGGGGCTGTATGCCGCTCTTGAGATAGGTTTCCTCGATTTGGCGCCGTATCTTTTCCTGATCCTGGGCCAGGGTCACCCGGTGCTCCTTGAGCCTAAGCAATTCCTTTTCCTGAACGACCACCCCTTCCTGGGTTAAATGGTTGATTAGAGAATTAAAAAGCTTGGGGTTGTTTGAACCGACGGTCCTTGAGCGGAGTTCTTCCTTAAGTAAGCCCACCTTTAAGGGAAAATCCTGATGGTAGCGGGTAAGCGTATTGAGGATCTCTTCGCTTGCTTCTTTGTAGTATCCTTCATGAATTAGAATTCCCTTTTCCTTATCATACTGGATGATTCTTCTTTGAGCCTGGAGGGTCTTCACAATCTCGTCCAGTTTCTTTCTGCTCGCATTGGTGAGGAAGGGGAGCTGTGCTTCTTCCGTGCCTGCAAAGCGCCCCGCAGCAATGTACTGCTCCGTAACCTCACTGAGATTTCCCGTGCTTAATATCTTCAGTTCTGCAAGGGCGGCTTCCGAAAAACGCTTCTTTCTCTGTGGAAGGGCATTGAGAATCTCACCACCGCCTATGGTACGGATAGGAGAATAGCTTCTGAGCACAAAATGATCATGTGACATTACGACTGTGGGCTCACCGAGCCTAATCTCCGCAAAACAGGTCTGGCCCGGAGTCAAATCGTCCCTGTCGAGAAGAACGATGGTGGAAATGATCTCCGCCGTCCCCGTGTGAAAGCGCACCACCGATCGGTTCTTGACTTTTCGCAGTGCGCTGGGCAAAAGGTGAAAGGTCACATCAAGCATGCGGGTTGATGTGAGAGATCCCTTGGTAGCAACCACATTCCCTCTCTGCAGTTCTTCCTTTTCCAGCCCCTGAAGATTGATGGCGGTTCTGAGTCCTGCGCTCACCTCCTTGACCTCATGGTTGTGCACCTGGATGCCTCGGATTCGGGACTCAAGGCCTTGCGGATAAACGCTCACCTCATCGCCCGTCTTGATTGAGCCCGATATGGATGTTCCCGTAACCACCGTGCCGAAACCTTTCATAATAAAGACGCGGTCAATAGGAAGGCGAAAGAAGCTGCCCGCTTCCCTCTCCGGCACCTCCTTGACCATGGAATCAAGAAGAGCGATAAGTTCATCGAGACCCTTGCCTCCCACCGCGGAAACTTCCATGATGGGTGCATCCTCAAGAAAGGTGCCTATCAGAAAGGTGGAAATGTCGTCCCTCACAAGTTCGAGCCACTCCTGGTCCACCATGTCGATCTTCGTAATCACCACGATTCCTCTTTTAACACGAAGAAGTTGGCAGATTTCAAGGTGCTCCCGCGTCTGCGGCATGACTCCTTCGTCCGCGGCAATAACAAGCGCCACGATATCAACGCCCGTGGCCCCTGCAACCATGTTTTTCACGAACTTTTCATGACCCGGCACGTCGATGATGCCCAAAATTTGACCACTGGGAAGTTTGAGATGGGCAAATCCCAGCTCGATGGTAATCCCTCGTTCCTTTTCCTCCTTCAGCCGATCTGTGTCGATGCCGGTGAGGGCCTTGATGAGAGTGGTTTTTCCATGGTCGATATGACCGGCCGTTCCAAGAATGACTTGTTTCATTATTCCACCTATTAGGCAAGAGAAAGCATCGTACTTTCATAGAGGGAATCCGCCCGCCTGTCAAGGCGAATGCCCTTCATTTACCGCTGCGATCCTAAACAGCATCATGAGCTCTCAATAATCGCCTGACGTCCCGAAAATTTCTGTTGACCCTTTAGAATACCTCTGTTATTAAATTTCAGTTAGGTTTTTTCCCCGGTAGCTCAGCCCCGTCTGTGGCGGGACTTCGCTGCCGCTCGAGAGGCAGAGCGTCTCCGTGAAGCCTCTGTCTTTTTGACTGTGAAGAGACATATTCCCCGGTAGCTCAGCAGGTAGAGCGGGTGGCTGTTAACCACTTGGTCGGCGGTTCGAGTCCGTCCCGGGGAGC
>JAFGDM010000208.1 GCA_016932115.1 Deltaproteobacteria bacterium | reverse complement strand
TCCCGGTATCTTCTGCTTGCTCAAGTACAAAAGCAAGCTTCTGTCTGGCTTCTGAATAGGTATAAACCTGCATTTTAAACCTCCAAGGTTTCGATTTTTATATTTTGAGCTGCTGTCTTTAAACTTCGATCCAATGTCAGTATTGGTGCTTTATGTCTCATAGCGCAATCGAGGAAATAGGCATCATAAGCATACATTTTGGCATTTTTAGACAGCTTTAATACATTATAAAAATCCGCCTCCACATAACGAAGAGGGATGCTTTGAAATATCGCGAGACCTTTTTTGGCTTCTTTAAGTGTTAACCTGTTGTGTTTAAACATAGCGGAGAAGGCATTGCCAATTTCCCAAGGAATAGAACCAGGTCCTATGAGAGTATTTCCTGATGTAATTTCGATAATTCTGTCGCGTTCAGGTTCACCAACAATAACTGCAATCAAGGCCGATGTATCAATTATTACATCCATATAAAACTCCTAGAAATCATCTTTTGACAATTGTACAACAGAGAAGTTATTTGTCAAGTATTAAAAGGCGGCTATTTTCGTGGCGATCAGCCGTAAAGGCCCGTGGCACCTGGCTCGTACTCTGGCTACCCGCACCGGCATGTCGAAGATCCCGCCTGCGGGGACCGATCAATGGCTCAAGGATCAAGGGCTTCTGTCTGTCAAAGAGCTGTGGGTGAAAATTCATTACCCGGCTACGGCCCCGGTTATCTCTGTGAACCGCCCCGTGCGGACCCGCATGAGGGGTGGTGGGCGGGCTGGGGGAGAAAAACCCCCGGCTACCCGATTGGGCCTTCCCTTTCATCCTTGTCCTTTAGCCTGCTTCGCCAGTAGAAAGGCCGCCGTTTCTGATGAGCGCACGCCACGATTCGAATTCGGTCCGGATAGACAGCGTAGATCAGATTGTAGGGGAATCGCCACAAGGGCTTACTCCGGACTCTCCTTGCGATTCGCTGGGAACCCTCCGGGTTCGCTGAAATCAGGTCGAGCCCTCGTTCAACCTCCCCAAGAAAGTCCGAACCCAGGCCAGGCTTATGCACCTCATAGTACAGGGCCGCCTCAGTAATTTCAGCGTCAGCATCCGGATGAAAGGTAATCAGTTTCACGAGATAGCTGCCCGCGCTCGGCATAGTACTTCTTTCGAAGGTATCTCATGCACTTGGCCCTGCTCCATCTCATCCAGTCGGCGCTCAGCCTCCTCAGCCCACAATGCCTCGACCTCCGCTTCAGAAAGATCGTCGAGGCTCTCGACTATCCATTTCGCGAGCGCAGCCCGGTCCTTCAAATCCAGTTTCTTGATCTCGGCTTCGATTTCTTCACGGCTCATATGGTTACTCCTTCGGTGTTCACTGCTATATGGTCACTCATCTCCGACCCAACCCTTCTTCAGTGGGATGGTGGTTAGAATGCTATTCGCGTGACAGGGTTCCAGATGAGGATTTAGGAGAGTGGTTTTGCGATTCCCCCAACCTCTTCTTGTACTCGACATATTCTATTACAGAATCGATTCCAGGGGGTAGTTCACCCCTTTTATGTTTTTCATGGGCTTCCTTCACTTCTTTATAGTAATTAATTCCTTTCTGTCTAAGTTCTCTGTGCATTATTATCACATCATAATTTGAATACTGTGGATGTTCCTTTTTGAGTGTATTGATCTCTCTTTGAAGGACGGTCCAATAGTTAAATACATTATCTTCATAATCCTTCAATATATCCAGTTCATTATTGTTCTTTAACTCTGTCTTTAGATCAACCGCTTCTTCGGCAGTGCGCAGCCACGCGCATCCGCCTGCAAACATCAAAACCGCAATCAACAAAGCTCTTCCTGCAGTTCTCGGCTTAGCGTTCATGTGAGCCTGTTTCCGGCGCTCTTGGAGTGGCGCCCAACGCTGCGGATCAGCAGCGAGACCGGAGGCAAGCTTGCTTGCCGACAGGATTGGCTGCTGCATTCGCTGGGTACGCCCGGCAGGGGCTTGAACTTATGGGGTGCAAGTCCCCTGTATATAAATCCTGCCAATGGATAAAACATTGGCACAAGTACTAGCCGACGGCGAGGGCGTTGCCGCGAGGCACCGTCTGAAAGAGGCCCGAGTGCAAAGCTATTAGCCGACGAATCCCGCTGAAGCGGGACATACAAGGCCCAGTCTCCGGGTAAGTCAGCACAACATGACAAAGCCCTAGATTCGGGAGATACGGTAAATGCCGCGGTTGTGTAGCGACAGTTCACGTTCTTATCCGGGGAGATCTGCCTCACTTGCTGTGAGTCTCTCGCATGGTATCTCCCGGCTCGGACCCAACCGGGGAACCAAGGTCCTGGCATCGTCGGTCGCTGTCGCCGATGATAAGTCCTGACGTTTTCAGGAGTCACGAACAATCGATAGCCTCCCATCGTGAGAGCCCTCATGGCGCCTTACCGGGTAACCTGTAAGGTGATGGGGCAGAGAAGTCAGCCGAGGCTATATTAGCCCAACGCCCGGGGTAATGCGGGACATGGCGAAGGGCCGAACACAGAGCAGGAAAGGAGCCTCTATGAGTTCTCATGACACAAAGAATCCGACAGGAGGAGTGAACATGAGGCACGCCATGGAATCGCCCGATCCAAATGATCACCTGCTGGAGCGGATTTTGTCCCAGGAAAACATGGTCGGAGCATGGAAACGGGTGAAAGCGAACCAAGGAGCTGCCGGGGTCGACGGTATGTCGATTGAGGCATTCCTGGAGTTTGCACGCCTAAAGTGGGATAAGATCCGTGAGTCTCTCCTGGCATGCGTTTACCAACCCTCGCCGGTAAGGCGTGTGGAGATCCCCAAAGCGACGGGTGGAACCCGCCCACTGGGTATTCCCACGGTGCTTGACCGGCTGATCCAGCAAACCATTTACCGGGTCCTGATGCCTATGGTTGATCCGGATTTCTCGGGTCATAGCTACGGGTTCAGGCCGGGTAGATCGGCCCATGATGCCGTCTATCAGGTACGCGAGTATATCCGAGAGGGCTGGCGTGTCGCTGTGGACATGGATTTGTCCAAATTCTTCGACACGGTCAATCACGATGTGCTCATGCACCGTGTAGCCCGAAAGGTCAGGGATAAACGTGTCCTTCGCCTCATCGGGAAGTACCTGCGTGCCGGGGTCGTGATCAACGGCCGTTTACAGGCAACCCGAAAGGGGGTGCCTCAAGGCGGTCCGCTATCACCCCTGTTGGCCAACATCCTTCTCGATGACCTGGATAAGGAGTTGGAACAACGTGATCACAGGTTTGCTCGCTACGCGGATGACTTCATCATTTTGGTGAAGTCCCGGCGGGCGGGTGAGCGCGTGATGCGAAGTGTTCAACGTTTCCTGGAGCGCAAGCTCAAACTCAGGCTCAACGAGGAGAAAAGCCGGGTGGTCAAAACCGACAAGACCCGTTTCCTCGGGTTCACCTTTAAGGGGGCCAAAATCCGCTGGTCAGATAAGGCCTTCCGCGAGTTTAAACGGAGGGTCAAAGATTTGACCGGGAGAAGTTGGTTTGTCTCCATGGAATACCGGTACAAGAAGCTGGCCCAATATCTCCGAGGCTGGATGAATTACTTTGGGATATCGGAGTATTATCGTCCTATCCCTGAGATCGATCACTGGCTCAGGAGACGCTTGCGTATGTGCTATTGGAAACAGTGGCGGTACGCCCGGACAAAGGTAGGAGAGCTGCGTAAGCTTGGTACCTCCCTGGATGCCGCCATATCAGTAGCCATTAGCAGAAAAGGGCCTTGGCACTTAGCCCGGACATTGGCATCGCAAATCATGCGATGAAGTGGCATTAAGTCGCTTTCCCGGAACAGGCGAATCATGCTCGTTACCTTCTCTTCTTTTGCCTCATAACGTCGAACTCAACGGTGGCTGAAAGCCATCCGCTGGAGTGACAGGTTCGGTAGTCTGTCATTTCTTTAATGATTCCTCAAGGTCAGTTTTCCTGTCCTGAAGTTCATTTAGTCTCTTCTTGAGTCCGGACATCTCCTTCTTGATCTTCCGCAACTCCGTCTGACTCTTAACCTTCATCAGGTAATCCTTGCCAAGTTGCTCAGATATGTACTTCTCGAGTTGGCTTCTCAGGATTCTAAGGTACGGGTTCCCCCATATTGCTCCGTCGCGGTATTCCAGCTTTCCAGTCTCTATACCTTTGATAATGAAATCGCGATCCACTCCGTATTCAGTTTTGGCAGTTACGTCGCTTAGTGTCGCTCCCTTTCGATTCCATTCGCCGTACTCCGCCATGCATATCCTCTTTTCACCGAACGTTGCCGCTTACCGGACGGGGTCTTTATTCCGGTCCAGGTTTCTGCTCCTCTTCAGGGCCTTCGCTGATGCCTCTGCCGCCTGCTCGTAAATGGATTTTTTCCAGGAGTCAGGGAAGTCCCGTAAAGCCAGCCTCCATCATGGCCTTGAAAACTTTTGGCTTGACATGCCTATCAAACATGATGTGGCAAGTCGGACACAGCATCAATACGTTGTTCTCTGTTTTCTTCCCTTCGGCCATTATGTGGGCCTTCTGCCTTACACCAACATGATGGCCACACATTTCGCAAATCCCGGCGGATTTCATGTGGTCTTATCGCTCCTTTCTTGGCACCGAACAAGTTATTCTATAGTTTTCTGGATATCTCCCAAAAGCGGAAAGACCCCATTACGGGCAAATTGGTTCGTTTCAATATTTTTGATCATTAGAAAATACATGTGATATGTATCTTACTGTTTACACAATATATGTTGTCTTGACAAGCCTTTTCTTTTGCGATAATCAAAATCTATCTTTCTGTATATGATGTCAGTTGCGATGAATATACATAAATTTGTTTTTGAAAGGGAAAGATACTCTCATGTTCACAGTGCCCTCTGAATTGCAAATGCAGTTTGAAAAACATATGCGGGAAAAGACCGTTCCCGCTAAACACTGGTGGGAATATAAGAAATGGTTGTGATATTACCTTGATTTTTGTCAAAAATACAATTTTGCACCTGCACAAACAGACAGCCTTCCGGGCTTTCTGCGTAAATTACAGGAGAAGAAGCAAACAACCGCCCAACAAGAGCAGGCGGCAAGCGCCGTTAAATTGTATTACGAGATGGTAGGGGTTTTCAACCGAAGTCCCCGGCAATTAAAAAGGGCCCGTTCTTCGACAAATGCCCACGGCAAAAGTGGAAAAACGCCTATCGAGGCTTCCTATCCCCCTGATCACAGCCTTTCCCCACCTGGAGAAGATTTTCAGCAATATGAGAGCCATGGAAGTCAACACTGCCAGGGTGAAGAGATATATCAATCTGCGACGAGGAGCTGAAGATCTTGATTCAAGCGCAGTGGGAAGAACGCAAGGTTTCGGAAAAACTATCTCCCTACGTCTTCCCAAATGAGGCCCGCACAAACAGGATCATCAAGACGCGATTCAATCGGGCATGGCGGGCTGCTTGCAAAAAAGCAGGATATCCGGGGAAGCTCTACCACGACCTAAGAAGGACGGCTGTCATAAACATGGTTCGCGCCGGCATTCCTGAGAGAGTGGCTATGATGATTTTCGGCCACAAGACCAAGAGCATTTTCGACCGTTACAACATCGTGGATAACAAGGAGTTGAGGCAGACAGTGACCAAGATAGGAGCCTACCATCTGGAACTAGTTACACCGCAAGTTACAATGAAGGTTTTTAACCTTCAAAAAGCACATAAAAAAAAGGTTCAAGTATGATGCCTAAATCCCTGATTTTCCGCTATTTGGCGGAAGTGCATGGGAATCGAACCCACCCGACAGCTCTTCACCGTCGCACCGGATTTGAAGTCCGGGAGCCCCACCAGTGAGCTTTCCACTTCCGCGCGAAATAATAATAGTGAACAAGCACAGGCATGTCAACGGGAATATCCACCGCCGATGAGTGCCGATACGTCATGGTCGGCGTAGATGATAGGAGGTGCGCCACTCAAAGCTGGGCCGGGGGGGCGGAAAAGAATTTTGCGCCTATGCCATACACCGTCTTTGCGTCAGCAGAGATGATCTATTACAATGTTCAACATGCGACGGATGGGCTCGGCCGCTCCCCACAGAAGCTGATCACCGCAGGTGAAAGCTGCAAGGTATTCAGGTCCCATG
>JAFGDM010000207.1 GCA_016932115.1 Deltaproteobacteria bacterium | reverse complement strand
TAACTGTTCAGAGTTGAGGTACCGCCGTTCAGGAAAAAGGTGGATGGGTCCCGGCCCTCAATAAAATCAAGAAGGTTTTTCTCATGGTTTCCCATAAGAAAATCCACACGCTCCGTGCTCCTTGAAATCTCCAGCAGGTACTCGATGACACCGCGTGAATCTTCCCCTCGGTCGACATAATCGCCAAGAAAAATCAACCGATCGGAACCCGGTTTCCACGGAATCTTCTTCATGAGCCGTTGAAGCATGCCGAGGCATCCATGGATGTCTCCCACTATGAAAATTTTCTCAGCCTTTATCATTTCATAAAGAATATGCGGGTCCGATCCCTTGGCTCCAGTCTTTTTAAACCCCCCTTCCCTCCCTCTCAGCCTTCTCTCCCTCTCGAAAACTCACTCATGGTGAGCGTCATACTTTCGGGGAGCTACTCCCGGCTTTGGCCGAATATCCTCAGGAGCATAAGGAAAAGATTAATGAAGTCGAGATACAAAGAGAGGGCTCCCAGAATAGCGCCCTTCCTGATTACAGCCCCGTCAAGACCTGCGGGTTGAGTAAGGGCCATATTCTTGATTTTCTGCGTATCATAGGCCGTGAGACCCACAAAAACGATCACCCCGATGTAGCTGATGATCATGTTCATGCCGCTGCTCCGGATGAATATGTTTACAACAGTGGCGATGATGATCCCGAAAAGCCCCATGAAAAGAAAACCCCCCAGGCTGGTCAAGTCTCGATTGGTTTTCCAACCGTAGATGCTGCATGCGGCAAAAGTCCCCGCACAGATAAAAAAGGTAGAAACAATCGAGGCGCCCGCATAGACCAGGAAGATGAAGGAAAGGGTTACACCGGTGAGGGCGGAATAGAGAAGAAAGAGAAAGGTGGCCGTACCGGCACTCATTCTCTGGACCATGCCGCTGATGGCGAACACGAGAACCAGTTGGCCGATTAAAAGCCCGAAGAAGACTATCGTGTTCCCGAAAATAAAACGGACTGCAGCTTCATTGGCGGATACGTAATAAGCGACGAAACCGGTCAAAGCAAGGCCGATGCCCATCCAATTGTAAACGCTTCTCACATAGTCGTTGACAAGAACTTCCGCTCTGGATGCCCGCAGAGTATCTGCTCTCATAAGCAAAACCTCCTTGAAATATTTACTTCTTTAACACTGCTTTAATACTATAGCGTTTTAACCAAAAACTTCAAGGACAAAGGGCCTCCTCCCGAACTCATTCATAAATGCTTTCCCGGATCTCTTGCAATACGCATGAGTTTAAGCTATTGTGCGACCCTGTTCTAAAATTCGGAGTCATTTCGAGGTTGAAAATGATCAAAACATTACCATTGAGCCGGAGAAGCCTGGCTGTTATGTTATTTGTTTTTGCGTGCTTCTTCGCCAATCACCCTCTTCATGCCAAACCCAAGATCACCTATGAAATCAGGGAAGTCGCAAGACACCAAAGGCTGGTTACCCTCTCGTGGGATGTGACGATACACTCGGATAAAACATGGGATGGATGCGATCTGAAGATCTCATTTCATGACGGGAAGAAGAACGAGATCTACGCGTTCAAAGAGACGATCGCCCTCAAAGTGGGCCGCAATTCCTTCTCCGGGACTGAGATCTGCCCCGTTGAAATCTGGAACCGTGTCGCCAAATACATAACCACGCTGGATTGCGTGTTCTAAATGCGCGCTTCGAATTTCCGTGTCCCCGGGAAGAGGCTCAAATACGCGGTTCAATTCCAGGATTTTAGATTGCCGTTTTTAAGAACAGCACTTTTGAGACACGGCGCCCGGGGTCTTTCATATTCCTATCAAGCCGTACTTGGATATGAGCCTTGACAGATATGTCCGCTGAATGCCCATGGTCTTGGCCGCCTTGCTGCGATTGCCTTGATGATGCTTCAAGTTGGTCGTTATGAATTCTTTTTTAAATCTGTCTTCAGCCTCCTTCAGCGTGATTCCCGCTTCGAAGGTGGAGGTTACCGTTTTCTCCCTGGGAATGAGGAGGTCTTCCGGAAGCAGTTGTTTTCCGTTCCCCATGACTACGGCGCGCTCGATGGCGTTCTTTAATTCTCGCACATTGCCGGGCCAGTTGTATTCCATGATCCTCTGCATCGCTTCATTGGAGATGAATAAATCCATGCACCCCCTTTCTTGTTTGAAAATCTCTAAAAAATATTCAACAAGGAGAGGGATGTCTTCTTTCCGTTCCCGTAAGGCCGGCATGAGAATTTGGACGACATTTAAACGGTAAAAGAGGTCTTCCCTGAACCGGCCTTGGGCGACTTCCACCGGGATATCCCGGTTCGTGGCGCATATGATGCGCACGTCCACGGTTATTCTTGTGTTTCCTCCCACTCGGTAAAATACGCCTTCTTGTAAGACACCCAACAGTTTCGCCTGCATGCCCTGGCTCATCTCGGCGATTTCATCGAGGAAGAGGGTTCCTTCGTCGGCCAGTTCGAATTTCCCGATTTTTCGGGCGAGGGCTCCGGTAAAAGCCCCTTTTTCATAGCCGAAAAGCTCCGCTTCAAGAAGTGATTCCGGGAGAGCCGCGCAATTGAGGATGATGAGAGGTTTGCTTTTTCTTGGTCCCACATGGTGGATCAGGCGGGCGAGAAGCTCTTTCCCGGTTCCGCTTTCGCCGAGAATCATTGTGCTGGTTTTTGCATTTGCCACCTTTAGAGCGTCGGAAATCACCTTTTTTAACGGGGGGCTTTCCCCTATGATTTGATATTTCCTGGAAAGCTCTTCCTTAAGATCCCGGTTTTCCCTCTGCACCTGGTTTATCTTACGGGCGTTGCTGATGGCGAGGCTCGCGAGTTCCGCGAAATCAGTGAGTATTTTCATGTCCTCACCCTTAATTGGAGACCCGTCCTGCTTATCGATGATTTCGACTACCCCGATGGTTTCATTGCCCATTTTCATGGGCACGCACGCAATAGATCGGGTCTGAAAGCCGACGGTTTCACTGATCTCCTTGTACCAGCGAGGGTCCTTGGTCACATCAGGGATGAGTAACGGCTCCCCCTTTTGGGCAACAATACCCGCTATGCCTTGGCCCAGATTGATCTCATATTTTCTGACTTCATCTCTTCTCTCTCCGATAGCCACTTTGAAATAGAGTTTCTTTGCCTTCGCATCGAGTAGCAACAGCGAACTTGCTTTCGCCTGCATCATCTTAGTGGCCCTGTCGATGATCAGTTCCAGGAGTTGATCAAGGTCCAGGACCGACGAAACCCAGTGCGAAATCTCCTTCAATTGATCGATGGTTGAATCTGCAAAAGCGGGACTTGAAGCCATCTCTTACCTCACGTCTTTTAAGATACAGAAGAAGAGTCATTATACCGCTTAAAAAAACAAATGTATACATTTTTATGTGCTAGGCATTTGTAGGGTATACTTAATAATACATATTTTTGTGGATTTTTTTATTGACGGCTTTGTGAAACTACCATTTTTATGTCATTTCGAGCGAAGCGAGAAATCCGGAGGGTATAACACTTTGAAAAAACGCGGCCAAAGATATTTGAAATTTCGTAACACTATATCTCTATATGATGCTTTGATGAGGATCATGGCTCTCTTTTTCTTGTTCCGCGGCCGCCCAGGGCGGCCTAGGCTCCCGGGCTGGTCTTTTCTGCGGTTTATCTACGGGGGAGTTTTGCCCCCTCCCGCTGTTCCCCTCGCATTGGCTCGGGGCCAGGGGTTTCCC
>JAFGDM010000206.1 GCA_016932115.1 Deltaproteobacteria bacterium | reverse complement strand
TAACATCATCAAGCTTGAAGGGCTTAATAATCGCTTCAATTTTTTTCATGACTATGGCTCCTTTTTGAGTTTGATCGGCTTATCCTCTGCTCTCATCCCCTGAAGATGAGAGGGTTTTTTTGAACCGCATTTTTGGGACTTATTTCCGCTTCGCTACACAATAAGGACATATGCTGTGAATTTGACGTGAATTAGATCACGCATTATATCCCCTTTCGTCGTGGAGGCTGATATCCATTCCCCTTTGTTCCTCTTCCTCACTGATTCGCAGACCGACAAGTTTATCCACAATTTTCAAAATTACCAGGGTCATGACAAAAGCAAAAATCATGGTCACCAGCACGGAGAGAAACTGGATCGTCAGTTGCCCTGGATTACCGAAAAAGAGGCCGTCGGCCCCTGCGCTGTTAAGGGCCTTGCTTGCAAAAAGTCCTGTAGCCAGAGCTCCCCAAGTCCCGCCGAGGCCATGAATCCCCACCACGTCCAAAGAATCATCGTAGCCCAATTTCACCTTGAGCAAAACGCCGCCGTAACAGATTGCGCCGGCCAGGGCGCCGATGACGATGGCGGAAACAGGGCCTACAAAACCCGACGCGGGTGTAATGGCTACCAGGCCGGCTACGGCCCCGCTTGCGGCACCTAGGGTTGTGGGTTTCCCTTTGTGGAGCCACTCCACCAGGAGCCATGAAAAGGCGGCTACTGAAGAAGCGATGTGGGTAACCACGAAAGCGCTCGCTGCGAGACCGTCGGCCGCCAGGGCGCTTCCGGCATTGAACCCGAACCATCCAAACCATAGAAGAGCGGCGCCGGTAATGGTCATAGGAAGGTTATGGGGAATATAGGCCGTAGAACCGTAACCGAGCCGCCTGCCCACAAAAAGCGCTGCTGCCAGGGCGGAAAAACCGGAGCTGATATGAACTACGGTGCCCCCTGCAAAATCCATGGCGCCCATTTTTCCCATCCAGCCTCCTGTGCCCCACACCCAATGAGCGAGAGGGTTGTAGACGAAGGTGGCCCACAGGAGAACGAAGAGCAGAAAGGCACTGAACTTGATGCGCTCCGCAAAAGCTCCCGTGATGAGGGCCGGCGTAATGACGGCAAACATGCACTGGAAAATCATAAAGGCGAGATGAGGAATGGTGGGAGCGTATTGCGAACTGGGTTCCATCCCGACCCCCTTGAGACCAAACCAATCCAACCCTCCGATGATACCGCCGTAATCCGGGCCGAAGGACATGCTGTACCCCCAGAGGACCCACTGAAAAGTGATCAACCCGAGGATCATAAAGCTTTGCATAATCGTGCCGAGCACGTTTTTGCCTCGAACCATGCCGCCGTAAAAGAGAGCCAGCCCCGGGGTCATAAGCATGACCAAGGCTGCAGAGATGAGAACAAATGTGGTGTCTCCTGAGTTCATTGTCGGGTACTCCTTTCCCAATTTTTAAAAGGCAAGAAAGGCAACAAGCATGCCATTGGAAGGATCATAAAATTCTTTAAGAAAAACAAATGGATAAATTGTTTTGAAAAAAAATGCAGAAAGATAACCTACAAATTTGTATCTGGAAAAATTATTTAGAACAAGTTTGTCATGCGTTTAACGGAAAACATGGGGGCTTGGTTTTGAAAGGTGTGTTCTCAGAGGTTATATCTCGAGACGGTCGATTCGGACAAAACCGTTGACAAGAGGCTCTCAGGTGAATACCATGGCCCACACTTTGGAGTGGATCCAAAAGCAAAAGTGGATTGGAATGTGCGTTGCGTGATTTACGAGAATATTGATCGAGGGAGAGCATGAAAAAGATCGAAGCCATTATTAAGCCGTTCAAGCTTGATGAAGTGAAAGAGGCGATCCTGCAGCTCGGGGTTAGCGGAATGACCATTACGGAGTTGAAGGGGTTCGGGCGGCAGAAAGGACACAAGGAGATCTACCGCGGTGCTGAATACGTGGTGGACTTTCTTCCGAAAATCAAAATAGAAGTGGTCGTAACCACGAACATGCTCCCTCGAGTGCTCGATGCGATAAGGACGAACGCCTACACAGGGCAAATAGGAGACGGTAAGATCTTTGTCATGCCTGTGGAAAAGGCAGTTCGGATCAGGACAGGAGAAGAGGACGAAGACGCCATTTAGCCATCCGAATTTTTCAGATGAAATCCTCAAAGACTTTTTCGGATCAAGAAGCGCCCTTATTCATAATCTACTGAAGCAAAGCTCGGGATATCCGACCACTCGAAAATATGCGGGTGTGATGGACCGTTTCATCCGGTCCCTTTTTCTCGCCCAGGGGGGAAGTGAAAAAGCAAGTGAGATCCTGCAAGAGGGGGTTGCCGTCACGGCTCTGGGCAGTTACGGCAGAAAGGAGATCTGTCTCGGCTCAGACGTTGATCTTTTGATCATTCATCGGGACAGACTCTCCCCTGAAATGATAGAGATCATATCGAGGATTCTCCATTGCCTTTGGGATGCGAAGCTGGACGTGGGCCATGCTGTTTTGACGGTTCAAGAATGTAACCGCCTCGCCATGAGCGACTTTCGATTTCTCACATCAGTACTGGACGCCCGGTTTCTTATGGGATCCAGGTCCTTTTATCGCCTTTTTCAAGCTGCCTTTTGGTCCAAGATTGAGCGTGAAAAGGACGCTATTCTGAAGCAGTTTTTGATTCATCGGGAAAAAAGACAGGAAAAGTACTCACACGAAGAGTATTTTGTCGAACCTGATATTAAGGAAGGACTCGGAGGTCTCCGGGATCTGCATTTCATGACGTGGATGGCGAAGATATTTTTCGCCACCAAAAGCCTGCGGGAAATCAAACGATTTCCCGTATTTTTTCATTTCAGCCTGGACAGGCTTCATAACTCAGAAAGCTTCCTTCTCAAGGTTCGAAATCATCTTCATTTCCTGGCAGGAGGGCGGCGGGAAGATAGGCTGCTTCTCTCCTATCAGAAGCGGATATCCGAGAGCCTGGCTTATCACGAAGGAACAAATAACGCGGGGCCTGAAAAATTTATGCGCCACGTTCACTTCCACCTAAACCGGATCCGCTACGGAAGTGAAGAGTTTTTTACCAAGGCTATGGACATTATTGATCCTCGATCCATCGAGCCGAGTCCCGACAAGCTCCCTCCCGAGTTTCAAGTTCTGCGAGGGAACATAATCCTGGCAAGAGAAGGGGAGGTTGCTCAAAATCCTCTTCTTATTCTAAAGGGTTTTGAAGAGGCTAATCGGAGAGGTCTTCTGCTGGGATCCGGCTTCATATGGGAGGCGGGCAAGAGTATTGTAGAACAAGGCAAAGCGCTCCTGGCGATTCCTGAAGCCAACAGCATTTTCATAAATCTTCTCCTTAAGCCGGAGAACCCCAAGATCCTGAGGCTCGCTCTGGAGATAGGCCTGATCACGCTTTTCATACCGGAGTTCAAGAAAATCAGGAACCTTGCTCAGTTCGGTTATTACCACTCTGAAACCGTGGACCTTCACGCTTTGAAAACACTTGAGGTGGCCCGGGACATATCCAAAGGCCGATACAACGATCGCTGGCCTCTTTTCCAGGAGATTTTCAATGAGCTGGAACATCCGGAATGGCTTTTTCTTGTGGGCCTCCTTCATGATATCGGGAAGGGGTACCGTGGAGATCATTCTCGCAAAGGATCAGCTTTGATCCCCCGTGTTCTTAAGCGCCTGGGTATTGAGGGGGAGGCTCTTAAGACGATTCCCTTTCTGGTTAGACTTCATCTGCTCTTGGCCAACACATCACAGAGACGTGATCTGAACGATGAGAAAACGTCGGTGCAGATCGCCCAGGTTGTGGGCGATTTGGAGAGGCTCAAGCTACTGTTCCTTCTCACGGTTATCGACAGCCTTGCCACAGGGCCGATGGCGGGGAACGACTGGAAGATGATGCTTCTCAACGAGCTTTTTTTTAAAGTGCGTCGAATTCTGAGCAGAGGAACGCTGGCTTCGCCGGATGCAACCAAGCGTGTGGAGGAAAACAGGAAAGCTCTGCAGAGAGTTCTCAAGGCCGAATTTCCAGCACCCGAAGTGTTGCGCTTGATGGAGCAGGTTTCGACAAGGTATTTCTTAAATGCACCCCTGCAGGACATGGTGGAGCATTTTCGCCTTGCCCTAACAATGCGCAAGGAGAGGCTGCAGTGGAAGCTTGAAAGGTTGAAGAATGCGCCTGTAACAAGAGTCATTCTGTGCACCTATGACAAACCGGGGCTCTTCAGCAAAATGGTCGGGCTTTTTACCCTCCACAACATCAGCGTGCTTTCCGGAAAAATCTTCACACTTAAAAACGGTCTGGCTTTTGACACCTATGAGGTGACCAACCCGCTTGATCCGTTACGTGAACAGGAGGTGTGGGAGAAAATTTTTAAGGACGCCCGTCCGGCCATCGACGGCGAACTTCCCTTGGAAGACCTGATTACGAGAAAGGTGCGGAGAAATGTCGGCTTATCAACCGGGTATGCGTCGCAGATCAGGAGAGTCAAGATCGACAACGAGGCCTCAGACTTTTTCACCCTTATCGAGATGAAGGGAGGGATCAAGACCGGCCTCCTCTATGAGCTGGCCAAAGAGATCTATTCCCTGGGTCTTGACATTCGTTTTGCAAGGATCAACAGCGATAAAGAAAAGATGACCGGTGTATTTTACGTAAGGGACGGAAGCGGACAGAAAATCTATGATGACCTTCTCCTGGAAAAAACCAGACAGGGAATTATGGGTGTGATAACCGGCAAGGCACCGTCCTGAGTGTCAACACCCGGAAAATGGACGGCGCGCGGCAAAGTTCGCACGGGTTCGGTATCTTTCCCTGTAGGAACTTGTGTCGTGCACCGTCTTCAATGGAGTCTACACCAAACCCTGATCCAGCATGGCGTTCACGACCTTGACGAAGCTCGCTATATTGGCGCCTGCCTGGTAATTGCCGGGCAGGCCGTATTCTTCTGCGGCATCCAGACAGGTTTTGTGGATGTTTTTCATGATGAAGCGAAGACGCCCATCCACCTCTTCTCTGGGCCAGTTCAGGCGCATGCTGTTCTGGGCCATTTCAAGCCCTGAAACTGCAACGCCCCCTGCATTGGACGCCTTGCCCGGGGCGTAGAGGATCTTCTTGTCAAGGAAAATATCAATGGCTTCCGGCGTTGAGGGCATGTTCGAGCCTTCGGCCACCAAGCCGACGTTGTTCCTGAGCAGGTTCAGGGCATCCTTACCGTTGATTTCATTCTGGGTGGCGCAAGGAAAGGCACAGTCCGCCTTTCGGTTCCAGAGGGGATTGTAATCTAAACTGGAATCGGCCTCTGTATAGGTGCTTTGAGAGTATTTGTCTACATAATCCTTGATTCTGCCCCTTCTTACGTTCTTAAGCCACTTGACAAAGGCCAGCTTTTTTCCGTCTATGCCCTCCTCATCGCAGATGAACCCTGATGAATCGGAAAGACTGATCACCTTGGCGCCCATTTCCACCAGTTTCTCAACCGTGTATTGAGCCACATTCCCGGCCCCGGAAACCAGGCAGATCTTACCCTCAAGAGTTTTGTTTTGAGTACTCAGCATTTCCGAGGCAAAATAGACGCAGCCATACCCTGTGGCTTCAGGTCGGATCAGGCTTCCACCCCATCCGAGGCCTTTGCCGCTCAATACCCCGGTGAACTCGTTAGCAAGCTTGCGATACATGCCGAAGAGATACCCGATTTCTCTCGCGCCGACTCCGATGTCGCCGGCGGGGACGTCCGTGTTCGGACCGATGTGGCGAAAAAGCTCCAGCATGAAAGCCTGACAGAATCGCATGACTTCGTTATCCGATTTGCCCTTAGGATCAAAATCGGAGCCCCCCTTGCCGCCCCCCATGGCCAGGGTTGTTAAAGCGTTTTTAAAAACCTGTTCAAAGGCCAGAAATTTGAGAATGCTGAGGTTGACGGAGGGGTGAAACCGAAGGCCTCCCTTATAGGGGCCGATAGCGCTGTTCATCTGAATTCTGAAACCTCTGTTAATGTGGATCTGTCCCTGGTCATCCATCCAGGGAACCTGGAAGATGATTGTCCTTTCAGGCTCAACAATTCTTACCAGAACCCCCGATTCGCGATACTGGGGGTTTCGATCCAGGACCGGTTTTACCGTTTCCATGACCTCATGGACGGCTTGATGGAACTCCTTTTCTCCCGGGTCCCTTGATTGTACGATCTTTAAAATGTCTGTCATGGATAACCTCCTAAGAATGAAATTGTGTTTGTCATATTGAAATGAATCATGAAAATCCGCAAACTAGTCCGCAACGATGATTCCTTCGCAACTCCGGCCGTCTATCTTCAGCAGAAAGGGTTTTTCCATTCGGACATGACGGAGGAATGTGGTCTCATTGACGGCGGGCAGGCTTTCCAGCCACGACCAGTTAAAATAATCTCCCTGGCCGGAATTCTCTGTGACTGTGAGGTAGTGAATGCCCAGAGAGGTAATGTTCTGAAAAAAATGAGATCCCTGGGAGGGATCGGCTTTGATCCATTGGTTCCTCAGTTCGATGATGGCCCTCACGCCGGAAATATTCTTCCATTGTACCGGAATGCCCAGCCACCGATCGGCGGATCCCCACCGTCCCGGGCCCACGAGAAGATAAGGGCGCTTCGTTTTGAGGATCATTGCGTTTAGACGATCGATTTCCGTGGCCATCTCGACCGTTGACTCAGGCTTGAAATCTTGCGGTTTAACATAAAGGATATCGGCGATTTCATTGTTCTTGCCGTTGCCCAGGGACTGGGAAGAACGGACGAAAGCTTTCGTTCTTTCATCCTCTGAGATCTCCACGGCGAATCGTCGGTCATCGGCTACCATGGGTCTGATTTGTAGAAAGTTGAATGTCCCTTTCCGGTTTCTTTTGCCGCTCAGATTCACGGAGAACTCGATTTCCACAGGGCATCCCATGCTTTTTCGGCCCAATTCCAGAAAATCACATAGGATCTGAGGCAAGGGGAAAAGGTTGTACTTGAGAATGCCGGCAAAGGTTAAAATTCGGTAGCCGGGCACGGATGTTGTGTCCCTGATTCTATGCTCTTCCGGCACATAGGTGCTGCTCAGGGTCTTAACCGGAAACTCGTTTTCCGCTTCATCCAGAGCTCTTTTCTCGAGATTGCAGTGCTCTTGGAATTTGAGGTTGGGTCCACAGTCGCGCAGCCTGAGCGCATAAAAAAAACGCTGGGCATTGGTCAAAATGTCATCCACCGTAGAGAACTGGGGGAGCATATTAGGGTATTTGGGCGAAAAGCGCAGTGCTCTTTCCCCTTCCACGACAGTTTTGCCGAGTCCGATGGCAATGTGGGCGATTCCTTCCTCGGGTTTCATAGGAGAGACAGGATAAAAGTTGTGGGACTGGGCGACTCCCGACAGGGCAGGATAGAAGAAATCACCCTGTTCTTCTCCGGTGAGTTGTTGGATGATCACCGCCATGGATTCAAGTTGGGGTTGGTTGGCGATGCTTTTCGAGAAGGCCTTAGGGCCTTCATAATACGTAGAGGCGTAGACGAGTTTTACGGCGGTGAGAAGCTGCTCCAGTCGAATTGTCGGATCCGGGTGATTGTTGGGAATCATATATGTTCGGTAGAGGCCTGCGTAAGGCTGGAACTGAGCATCTTCGAGGAGACTGGAAGAGCGGACGGACAAGGGGTACCGAATTTCTTTTAAGTAGGATTCAAGCCCGCTTGTTATCCATGGGGGCATTTCCGCTTTGAGGAAAGCTTCCGTCACGGCATCATCCGGGACATCTTCTTTCGCAAGTCGCAGGAGACGGTTCCGGGAAACGAAAGACTCAAACCCGTCCGTACAGATTGCCAAGGTTTTTGGAATTTCAATGGTGACATCAGGATAGGCCTCATAAACCCCCGGCGTTTCCTGGAGCATAGCGGACATGAAGGCAAGGCCCCTGGCTTTTCCACCGAGGGAACCATGGCCGATCTTGACGATATCATTAACATCCGGATCAAAGTGGGACGGTTTGAATTGGGCCACCACACCTCTCTGACGCCACTGTCTGAGGGTATGAATGTTCGAAATAATGAATTGTCTTGCCTCATCGGCGCTCTCAAAGTCCGCCGCGCTCACTTCCCGAAGGGTTGTGGCAAGGGCGATCTCGGAACGTGCCATGAGCCACCGTGAAAAATGGTTGCGTGTTCCATGGTACCAGAGGCATTCCTCGGGGATGCCGGCCACCTTTTCTTCCAGTTCCCGTAGGTTGGATGCTCGCGCCACTTCCCTGCCGTTCGGCATTCGAAACACGAAGTCGCCGAAGCCGAGATGGTTCATGAAAAAGTCATGAAGCTCGGCCAAAAGGGTAGGGGAGTTCTTGTCCAGAAAAACCGCAGGGACCTGTTCGGCTTTTGTTTTGTTTGAGGGCTCGGAGCTCATCATGAGAAGAGGAAGATCAGGGATTTCCGAGCGAATCTTTATGAGGTATCGGAAACCGGCATCTTCCTCCAGAGAGTTGTTTCTTGGAAGCCTCGTATCGGCAATGATCCCCATTAGATAGGGTCGGAATTTTTCAGCAAATGCGAGTGCTTCCTCATAGGTCTCGGCGTGGATAATCTTGGGTCGGGCCCTCATCGTGACCAGCCGATGTTCTTCATTGAGGCCCAGTTCAAGAACGGCCTGGGTTTGGGTCACCACTTCCTTGTAGATGAGGGGGAGGAAGGAGGAGTAGTAGACAGGGTTATCTTCCACCAAAATCAAAACGCGGACCTTTGCCTGCCGGGTGTCAAAGTCTACGTTGAGGCGGTCTTCAGCGTTTTTCACAAGGGCAAGAAGCAGATCGGCGTTTCCGGACCAGATGAAAACCTTGTCGATTCCCGAGGCAGACTTGTTTTCTGCAAAGGGGAAAATACTGCGCACGTTATGGGCGAGAAGGATAACAGGAAGTTCGGGTTTGATCGTCTTGATTTCCCGGCTGAGGGAGAAAGCGTCCATATCGTCCAGGTGGGGCATGGTCATGACCATGTCGAATTTTTTCTCATTCAGATGCTCCAGGGCGGCGTAGGCCGATGCCGTCCGGGTTACCCTGGGAGGCTGGCTCAGATTAAGACCGCTGTACTCGTTGATGATGCGCGAGGCAAGGGAACCGTCTTCTTCCAGAAGGAAGGCGTCATAAGGACTTGCCACAAGTAGAATTTCCCGGATCTTGACTGCCATCAACTCATGGAAGACCTTGAAACGGGTATAAATCTCTGCAGGTAAATCGATCTTTTTTACAGCCACCCTAAAACTCCAAAGCTCCGGCAGGGCCACTTCATGAAATCCACTTCGGCGGATTTCATGCGTCGATAATGCTGATAGCCTCTTCCCGAAACGCTTCCATGACATAGGGGATTCCGGTGACCTTGGCGCACTCTTCGGTAAGAGAAAAAAGGTCGCCCCTGCTGATATAGGGAACTTCCCAGTTCCTGGATCCTGCCATCAGTTGCTGAAGGCCCACCTTGATTTTGTCTACGGCGCTGAAGATGCCTATGGCGCCGAGCGGAAGCTTATCCGCATCGGTGCCGTATCTGTCTTTCAGCACCTCATAGTTCATGAAAATCTCTTCCTTGGTGGAGCCGTAACGTGCAACAGAAGCCGGCAGTCCTTTGTCTTCCCCGCGCAACCACTTCTCTGCGTTTTTGCCCACCATGCCGGGGATCATCAAAGCGCGGCCCATGCAAACCGCTTTACAGTAAGGGGCGCCCACAGCCAGAGCCTTGAAGACATGGTCTTCGGAAGAAAAGCCGCCGGCAAAGGCAATGTCAGGCACGCGCTTCCCTCTGCCCGCTAATCGGTGACAGAGTTCATAGGCCATAGAGTGCAGGTAGATGGACGGAATTCCCCATTCATTCATCATTCTCCAAGGGCTCATGCCCGTCCCGCCGGGCGCTCCGTCTATGGTAAGGAGATCAATCCCGGCGTCGCTCGACCAGCGAATCGCCATGGCGAGTTCCCTCATGGGATAGGCGCCGGTTTTAAGGGTTACCCGTTTCGCGCCGAGGTTCCTTATCCTTTCCACCTCTTTCATAAAGCCTTCCTGGTCGATGAATCCCAAGCGCGAGTGGCGCTCGAATTGTTTCAAAGGGCCGGCTTTGAAAGCGGCCTGAAAAGCGGGGACTTCGGGGTCAGGGGTCACAATGTATCCCCGCTTTTTCAATTCAAGGGCGCGATCAAGGGAATTCACTTTAATTTCTCCTCCGATGCATTTGGCGCCCTGGCCCCATTTAAGCTCCACGGTCTCCACGCCAAGCCGACTGAGGACATACTCAGCCACACCCATCCGGGTATCTTCCACATTCATTTGTACCAGAATGTCTCCGTAGCCTTCGTGGTAGCGGCGGTATTCACGGACGCGGCGATCCATTTCCGGCGATTTTTTGACCTTGCCGTTTGTGCCGAACTCCAGTCCCGGATCGATCCCGCAGACATTTTCACCGCAAACCAGACTGATTCCGCTGATTGCGGCGCCGACGGCAAAGTGCTCCCAATTTTTCCGGGCGATGTCGGTGCTGCCTAAAGCGCCTGTGAAGATAGGCACTTTCATTTTGACCTTGTCGGCGACACCGAAAGAGGTTTCCGTGTTCACCGCAGGGAAGGTGGCCTTATCTGGGTCCGCATCAATGCCCTTTGCCCCCATGGCGTATCCCATGATGTT
>JAFGDM010000205.1 GCA_016932115.1 Deltaproteobacteria bacterium | reverse complement strand
GGCATACAGTACTCGCAGCGATGGCAGAATCGGCCCCCCAATTCATGGCGGATTCTTTGCATTTCATCACAGTCTACTGGATTCAAAAGCCTTCGTGCATCGTAATAACCGACTATCTCCTCGATTTCTTCAATCGATTGAATCCCCGGGATGGGAACCACGTCTTCGTACTGTTGCAGATAGCGAAAACAAAGGTCCGCCTTCTCCAAAAGCCCTCCCCCCATTGGCTTCATTGCAATGAGCCCCATTCCCCGCTCCCGAGCAAAGGGAAAAACTCGCTCTTCAGGGTCACGCTCAATGAAATTAAAAGGAAACTGCACAGTGACGAATTTGCCGCTTTCTATTGCCTTAACGGCGACATCAGGGTTATGGGAAGAGAACCCGATTGCTCCGACTCTGCCCTCTGCCTTAGCTTTGACAAGAGTTTCGTAGGCTCCGCCCGAGCCCAAAACTTTTTCCAGGTTCTCATCGTTTGAAATATTGTGGCACTGGATCAAGTCAATCCATTCAGTCCTGAGACGATCGAAACTCATGGAGAGTTCTTTTTCCGCTCCTTCTGCCGTCTTCGCCCAAACTTTCGTGGCAAGGACCACCTGCCTCCTGAACGGTTTCAGAGCGGCACCGATTTTCTCCTCGCTGTCGTTGTAGACATGGGCCGTATCGAAAAAGCGGATTCCCAGCTCAAAGCAACGTCTGAGAATGATTCTCGCTTCTTCGAAGGGGACCCTCATTATAGGAATCCCGCCGCAACCCAGTTCAGTTACCTTCAGTCCACTGTTTCCCAGCTCTATGATTTTCATCGTCATCGGCTTCTTATATGCGCGCTCTCTGAGCGTTGTAGATTTTTAACCTTCACATTTGAGAATTTAACCTTTAGAAAGTTCCTATTTGTAATTACAGCAAAACACTTACTATTTGAAGCGGAATTTTCGTAATACTTTTTTTGCGCACAGTGATGAAGCATCTGAACTTTGATGGCCTGGTAAAAAGTCGGGAAACCCCCCTTTATGTCATTCCCGCGGAGGCGTGAATCCAGTATTTTAAAGGGGTTCTGGACTCCCACCGGAGTTTATCCTGAGCGAAGTCGAAGGGCGGGAGTGACAACTAAGGCGACTTTTTACGAGATTGTCATCGTTGATTACTTTGCAAAAAGAATTTATATTATTTCGCATAAAGGGCGGAATCGGTTTTTACCTAGAATACACTCGGCGGGGGTATCGTGAAGATGAATAAGCCTTTTGGGGTTGTTCTTGTCCTGGCTGGCCTCCTTCTCACTGTTTACGGATGCGCGAGTAAAGGCTATATCCGTACCCGAATGGTTCACCCTGATCAAATTTCTGTTCAGAGCCTCCTAGAAACCTGGCAAGACTATACAATCCATTTTACCGGACATGGCCGCGGTCATCCCTCCGCCGTCCTCTTTAAACCGAAGAGCGATGGTAAGGTTGTCATAGCGGATCGGTGGTGGAAGGTGGAACAATACGAAATATTGGCAGACCTTGTCGATTCCATTCAAAGGCAACTCCCGATAGCCTATTATTATCCGCGGCTGCTTCAACTTATGGGACCCGACAACCACCGATATGGCTATGTATTTACCTCGTGGGATCACGTAGTCGCCAAGCTTGTTGATGAACGCACCATTATCATCTATGATTTGCCGCTCCCTCCCTATCTTGCCATTGATGGAGGGGACGCTCCCCATGGAATGGAACCGCAGTGATGATCATGAAGGGAGCGGCTGCCTGAACAAGGTGAGAAGATAAACACTCCCTTTCGTGGATAAAAGGCCAAAAGTGGATTAGTCATATGTCCAAAACATGTCTCGGCCTTGTTCACGTGGAATAGTTGAAAGTCTTGGCCGGATCTGGTTAAGTACGGCTCTTTAACTCGCAAATTTGCAACGATCTTCTGCCAACGAATTGCAGACATGCAAACCCCTTTATAGGCCCCACTTATTTCGCTTTCTCCTATCTACTCACATAACAAGGCGATAAAACAGGTTAAAAACTTTCCAACAAATCTTTGCTTTCTTTTGGCATAGAGATTGCTTATATCATTATCGATATATAGCTAAGTCGATAGATATATCTTATTGGAAGGAGAACTTCCCTTTAATAAAGGAATGGGCATGTGATTATTGGTCACAGCGATATTACCAAGGGACATGCGAGGGCCGCTACAGCAAGGTTTGTTCAGGAAGGATACGCTTCAAAAAGGGTGGATCTCATGCATAATTATACGATCATTGTAGGCCCCGCAAGCGATCCTGCAAAAATCGATGGCCTGACGGACATCAAGGAGGCCCAGGAGAGGATTTATGACGCCAAGGCCCCTTACCTTTCAAGAGGGGACGGCGGAGGCATGCACATACTGGAAATCAAAGTCTGGAATGATTTAAACCTGGATCCCAAGGGCCGGAGTTGGTACGAGGTCAGCAGTAAATTCATGCCGGCTTCTCTTTTAGATGCAGACAAAAACGGGCAATATCATATGCTCGACTCCTCAACTTGGGCTCTTCATAAGCCAAAGACTAAAGGTCTAAAGCTTCTCGTAAAGGGTCCGCCCAATGAATACGAAATGTGCCTGGTGAGCACCGAAAAGAATCTTAACTGAATTATGAACGACTAAAAGCGAAGCCGCTTTAGGAAACCATATATGAATGCGCAACATTTTTGAAACCATAAAATGGAGGTGTGGTGATGAAAAAATATGTCTGGATTTTTGTGACGGCGCTCTTTGTTTTGGCTGGAAGTTGTTTCTCCAGTGCTCTTGCCGAGCAGTCCCAGTTAGACTTGTACGTGGCCGCCGGGCTGAAAAAACCCATGGATGTGATCATTGAAAAATTCAAAAAGGAAAATGAAAACATCAAGGTCGTTGCCAACTATGCTTCTTCGGGCTCACTTTACGCTCAGATTAGACAGGGCCAACCATGTGACCTCTATTTCAGCGCGGACTGGCTCTACATTGAAAAAATCCAACAGGATAAAAAGCTGGCTGAAGGATTCAAATTCCTGACGGATCATGAAGTGTTGATCGTATCCCGAACAGGAGAAAGCAAAGTCAAATCAGTCAAGGATTTGACCAAAAAAGGCGTTGTGCTTGTTTTAGCCGATCCGCAGGCGCCGAACGGGGCTTATGCCGAGAGGGCTTTGAGAAACTTGGGAATCTGGGAAGAAATCAATTCAGCCGGAATATTGAAGGCTCGGCCTTCCACGGTGCACCAAGTGGCGCTGATGGTGAAAGAAGATCAGGCAGACGCGGCGATCATCTTTAGGAGTGTAGCCAAAGCTCACGGTCTCAAGACGGTGGAAACGATCTCCACCGATCTTACCGGTGAGATCATTTTCGCCGCCGCAGTCATCAAGGACGAGGATGAAAAATTGGCAAGACAGTTCTACGATTTTGCCCGACGGCATGTTGAAGAATTCACAAAATACGGATGGCAACCATATGAATAAATTGAACAAAAACATCGTAGCTGTTCTTTTTACGCCGCTTTTTTTATTGCTGATTGTTTATCCTCTCGTAGCCTTGCTGGTCAGGCTCGAATGGGACGGTGTCGCGAATACTTTTGCAGATACTTTTTTTTGGTTGAGCGTGCGGAACACTCTGTGCGCCGCCTTGCTCGCTGCGCTTTTGAGTCTGGTGCTGGCCGTGGGCTTCGGCTACTGCTATTTATTCTTGAAGCACACCGCGATTTACAAGGTGGCCAATCTAATGAATGATTTGCCGATCGCCTTGCCGCACACAGTAGCGGGTTTGACGCTGCTACTGGCCTTCGGGAGAAAGACCTGTGGCTTTTTAGGGGAGACCGGCTTGGCCTTCACCCTGCTGGCGGTTGTTTTGGCTATGTTTTTCGTCTCCTACCCGCTGGCGGCCCGGACCGTAGCCTCCGGAATGGATAAGATGGAGACGGAGATCATCGATGTGGCAAGAACGCTGGGTGACACGCCCTTCAAGGCCTACTTCCGGGTGGTGGTTCCCACACTTGGGGAGGCTTTGTTTTCCGGCTTTGTACTGGCTTTTTCCCGCTCCTTAAGCGAATTTGCCGCTGTTGTCATGTTCGGCGGAAACTTGCCTGGAAGCACTCAGGTGCTCGCTTCCTATGTGTTCACCAAAGTGGAAGAAGGGGAACTGGAAATGGCCGTTACAGCAAGCTGTTTTTGCGTTCTCCTGTCTTTGCTGATCGTGGCGACCTTGAGCTTGAGGAGGAGGGTGTGGCATGCTGAACGTTGAAAAGGTTGAGAAGAGTTTCCTGCCACGGCGGGTTCTCCGGGAAGTTTCCCTGAGCGTGGACTCCGAAATCAGGGTTATTATCGGCTTGAACGGTGGCGGTAAATCAACGCTTTTGAAAATTATAGCCGGGATCTGGCCGGCCGACTCCGGGAAGGTATTTATCGACGGGAAAAACGTGACAGGCTTAAGCCCTGAAGACCGGGAAATCGGCTACGTGCCGCAGCACCCGGCCCTTTTCAGGCATTTGAGCGTCAAGGAGAACATCTGTTACGCCCTGAAAAACGGGCGGGGCGCAGTCGAAGAAGGAGATCGGTTGATTGCTTTGCTTGGTTTAAGAGACATCCTTGACAAGAAGCCCGATGTTTTGAGCGGCGGCTATCAGAGCCGGGTCTCCCTGGCCAGGGCATTGGCCTCCCGGCCGAAGGTGATGCTTTTTGACGAGCCATTGAGCGACCTGGATCTGGCTATCAAGGAAAAACTGCTGCCCGAATTCAAAAGAGTTCTCAAGGCGCAGGGAATGCCGGTATTGTACGTCACTCACGATCCGCGGGAAGCAGGCCTGGTGGGTGATAGTTTTTCGGCCCTGGTGCAGGGAGAAATAAGCGAAATCAATTCCGCTGAAGAGGCTTTCGATCTTATCAAGGCCGATTATGACTCAGCCTGAAAACTGCATGGTGAATTTTTAACCCTATAGAAACTTTGTGTAGACTCTTTTTCGCCTTTGTGGATCTGCTTCTGCGGGAGGTGCTTCTGAGGGACGTCCTTAAGGTTTCTCATCAGATACTTTTAAAATTTTTTTTTGAATACGTTTTACAGAAAGAGTCTGAACGCCTCAGTTGATGAATTCGGAAAGAACTTCTTTCAGTACTTCGTCAACGTCTCGGATGTTTTCCAGAACCTCCTCGGGTGCCTTTCCTTGATTACATATGTTTCTGATAATCAGAAGAAGCGGGGGCATCCCTCTCAGCTTTCGCACGTTCTCCCAGCTCATGGCTTCATCAATATGGAAGAGTGCGCGATCCCAGCCTTCAAAACCGGCCGCGTCAACCACGGAGGTTCTGAGGATAGTCCATGCGCCTTGAAGATCGGAGAGAATTGTCTTTTCATACCCTGTTGACTCTTGTACAAACGCCATTTGCTCACCCTCCAATTACCCCAAACCATATGTTCGGTCAGTCATTCTGCATTCAAGTTCTTGAGGATCTTCTTTGCCGGAAAGGATTCGAAGCTCACCCAAGTGCCACCTCAACTTGGGTCACGAAAATCTCGCCATGAAGACGTTGGTTAACCTCCTCGGGTGATGCGGTTTCGAAAAACAACTCGAAGGGTCCGCCGGAATGAAAGGTTGGTTAAAACATTTCTCATTCTTCCTTGGATATGCCGGCTTGACGAAATATTCTGATCTCTAGATTATTGTACACACGGAACAGTTTCTATTCCTCTAGACCTTCCTCCAACTTATTCCTGCACTTCTCCGGAGTCGTAGCGTTTGAGTAGACACCCGGGCATTCTTTGATCTCGCCGTAGTAAGTCCCATCGTCTTTTAGGATTTCGTATTTGGCGTACCCCATTGCAGCTTCAATGTATTCCGGAACTCCGCGGCCCGATAACGGAAAGTCAGCGATCTGCTGCGACCGGGTGGTAAGGCGATCAATGACACGCTTGGCGTACTGGGGAGAATCCAATGCAATATAAGCATAGATAGCATCCAGATGGCCCTCGGCTGTATCTGTCCAGTGAACTTTCATTCCGGCAAGCCATACTTGACCCGGACTTCCTTTACCTCTCTTGTCCGACCTGCCTTGCTGTCGGCCGGCCCATGCTCGATCGCCTCCCGGACGTAAATCTCGCGCATAAGATCACCCCATGGGGCCTGCGGCGGCATTCGATCGATGAGCCTGTGAGCTTTTCCCCTTTTGCCATAACCGTTGGCATAGCATAACCTCCTGCTTTTCCGGCAGTAGAATAGCGCGAAATTAAGCCGATAGCAAATTTCAACTAGCCAAAAACCGATTTTCAACTCGATAACGAAATAAATTACTTGACGGAGGGAAGATAGGAGGTCCTTAACCGCTAAAATAATCTCACTTCTGGAATTGCGTTATTGAATTATTTAAGGATGATCCCCAAAATCATTGCGTGCCGATGAAGAAGGGGCGAAAACTGCTTTCGTCCCTGCCCAAAGCGTGATCTATTTCTGCAAGAAGTCTTCCCTTGTCCTCGGGCAGCCTCCCCGACAGGTTCAAGTAGTTTGTGTAGTGATCGCTCGCAACGAAAGTTCTGCACAGAATGTTCTCCAGGAGAAGCCGTGTTTCCCGCAGGACCTGATGGGGCAAGAGGAGTCGGAAGCGCCCTTTCTTGACTTCGTGCAAGAGAACTGTGTTGATCTTCGGCACGAGGGTTCGGAGCCGGACGAAATCGGGTTCGATGGCATTGAGCGCTTCGGCGGTGGCCAGAGCATGGGCTTGGGTTCTCTCCGCGCCCCCGAGACCGAGAATGACGTACTCGCTTAGTTCGAGACCAGCCTCCCTGGCCATTCTGCCCGCAGCTATCTGTTCGGAAGCGACGGTTCCCTTTTTCACCCTTTTTAGGATCTCGTCGTCTCCGCTTTCGAGCCCCACGTGAATGCGCGTCAGCCCCGCTTCCCGGAGATTTTTTAGATCTCCTATACCCTTCTCCGCAATGTACTGGGAAGATCCATAGACGGTAATCCTTTGAAGTCCGGGAAACCTTTCAGCGGCGAAGCGGCAAATGGCGGAAAGGTCCTCCGTGGGCATGGCAATGGTATTCCCGGCCGGGAAAAAGACGGACCTGACGGTCTCTCCATATACATTTCGGGCCTCCTCGATGTCCTCACAAATTTCCTTAACCGGCCGGACCCTGTAGGCTGGGCCTTTCTTGTAGACCATGCAGAAGGTGCACTTGTTGTGAGGGCATCCTACTGTCGCCTGAATGAGAAGACTTTCCGCTTCACTTGGAGGACGATATATGGGCCCCTCATAGCGCATCACTCAACCCCCATGCGGCGCGGCGCCGACTTGGTCTTGCCTTTAATGCCGATGACTTCATATGACTAGATGCCGTTCCCCCGGCCCCATGTCATGCATGTTCCCGTATTCTTTAGAAGGCTCATTTCGAGGCTGAAAATCCAGATCTAAGACTGTTTTCAGGGTTAGATTTTACCGCTTGTCACCTAAGTTCAAGCCCTTGCTTTGGTCCGACCCGCTCAACAACTGCAGACCCTCTTTTCAATCCTGCAAGCCCCAGCAGGCCCGAAGCTAGAAGCAGCATGGCGGCGGGTTCGGGAACGGGGGCTGCGCTAATGCGCACATTGTCGAGGGCAGGTCCATACGGGCTGTCGGCGCCTATTATAAGTGTTTGGAAAACGAGTTTTGTTAATTCTTCGGAAGCGGTGAAGTAAAATGCCATCTCAGTCCAGCCCATGTTATCTAGGGCGAACCCCGCTTGAGAAAAGTAGTAATCTTGGGAATAAACCTGGTCACCTGTTTTTACGCGTAACGCTTTATCTATGGGACTGTCCGGGTTACCGGCCATATCAAAAAGAACTAAGTACTCGACGCCAACAATCGTATCGAAGGTTTGAGAAATTGCTCCAGGATAATCTCCATTCAAATCTATACTGCGATGTCCTTCCGAAGCTTGCCAGTAACTTCCAATGTAATCGATATTTGAATTCACAAAAAGGCCTGGTTCCACATACCATCCAGTGATAGGTTGATCTGGGAAAGTGACCGTTGTGAAGGCACCAATATCTCCTAAGTTACTGTCCTCAAAACTTCCGTTGGTGAAAGGCGCTGCTGAAACCGTTACAGCGATACCTAAAACGGATAAGACCCCTACCAAAAATGCGATGAGCTTTTTCATTTTACTTTGTCTACCTCCTTTCAGTATGAAATTTGATATTCGTCAAGCGTTCAAACCTGCCTATCCATTACCTCCTTCCCTTATCTTTCGGAGTTAAGAATCGGATTCAACGTGCCTTTAGGCGGTCAGCCAGAAAGTCAATAAAGCCATCAAGTTATCGAGGCAGCCAGAATCACCAAAAGCTTGTGAGCATTTTTTTGCCATTTATGTGGAAAGATAATTTCCACTTTGTGGTAGAAGTTTACACATAAAAATTTCACAATCTGACCCCAAAGAAGGGCCTTCATGTGCCGAATAGTTTACCAACAACAGGCCTCTCCGCGAGTTGTAGGCGGACAGACAGGGAGCCTTAGGAGGAAAGAGTTACTGCTTAATTATCGCAAATGTTGTGCCAGTGCGGAAGGCTGCATCTTAGAGATAGAAAGAGACTGTGCCGATTTCAAATTGCTATTGTAAGCGTTTGTAAAACAGGGGTGGCGAGGTGTAAACAACCCCAAAAAAATTGGGTCATCCTAAGTTTCCATTTGCCCAAGTTGCTCATACATCCGGCCAACCTGACAACGAATAAAGAATTGATGTTTTGCGAAGCCAAAACATAATTCCGGTTGAACTAAGCCCTGCCTGTGTTTCGTTTGGATTTTAAACTAAGTTTTATCAGGGTGAAGATGTGCTGTTTTGACTGGTCAAGATTACGGTAGTGGAGAGTGTGTGTAAAGATTTTCTTTCAAATAAGTGCCTTGG
>JAFGDM010000204.1 GCA_016932115.1 Deltaproteobacteria bacterium | reverse complement strand
GATAAATGACATTTTACGGTAGAAACAACATTATTCTGATAGGTTACCGCTTAATCAAAAATCAACGTTGGGACACCAGTGATATACCATAAATTGATATACTCTTGGCCATGTGGCATGTGACCCTGAAACGCGGCGTCGAAAGGGGAATCAGGGACCTTCCTGAGCCTGTCGGAGAAGCGCTGTTCACCCTTTTTCGAGAAACTGAACCGGGACAAGGCGATTGAAGTTTTGAAGGACCTCGGTTTCGTGGACATATCCGAGTCCGTACCCTGGAGGGATGCCTTTCCCGAATACGGCGAAAAGGATACTCCCGGGGTTTGCCTCCGGGGTGCGAGAACCAAGGAGGGGCTCACCCAGAAGGAGCTTTCCGAACGGACCGGCATCCCCCAAAGCCACCTCTCCCAGATGGAGCACAGCAAGCGACCTATCGGGAAAAGGACCGCCCGTATTCTGGGAAGAGAGCTGAAGGTGAGCTACAGAGTCTTTCTATAGAGCTCCTCTCCTCCTGATAAGCATCAGGAACTGAACGCCAGCATCTAACAATGTCGGCTTTCCATCTCCGCCGCCCGGTTGGCATATGATCCATGTAGGAGGTTTCGTTTTCCCATCGCCTCAAGACAGGCTTGGGTGAAGAATATGAGCAAAACTTCATTGATCATGCCTTCAATACAAGGTATCTCCAACCATGAAATCTCGACACTTCGAAGGGACGCCAAGAGTGAAGGATCATTTGGGAATCCTGAAGCCCCCATCTCTTCTTTGATCCTGATGCTTAGCATTGCAACACATCCCACATTGTCTGAGAGAACAGGCACAGTTGAGCAAGGCTTTTCATCCGCAGCCCTTCCCGGCATAAAATTGAAAGACGCTCTACATTAGCACCGATATTGAACTGGAAGCATTAGAAGTGGGCAGGAGGGATTACCAGTGGCCAGGAAACCGAGCTATGAGGAGTTGGAACAAAGGCTTCAGGATCTGGAAACGGAGCTTATGGAAGCCAAGTCGGCGAAGGAAGAACTCCGAGAGACGGAGTACATAAGGCAACTTCTGAAGTTCGCTCCCTATGGGATATATCTCATAGATCTTTCTGGTAAGATCGTCACCGCCAACAAGAGAGGCGCTGAGCACCTTGGAAAAAGCCTCGAAGAGATTATTGGCACAACCTTGCGCGAGTATTTTCCACCAGATGTGGCTGAGAACAAGAAGGCCAAAGGCATGGAGGTTGTGAAATCGCGGAAACCAGTAAGCTTTGAGGACCGTGTGAGAAACAGATGGTATTCTAACAGTATTTGTCCTGTCTTGGATAATCATGGGAAGACAAAACATTTAGCCATTTATGGCGCTGATATCACAGATTCTAGAGTGAAGGAGCAGGCGCTGCGGGAAAGCGAGACGAGATTCCGCGAGATGGCGGATCTGCTTCCCCAGGCCGTTTATGAAACCGACGCACAGGGCATACTGACCTATGCCAACCGCCATGCTTTCGACCTTTTCGGTTACGGGAGGGAGGACTTCGAAAAGAGGCTGAGCGTGCTCGGGATGCTGATCTCCGAGGACCGTGGCCGGGCTACAAGAGACATTCGATCTGTGCTCGCGGGAAATCCATCAGGTATCGAACACGAATACCGAGCCCTGAGGAAAGACGGTACTTCTTTCCCGGTAGCAATCTATTCATCACCAATCGTACATGAAGGCAGTATCGTCGGACTACGCGGCATCCTTGTCGATATGACCGAGCACAAGCGGGCGGAAGATGCGCTGCAGGAGAGCGAGGCGCTATTTAGAAACCTATTCGAACACCACGCCGCGGTCAAGCTGATCATCGATGTCGCCAACGGTAACATCATCGACGCCAATGCTGCGGCAGTGGAATTCTACGGATGGACGCGGGAACAGCTCAGACAAATGAAAATTCAAGACATCAACACCCTTTCACCTGAAGAAGTAGAGCAGGAGATGAAAAAGGCCATAGCCCGCGAACGGATCCATTTTGAATTCCGTCACAGGCGGGCGGATGGATCCATCCGGGACGTGGATGTGTTCAGCAGCAAGATCGAAGCAAAAGGAAAAGCTCTTCTTCACTCCATTATTCATGACATCACCGAGCGCAAGCGGGCAGAGGAGGCACTGCGGGAGAGCGAGGAGAAGTATCGCAACATTCTTGAAAGCATCGCAGAGGGGTACTATGAGGTTGATCTGGCCGGGAACCTGACATTTTTTAACGATTCCGTGGTCGAACTGCTGGGGCACTCCAGGGATGAGCTGATGGGCATGAACAACCGGCAGTATACGGATGCACAGGGTGCCGAGGCGCTCTATCGAGGCTTCAACCAGGTCTACAGGACGGGGAAGCCGACGAAAGGCTTTGACTGGGAGATCATCCGAAAAGACGGGACCAAGAGGTTTGTGGAGGCATCGGTAACGCTCATGAGGGATGAAGAGGGTACCCCCATCGGGTTCCGGGGAATCGTGAGGGACGTGACGGAGCGCAAGCAGGGGGAGGATGAGAAGCGGAGACTGGAAACACAGCTCCACCAGGCACAGAAGATGGAGGCCATAGGGACCCTGGCCGGAGGTATTGCCCATGACTTCAACAACCTTCTCATGGGGATCCAGGGTCGTGCCTCCCTGATGCTGGTGGACATGGACCCATCCGAGACTCATTTTGAAAACATCAGGGGGATCGAGGAACATGTCCGAAGCGCTGCCGACCTGACAAGGCAACTGCTGGGCTTTGCCAGGGGTGGGAAGTATGAGGTGAAGGCGACGGATTTGAATGAACTCATGGAACGAAGCGCCAATCTCTTCGGCCGAACCAAAAAGGAGATCACCATCTCTCGGAAGTTCCGGCCGGACCTCTGGACGGCGGAAGTGGATCGAAGGCAGGTGGCACAGGTCCTGCTCAACCTCTTTGTTAACGCCTGGCAGGCGATGCCGGCAGGAGGAAAGCTGTTTCTCCAGACGGAGAATGTGCTGCTTGACGAGGGTTATGTGAAACCCTACGGCGTGAAACCTGGGCCATATGCCAAGATCTCGGTGACGGACACCGGGATGGGGATGGACGAGCAGACGAAGCAGAGGCTGTTCGATCCCTTCTTCACCACCAAGGGGATGGGGCGGGGGACGGGTCTCGGGCTGGCCTCTGCCTATGGAATCATCAGGAACCACGGAGGAATCATCACCGTATACAGTGAAAAGGGCCATGGCAGCACATTCAACCTCTACATCCCCGCATCCGGCAAGGGGGTGTCGGAAGAGAAAGAGGCATCTGCAGACCTCGTGAAGGGGGAGGGGACGATTCTCCTGGTTGACGATGAGGAGATGATCCTGGAGGTGGGCAAGCCCATGCTCGAAAGGCTGGGTTACGAGGTGCTCGTAGCCGAGAGCGGCGAAGAGGCCATCGTGGTGTATGAGGAGAACAGGCAGCAGATCCGGGGGGTCATCCTGGACATGATCATGCCGCAGATGAGCGGGGGAGAGACGTTCGATCGGTTGAAAGCGATCAGCCCCCACGTGAAGGTTCTCCTTTCGAGCGGGTACAGCATCAACGGCCAGGCCCAGGAAATCCTCAACCGGGGCTGTCACGGCTTCATCCAGAAACCGTTCAACCTAATGGATCTATCACAAAGGATTGCGGGGATGCTGGGCGGGCGATGACCAAGATGGCCTTTCGGGTTAGTCACCTCCCCTCATCCGGCAGTTTGCTGCTCCTTTTTTTGAGAGGGTCAACTCCGCTGTTGTGTCATGGAGGTGTTGAACAGGTATCATTGAGGATTTGGGATTTCCTGCGTGCTGCCAGTAATTTGGGAAATCTTCACCGGCGATTCAGTAAAATACCGACAAGATTTCGTACGCAAATCCAAACTCTCCGGGTATCGCTGGAGTGACGATTCGGAAAGGGGGCTGTCAGTCGAAAGTCCTGTTCGCTCAT
>JAFGDM010000203.1 GCA_016932115.1 Deltaproteobacteria bacterium | reverse complement strand
CAGTTTTGAGAGGGACCCCCATGCTTGGTTCTTAAGGTGTTTTCAAAAAGCCAAAGTGTTACGAAATTTCAAATATGTTTGGCTAGGCGTTTACTTATGTTCAAACGATGGTCACAGCCCAATGGATACCGCGACGTCCTCCGCATCAGCCTCCCGCTGGTGGCTTCCATGGGTTCAATTACACTGATGCAATTCACGGATCGCATCTTTCTGGCCAATTACTCCCTGGAAGCCATAGCCGCAGCGCCGCCTGCCGGCATTGCATCCTTCACAGGCATCGCCTTTTTCATGGGTGTCGCCAGCTACACCAACGCTTTTGTAGCCCAATACACAGGCGCCCGGGCTTTTGGAAGGGTGGGCGCTTCCCTGTGGCAGGGAATCTATTTTTCAATGGCTGCAGCTTTGTTCCTTGCTTCGTTGTGCCTTTTTTCCGAAAGGCTTTTTGTTTTTATCGGTCACTCCCCGAAGATTCAAGTTCTTGAAGTGAAGTACTTCAATATCCTGACGCTGGGCGGCGGCTTGGCGGTTTTGGGATCAGCCATGGCTTCCTTTTACACGGGTCGAGGCATAACCAGGGTCGTTATGCTGGCTCACATGGCCGGCGCGCTGATCAACATTCCCCTGGACTACTGTCTCATAAACGGAGTCGGGCCTTTTCCCGAGCTCGGCATCGTCGGAGCGGCCCTGGCAACCCTAATTGCCTACGCATCCATCACCGTTATGCTTGCCGTCCTCATTTTCAGCAAAAACAGCAGAAAAGAGTTTTCCACCTGGCAGGCTCGAGCATTCGACAGGAAGCTCTTCGGGCGGCTGATGCGCTACGGTGGCCCAAGTGGTTTCCAGTTTTTCCTTGAGATCTCCGGTTTCACCTTCTTTGTTCAAATGCTGGGCCGGTTGGGTGATTTGGAATTGGCTGCATCCAACATCGTACTCTCCATTGAATCCCTCTCTTTTCTTCCTATGGTCGGATTTCATATCGGAAATGCAACCTTGGTAGGGCAGGCCGTCGGCAAAGGGCATCCTGAAGAAGGAGTGTATGCCACCACAAGCGCACTTCATATTACCCTTGCTTACATGCTCCTTGTTGCCGCGATTTTTGTTTTCGCGCCGAACCCTTTACTATCTCTTTTCAAAACCGGCCACTATAATTCAGAGCATTGCAGGGAAATCATGAATCTGGGTGTGATTCTTCTGCGCTTTGTCGCTGTATTCTGTTTTTTTGATGCCCTCAACCTGATTTTCTCCAGCGCCATAAAGGGCGCAGGCGACACCCGGTTCATCATGTGGACCATCGCGGTCTTATCTCTAGGTATGATGATTGTACCGGTTTACATTGCAATTGAGGTACTGAAACGAGGTATTTACACTGCATGGGCTATAGCCACCCTTTACGTGTGTGCTCTTGGTTTAGCCTTCATGCTGCGTTATCGTCAAGGGAAGTGGAAAAAAATGAGGATTATAGAGGCACCTGCTGATCTGCCTATCGGCCAATCGTAATCGCCGATCAAAAAGAATGCGGAGCAATGAATGAAAGCTTCACAAAAAATTCATCTGCGGAGGATAGAACCCCTTTCTTTCCTTGCCTCTTTCTCTATATTTTGTTAGTGATTGACCCCATAAGGTTAAAGCAGCGAACAGCCGTTACGGCGAAACATTCTGATTGATTCGGTTTAAAAAAACATCATCGGTTCGGAAAGGAGTTCTTGAAACCCGGGCTATCAATCAAGACACCGTATCGGGCCGGCAGGACTGCGGGAGGAGAATGGAAATCCATCGACGAATGAGGCCGATCATAAATATTGAGCGAATCCCTGCTCCTTTTACCTCGATCTATGAAAAAGCCTGCCGTCTAGTTATCAAACAATACTACAGCCTTTTAGCTGAGGAAATTGTATCTGAATTCCGGGAAGGGAAAATGCTCGATCTGGGAACCGGACCCGGCTACCTGCCCATCGAAATCGCAAAGAGAGCTCCCTTTGTAACAGCGGTGGGTGTCGACTTGAGCCTTCCATTCATAAGGATGGCGAGACATAACGCTTTGAAAGCCGGTTTGGCGCACAGGCTTAAGTTTGAAGTGGGCGACGCAGCCAAGCTCAGATTTGAAAATGAATTGTTCGACATGATCATCAGCTCCGGTATGCTTCACATGCTCAAAGATCCTCTCGAAATGCTTAAAGAGTGCCGAAGGGTTTTGAAGCCCGGCGGGGAAGCCCGGATATATGACCCGGCTCGTGTTTCCTCCCAGGTCGACAAAAGGCGTTGGAAAGACTCATTTACAGTCTTGGAGAGATACACCTATCTTTTGTTGACTTTCTATTCTCGCATCAACCCCCCTCGTGTCTACACAAGAAGGGAGCTCGCGTCCATGATTGAATTTGCTTGCTTCAACAATTATGAAATAAAAGGAGATTCAGGAGAGTGGAGAATACGGTTGGAGAAATAGAGGGTTAAAAATGATTCGAAGTCTTAATGGAAAAACTCCCAAAATTGCCGACTCCGCTTTTGTGAGTGAGGCGGCTTATGTAATAGGCGATGTAGAAATCGGTGATGGATCAAATATTTGGCCGGGCGCGGTCATTCGAGGCGACTTCGGAAAAATCACAATCGGGAGAAACACATCTGTCGAGGACAACTGCGTCGTCCACTCGGGAAGTCGCTCCGCCCTCATCCTAAACGTCGACATAGGCGATAATGTAATAATCGGTCATGGAGCCGTGCTAAATTGCCGGAAGATTGGAGATTACGTACTTGTGGGGATGAACGCCACCATCCTCCACGACGCGGAGATCGGAAGCAATTCTGTAATAGGTGCCGCCTGTTTGGTCGGACAGGGAGTGATCATCCCTGATTTTTCCTTTGTCGTCGGCGTTCCCGGAAAGGTTAAAGGTCGCCCTACAAAACAGCAATTGTGGTGGACCCGAGAGGGACACAAGCAATACGCAGACTTGGTGGAGCAGTATAAAAGGCAGGGGCTTTAGAGAGATGCTTCCCGGGTATCGGGTTCTTCTTGAAGAGCTTCTCATTGAGCGTTTGGGACAACATTGGTATTTACACTGGAAAAGTAGATTGAAAAAGCCGGGAGTCTTCCATGGATGATTTTTTGCTTTCTGAAGAAGAAAAGAATCTGAAAGGTGAAGTGAGAAGCTTTGCGAGAGACGATATCCCGAGTTCCCTGATTCGAATGATGGATGGAGAACAGATTCGCTACCCCAAAAAGTTCCTTGAAAAAGCAGCTTCACGGAGAATCCTCGGGCTCAGGTTCGACACTCAATGGGGAGGACGGGCCGCGAAGTGGACGGCGGAGGTCGCCGCCTTAGAGGAAATCGGGGTGCTGGGGTCGAGCCTTTCGTGCTTGTACGCTTTGGTGAGTATCGTTGGAGAGGCGATTCACCTCTTCGGTAGGAAGGAGCAAAAGGAAAGCTATCTAAAACCGACCCTCGAAGCAAAACTTTGCTGTGCCGAGGCTCTAACCGAACCAAGAGGAGGTTCTGATTTTTTTGGCGCTACCACCACGGCCAGGAGGAAGGGGGACTTCTATATACTTAACGGCCAGAAGCGTTTTGTGGTCGGGGCCGAAGGAGCCGATTACTTTCTGGTCTATGCCAAAACCGCTCCTGAGGCCTCTCCCCATCAATCCATCTCAGCTTTTCTAGTTGACAGGAACTCCGGTGTTGAGGTGAAACACGTTTACGGGCTCCTCGGTTCAAGAGGGGGCGGCACAGGTCGCCTTTATTTCAACGATGTGAAAGTGGCTGCCCATCATCTCGTGGGACCCGAACACGGGGGATTTCTTGTCTTCAACGCCATGATGATCCCAGAAAGATTGACCACCGCCGCAGCCTGTTTGGGCATGGCCCGATGCTCACTGGAGGTTGCAGCCCGTTACGCCAATCGAAGAAAAGCTTTTGGTGAACCGATCCGAAGATATGAAGGGGTAAACTTTAAGGTCGCCGATTGCGTTACTCGTTTGGACGCAGCCAGGAGCCTTGTTTTTGTAGCGGCTCGTCGTGTGGATGAGGGTCTGGATTCAAGAAAAATGGTCTCAGAGGCGAAAAAAATGTCCACGGAAATGCTCTGGTCGGTGGTAAACGACAGCATGCAAATCATGGGCGGCATCGGCTATACAAATGTCTATCCTGTTGAACGATTCCTTCGGGATGCCAGGCTCCAATTGATCTGGACTGGAACCAACGAAATCATGTCTCTTCTCATCCAGCACGAATTTTTCAAGGAACTCCTCGGAAAAGACAAAGATTGTAGAGACGTGGAAATGGATGCCATGGACGAACAGGGAGAGGAAGAAAAGGTCTACGAATAAAACTTGACTTGTCATGCTGTGAAGCTATGCTGCACCGCATATCCTGAAAATGAGCAAGACACGGCTTAAGCTTCCTAAACGCGGATTGTCTGAAAGAACGGCTCGGAGAGTTTCGATCGGCATCGCATCTACGGGTTCGGCATTCAGTCTTTGCACTCCCATCCTGAACCCCGAATATCGAACCCCTGAGACTTGCAGGACCAAAGAAAGGAGGCAAAAATCATGAGAGTATTTCCGAAGCATATTCTTTGCGCCACAGATTTCTCCGATTTCTCCAATCATGCCATTCCCTATGGCATCGCTTTGGCAAAAGAATTCAAGGCCAAGCTTTTTTTGTGTCATGTCATAGACCTTTCCTCTGCGGCCATTTATGGTGAAGCGGTCCTTGCCCTGGAAGAACAACAAAAAAGAATGATAAAATACGCCCGGGATGAGATGACAAAGTTGATGAGGAAAGAATCCATCGACTGGGAACCGATGATCACCGTAGGGAACGCGGCCCATGAAATCGCCCGTCTTGCAGCCGACAAAAAAATCGATATCACGATCTCCGCCAGCCACGGACGAGCAGGACTTAAACGTCTTATCCTGGGTTCTGTGACCGAACGGCTGATAAGGACCCTCCCCTGCCCACTTCTGGTGGTCCGCAGTCCTGATCGAGGATTTGTCGCCCCTGCTGATCAAGCAATCACCCTAAAAAGAATCCTCGTGGGATGCGACTTCTCTCCGATTTCAAGCCTGGCTTTTCAGTATGGGCTAAGCCTGGCTCAGGAATTCCAGGCAGACCTCCACCTAATCCACGTGATTCAGCCGCCCCTTTACGATTACTTGAAAAAGCCCAGTGAACCGAAACAGGATCTGCAAAAGGATTTGGGGACCGAGATCAAGAGCCGATTGTCCGATATGGTTCCCGACGACGCACGCACCTGGTGCAAACCTGTGACCGTGCTGTTAGCCGGCCAGCCTCATGAAGAAATCACCAAATACGCTATGGTGAACGACATCGATTTGATTGTCCTGGGTGTACGCGGGCACGGTCTTGTAGAGACCCTATTTGTCGGCTCAACGACAGACAGGGTAATGCGTCGGGCGGCCTGCCCCGTTCTGTCGGTTCAGGGGGCAAGCAATCTATAACAAACGCCCATGACCCGGACGCGAATCACTTACGTCGATGAATCCGCCGCAGTCGGGTTAAAATCTAGCCAAACATATTTGAAATTTCGTAACACTTCGGCTTTTTGAAAACACCTTAAGCACCAAGCATGGCGATCCCTCTCAAAACTGTAAAACGAAGACGCCACACCACACTGTTCAGCTTTAGGCAACGGGTGAGGCGGGCGGAGGTCGTCCGAGGTAAGCCCACGAACGCTCAGCCCTCGAAGTTACCTTGAAGCCCCGCCGCCCCCGCCCTTGCCGCCCCGTGCTTTCAAAGTCCTCCCCGGTTCTCTTCGTTTTGTAGTTTTGAGAGGGACCCCCATGCCCAACGCCGGAATCGAAGAGTTTCAAAAAGCCGAAGTGTTAACAATTTTCTAAGAGATAATCTCT
>JAFGDM010000202.1 GCA_016932115.1 Deltaproteobacteria bacterium | reverse complement strand
CTTGAAGCGTGGATAACCCGCCGTCTCTTTGATAATCTTGACGGCCTCTTCCGAATCAATCTGAGAAAGGCTGATGACTAAATCATAATGAGAGGGATCCGATTCGTCCAGATGAAAAGCATCCATCGACCAGCGTCGGTTGACCGTTTTTCGGCGATCGAGAAGCTTCTTGGCTTTGTTGATGGAAACACCCTGCTGCGCGGCCAATTGCTTGGCCTGTCTCTCGGCATCCGCAAGGATGCGAACCCTCAGCACATGGGAAACCCCCAACACATAAAGATGAGCGGCCAAACCCTGGCAAACCATGTTGTCTTCAAGCAGTCTTGAAAGCGTGGCCTCCTGGAGATAAGCAAGATATCGATCCCGAAGTTTTGATGATCGAAGCAAGAAAGAAGGCCCGTCATCAAGCGCCTTCGTAAGCTTGGCTTCGGAAATTCCGTACTTTTCGGCGACCTCCGACAGTATCTCCCTGCCGAGAAAACCATATCCCAGAGCCCCGGCAACTGATTCGGCGATCTCTCGCCCGGTAAGGTAGGAATCCGACGAGATAATGATTACAGGCATGGAACAATCCTCTCTGTCAGCGAATTCTGAACAACTCCAACCTGTTTCACCCAAGCACCTTCAAATCGCATCCGGCGGAACGACCGCCCCGGGATGGACTTCGATGTTATTAATACCTTGGATCTCCTTGCTTAGAGTCTTGATCTTTTCCCTCAGTTTTCGGACAAGCCGGCCTTCGGGCCCGGTAAAAACAAGAACATTGCCATAATCGCTTGTGACGGCCACCTCCACGCTGATCGTGACCAAGGCCGCTTTAACCTGGCTGGCCAAGGCCAGGTCGTCCATTTTTTGTTGAGACTCCGCGGTCGTTTTGAACTGATCCAGTCTCGCAGCATCGCAAACAAAATCAACCGCGTTAGATACCGTGAACCGCTGGATATGAATCACAAAATCATAAAGGGCGCTGTCCCAAGGGTCAGCTCCATAGAGACTCATCGTCCATTTGCGTCGTTCCTGATCATCCTTAAGGATCATCGACCGGGCTTCCTCTTCGCTTACGCCCTCTTGAGTCATCTCATGGCGGACCCGATCGGACAGGTCGGCTATGATTCGAACTTTTATCACATGGGGCACCCCTTTGAGGAGAAGATGTCCGGCAAGCCCATGATAGACAATGTTATCCTTCTTAACCAAGCGGGTAAGGGCGCTTTTGTAATAGGCGATGTAGGCGCTTCTGCCGCCGCTGAGACGCTCTAAAACGGAGGGCGCATCATGAATTGCCTTCACAAGTTTAATTTCAGGGATATGATAAAGACCGCTCGCCTCAAGGATCACATCCCGGCTCAGGCACTGATACCCAAGCCGCTCCGCCGCTTTTTCAGCGACCTCTTTTCCTTTGCTGTAGGAACCTCTTGAAATCGTGATAATTGCCATGATTGTCCTCTCTTTTCTTTAGGCCTCAAACACCGTAGACCACATAAATCATACCGATCATGACCACGATAAAGACAATGCTGATTAATCCGCCGGCCTTCAGAAAGTCCGTGCTGCGATATCTGCCGGGCCCCATGTAGAAAGCATTGACCTGATGGGTTGGAAGGATAAAGGAGTTACTGGCGGCTAGTCCCACCACAAGAGCAGCCATTCGCGGATCGGTGTTGGCGGCCACAGCCATATTGATCACCAGGGGGACAAGGAGCACGGTAGCTCCTACGTTGGAGATAACCAATGTAAACGCCGACGTCAATACACCGATGATTGCCAGCAGGATAATCGGTTTAACAGTGCCGATAGCGGCAAGCACGCTATGGGCGATCCAGGCTGCAGTGCCGGTCTTCTCGGTAGCAATGCCCAAAGGAATCAACCCTGCCAACAAAAAAACCGTTCGCCAGTCCACGGACTGATAGGCCTCGTCTATGCTGAGCACCCGCGTTACGACCATGCCCAGAGCACCTGTCATCAGGCAGACGGAAAGCTGAATCTTAAAGACCAGGATCATCAAGAGCGCAACGCACAGCCAAAGAGCGGCAAAGGTAGCTTTTTCCGGTCGCATGATTTCCACATCCACCGGGGTCGTAAAGAGCAGTGAGCCTTCACCTTGGAGAAGTTGCAACCGCTTCCATGTTCCATGCAGCACAATCGCATCACCTACTCGCAGCGCAAGATCGCCGATTTCCGCCCGATAGATCTCCCCTTCCCTATAAATGGCCAGGGGCGCAACCTGGAAGCGGTCCCGCAAGCTGATCTGCTTCAGGCTTTTGCCTTCAATGGGAGAACGAGGCCTCACAACGGCCTCGACCGTTCCGGAAGTGTGAGCCGCCACATCGTCTTTGAAAACCTCCACCCCTTCTTTGAGGATTACCTCCTCTTTTTCCGCCATTCTTTTGACATCTTTGTCCCGGCCGAAAACCAGAAGATCGACGCCGGAACGAATGATTGTATCAAGAGGAGGAGAAAAGAGCTTATAATCAGGAGGTTCCGTCGTTGCTACAATGTTCACCAAGTAGCGGCGCCTCAAATCCTCAACCCGCACCGGTTCACGATAGTGGGTGAAATCATCGGGGGTCCGGAGCTCATAGGCATCACCTATCTCGGGCAATAATTCTAAGCTCTCACTGTTGATTCCTTCACCGGCAGAATCACTCTCCTGAGAGCCCTGGGGCAAAATAAATCGACCGAAAAAGATAAAGCAAAGAATCCCGCTCACCACCAGCCCGAGGCCGATGGGGGTAACATCAAAAAGACCGAAGGGTTGTAATTTAAAGGGGATAAGGAGGTCATTCAGGAGGATCAGAGGGCTCGAGCCGACCAATGTAATTGTGCCCCCGAGGATCGCACTGAAACCCACCGGCATCAGGAGCTTGCTGATTGAAATTTTCAGGGCTTTGCTGATGCGCTGAATAGCCGGCAAAAAAAGCGCCGCCGCTCCGATATTCTGCATGAAACTCGAAATGACCGCAATCGCAAGCGAGATCGCTACGACAATGCGCGAAGGGCTTTTGCCCGCAACGCGAACGATCGGTCCGACAAGCTTGTTGATCAAGCCTGTCTTGTCCAGACCCGCTCCGATAATGATCACCGCGATGATGGAAACCACGGCGTTACTGCTGAGTCCGACAAAGGCCTCCCGAGGGGTGACCAGATGCAAGAGCGGCAAAGTGACCATCATAAGGATGGCAACCACATCGACTCGAAGCCACTCGGTAATAAAAAGAAGGACGGCCAGAAAGATCATAGCCATAACCAGGATCATCTCTGCATTCAATATGCTCACTTCCATGTTTGCTCAGGTTCCTTTGCTTTTCGGTCTTACGGTCAAAATCCGGCAATGGGTCAATTGAAGCAGCGGCTGAACGTCTCGATTCATCTGCTCCCTGTCCTGTTCCTGTCCTTCCGGCACAGCTAGAACGATCTCATCTATGTGATAGTCCCTCACGAACTGGCGGACCTCCTGGATGAAGTCCCCTTGGCGGCAATGGATCTCCGCCTGCAATCCGTCGTTAAGTTTTCCCTGGACAATCAGCGTTTCGATCCTTTCCTTAATTCGATCCCTGTGCTCCGAAGATTCTCCTTCTCCGCCGTCTCCCGGAACGATAGCTGTGGGGTCGTCCACAAATAGAAAGAAGAAGCGTCCCTTGCTGCGCTTGCCGAATTCGATTGCGAATCTCACGGACGCCAATGCCAAGGGAGAAAATTCCTTGATTGGAACAACGAAACCGCTCATGCTTCCTCCCCGATCGTGAGACGCAAAATCCCGACAGGCTCTTCCAAAGTCATATTCAGTAAGAAACGATCCACAGGACCCGCATCCCTCCGCGCAGGAAACCGCATGGATGCCTCAACGTTCAAAAATCGTTCCCTTTGCCGTATCTTCATCATATCAGTGAATTATTGTTTGTTTCCCACCCTTGAATAAATGCTTATGGTTTCATATTGAAACTTATATCGCTCAGTCCCGTTGTGGGATGGAGGACAAAACGGATGGTTCAGGATCCATTTTTTAAAGGTTTCTCGGACAATTCCGGAATATCCAGGGCCGAGGTTCCCTTTTCTCCAAAACGTTTCCATTTGAGCGCCTCACTCAGGCATTCTGTTAATGTGTTAAGATCCAGAGGTTTCAAAAGATAATCGAAGGCACCCAACCGGATACCCTCCACGCCGGTATCCACGGAAGCGTTTCCGGTAAGCATGAT
>JAFGDM010000201.1 GCA_016932115.1 Deltaproteobacteria bacterium | reverse complement strand
GGACCGGAGCCCGGCCCATCCGCGCGAGGTGTTCGCCGACGCCTTGATGGATCGCGCCTCGGCCGTCATTATCGCCCATAACCATCCTGCCGGCAGCCTTGAACCTTCCGCGGCCGACATCGAAATCACAAAACAAATCAAGGCTGCCGGCGCGGTTGTGGGAGTTTCCCTCCTCGATCACATCATCTTTAATCGTACCAACTACTTCAGCTTTCTGGAGGCCGGTAAATTATGACCCGCATCTACGCCAATTGGAAGGGCTATCTATCGGGGTCGGACCAATTAAACAAAGAAGGTTCGATTGAGGCTCTGTTTTGGTCTTGGATTTCTCGACCCGGGCGATCCTCCACGCCAAGTGCGTGGTCGCGGACAGGCGAACCGCCCTTGTCAGCTCCGCCAACTTCACAGAGGCTGCCCAGACGAGCAACATCGAGGCCGGGGTACTCATCACCTACGAACCCTTTGTCAGACGTATCTCCGAATACTTTGAGACATCGTGTCAACGGCTTTTAAAGGTGTGTAAGCTACAGTAATTCAGTGAAACGAAAGGATCAGCGACATGCATTTGAAATATCAAATGAACTCCTGATCTTATCACAGGCCCAATGACCGATCTTGCCAAGATCAATGACAACAAACCGATAGACGAGAGTTTCGGGTACAGCTATTGCCTGGTCCACAAGCATTCTTTCGCCTCGCCTTCTTGACCGGGTCTCGGAGCTCCAAGGATGAACAAGGTCATTCGAGAACTCGCCGATATCTGCAAGGAGCACCGCTTCGATGAGAAGCTGCTTTTCGTGCCTTCCTACTCGATCGGCCACCAGATCGGCGAATCCCTCACGCGGTCGGGGCACCCCTGGGTCAATCTCAGGCCCACCACCGTCTCAGGCTTTGCGCAAAGGCTTGTCGGTCCCAATCTCGCCAAGGACGGAATACGCCTGATCGATGCAGCCTGCAGAGTGCTGAAGGAGAGGAAGGTACTCTCCTCTCCCAAAACCGTGATGATCCTCTCGGATTTCCCCCTTTCAGGCATCGAGAAGGATATCGTTCGTTTGGCGGGAGGGGACGATCTGATCGTTATCGGCCATGAGCCCGTAAGCAGCCTAAGGTACCCGAGATGCTTCTCGGGCGCGCCCAGGCCAGTGACTTCCAAGCCGAAGGACGTTCGAACCGATATTGAGCTCCTGCCCTTCCTCTTCCAGCCGGAAGAGGCGTCACCGGAATCCCTTGCTTACAAATCAAATGGCCACGGACTTCCTCCCTTTCATCAGGAACCATTATGACCTGATAACCACGGCTCTCCGGCCCTCGGCCAATCGGTGCCCCCAGCGGTATTGCGTCCATGACGTGGCAAAAGCCATATCCAGGACGACCCGAATCTCATTTGTCCAGGCATTTTCCCAAAAAACAGACAAGGTGCACCACGGCCGCCATTCCAGCCTCAACCAGTCAGAACCAAAGTTATTGGAATCCTAAAATATCCGGGACAAATCCATCCTTTTCGTGGACGACTGCATCACCTCCGGTACGACCGCCAGGCTCTGCTACGAGGCCCTGGTATCCTTGGGAAACCACGTGGACGGCTTGATATGGGTGAGCGCGGGAGGGTAATCAAGCGATATTACATTTTCTGAGGAGCTCGCGAACAAAACCCGCGACGTCAGCCTGCACTTCGTCGTTGCGAGTACGATACAGGAATTCCGCCACCCGACGCGGTCCCACTCCGCCGGGGTCGGAGAAGTCACGGCGCAGTATCTCAAGCGCCTTTTGAGTTTCCTGTTCGTGAAGGATAGGATTGAGGTGCTCTAACATGTCATCAACGCTGGAGCCGTAGTTGCGGATCACATAGTAGAGGTCGTATGCATCTTTGTTTTCACCCCTCGTGCCGAAAGCTAGTGCTTTCAGCACCACGAATGCGCCGGGACCGCATACCCATATTTCACGGCTTGCCTTTTCCCCCAGGATCGTACTTCACACCAAAGAAACCCTCCGCCTGTCTTGGAAGGCGAGGTGAAGCCCCGGTGTAATCACCGCGGCAAAGTCCTTCTCGATGTGGAGAATCTTACCTCCTTCGTCTTCATCGAGGCTTGGTGGGATAACGAAATCCACAGTCACTTTGGGGTGGCCCGACGGTTCGATCTTCCATCGTTGAAAAGTCGGGTTTCCAGCTTTATTCACGTCGGGCTCAAACCCTGCCCGACGGAGTCTTGCGGTGAGCTCCTCATACCGTTCGGCACCCAGAATTGCCAGGGAAAGCCCCAGGTCGAGATCCATTGTCCCTACATGGATATCTTCCCCTCTCGGGACTGACTCCTCGGGGATCAGAAGTGAAGGGAGGAGTCCACCAACCACGACGAGTTCGTCAAGGAGGTCACCGAGTTTTGTCGCGACGTAAAGACAGGTCTGCCGCACAAGCTCCGCCTGTTCCTTGGAATATTCGGAAGCGAATGAAGGTTTGTCAGGCATCGTGTCTCCATTTCAGATAGTCTTGACGTAGTCGCGATGCAGCTTCTGAAGACCTCTCAGGATGGTCTTTCAGATCCAGGTAAACCTGTACGGCATGGACACAGCGAATCCCCTCTCGGACCTCCGATCCATGAAAGACCCCTTCGTCATTGGGCAGAACTAGCCAGGTGTTTGATCCCTTCTCGTCTTCCCGAAAACCAAGCAGACCTGATAATTCGTCTCCCGGGGCATTGGGGAGGTAGAAGGTGGCCAGCCGGAAATTAGCGAAATGGGTGTAGAGCCAGGCAGCACAGAGACCGGTGGCAGCATAACCCGGCGCTTGCTTTTCGAGTACACTGGCTATCTTATGCAGCAGTTCCTCGCCGGAGCGTGCGGCGACGTGCCCTTTGATGATGTGATGTTTCATGAAATCATAGGCTTCGTGCCACGCATCGAGCAGCTGCCCCGAATTTTTGGGTTTCAGCAGGCCTTCCTCATCCCTTACAACCAGCCCGGTTTCTTCGAACCTGCGGACGATCCGGCTTGTGTACCCCTCATCTAGACCGGCAGCCTGGGACAACTCCCGCTGGTTTAAGGCGCGATCGGGTTGGATCAGCAATTGACGGACTATTCGCGAGCTTTTGGGAGCAAAGAGATTGGGAGGTCTGCCGGCGCTCTTGAATCGGTTCGGTTTGCCTTCGACATTGATAAGGAGGCCGGGAGCCTTGATACAGGCATTTCCTGAGAGGTCGAGCCAGGCTATCTCATGTTCCTCGCAAAAACGGCGGCCCGTTTCACCCATGAACGGGACAACCAGAAGCGGGGTGACATCCTTTTTCATGTCTCCCCTCCGCTCACGGAGCCTGGTTACAGCCAGAATCAGGGGCGCTCGCGCACTTGAGCTCTTGAATTCCACAAGGAAAGTATGCTCACCTGCACTTATGATAAAGTCAGGCCCGGAGCCTTTTGCACCCGCGTGAACTGAAACGCGGTTCTCGGGCATCTCCAGAAGCCTGGCAAGCAAACCCGGAAGCTCGGAAACAACCTGCTTTTCGAATGGACTCTCCATACTTGACTTGACTAAATACCCTAACTTGACTGGATTGTCAAGCGCCTTTATTTAGTCAAGTATGCCAGTCTCTGAACATTTGACTCTTCTTCAAGCTTGACTCAATGGAGGAGCTTGACGGGAAAGTCAAGCAAGGCAATTTAGTCAAGCAGATATCTTTCGGAAAAACCCGACAGGACCGGCAGAAACCTCAAATTCGGTCAAAATTTGGTCAACACTTGCCTGAAAATATCCCCCTGTTTTTGAGGGTATCACTCGGTTTACTTTGCCTTCTGAAAATGAGATAACTTTTTGACATCATTAATTGCCATGCCTCTTCATAAACATTATATTTGTTGAGGAATAGGCAACCTTTTTTTATCCTTTTTCTGAGCAACATGGAAAACCAATCCCTGTTTGATAGCCTATTTAATTGTATCAATCCCCTATATATCGCCCGCGAAAACCACAGGGATCCAACTATTATCAATGTCAAGTGAGGGGCATGCTCTAACCTCTCCCACCAAGTGTGGGTGAGTTCAAATACGAGTTTGAGAGTTTTCCTCCCCCTCGATGGGGGAGGCTGTCCTGAGCCTGTCAAAGGGGCAAGGCGGGGGTGGAGAAAAGTTCCCCACGAAACTTATCAATGGGGCACTGCCCTAATTTTTCCATTCGTCTACGTCTATCAAACCGAGCCTTGCAGCATAGCGGGCCAGTTCAATGGAGCTTTTCAATCCAAGCTTCTCCTTGATGTTGGTACGGTGGTTTTCTACGGTTTTCGCGCTGATGAAAAGCCTTTCTGCAATCTCTTTGACGGAAAGGTCTTTGGCCAACATGCGCATGATCTCCTGCTCTCGAGGGGTCAGGCGCCTGTAGGCGCCTTCGGTAATTCCCGCATTCTTTTCCGGCGATTTCATAAGATTCTCAATCACGGGATGAGAGAGGGGAGTGTCCAGGTAATATTCCCCTTTGGCGATAGTTGCCAGTGCTGATAAAAGCCGTTCAGGGGCGGATTCCTTGACCATATACCCGGTTGCGCCGGCCTTGAATGCTTCCGAGATGTAATCTATTTTGGAATGCATGCTGACAATGAGGATGCCTGAGTCGGGTAAAGCTCTTTTTATTCTCCGGGTCAGCTCAATGCCGCTCTCATCCGGCAACGATATGTCCACGATTACGAGATCAGGTTTGAGCTCCCCGGCCATACGGAACCCTTCAGCCGCCGCCCCTGCTTCGCCTGTCACTTCGAACTTGGTGCTCCGTCCCAGGATGACCTTGAGACCCTCCCGGACCAGAGGGTGGTCATCGACAACCAATACGCTTTTCTTCTTCACCGAATCCTCCCACTGCAGGCGGTTTAGCAATTCCACGATACGACGACAGCCGTTCCTCCACCCTTCCGGGATAGTATTGAGATAGATCCTCCTGAAAGGTACGCTCGCTCTTGCAAGCTGCTCAGTCCTATCCCTCCCCCCAGCCTATTTGAATGTATCTCATCTACATCGAAGCCGACCCCGTCATCCTCGATGCGGAGTTCAACTCCGCCCTCTTTGGTCCTCAGAGAGACCCTTACGCTTCGTGCCTGGCTGTGCTTGGAAACATTGTTGAGCGCTTCCTGCAAAATTCTATAAACGACGATCTTATATTTTTCGGGTATGTCCTTTTCCTTTAGGGTGATTTCTCGTTCCAAACGAAGCTCATGATTCATCTCCTGGAATTCTTCGCAAAAGCGGTGGATAGCAATGAGAAGCCCTAAATCATCCAGGATTGAGGGCCGGAGATGGTCGAGAATTCTTCGCAAATCAGCGAGGCATTCCCCAACCATGGAGTGGATCCTCTCAAGGGAGACTCCGGGCGGAGGACTGTCTGCCATTGTCTTGAGTTTCGTTTCCATAAAGATTCTAATAGCAACGAGATTTTGGGCGATGGTATCATGCAGATCCAGGGCGATTGATTTCCTTTCATCCTCTTGAATCGTCAACAATCGTGAGGTAAGCAAATGCAATTCATTTTCCGATTGCAGCAACGCTTTCTCCATCCGCACCCGTTCCTCTATCTGTTCTTCCAGTTGAGCATTGGCCACCAATAGATCAGCGGTTCGTTCCTCGACCTTGCTTTCCAGATGGTCATGGGAATCGAGAAGCGCCATTTCCGCCGCTTTTTGCACAGTGATATCCACAACGGCCATTCGAAGCCGGCCGGCCTTGCCCTCATTTTCCTGCACAGCGACGCTTTGAAGCTGAGCATAGAATGCCTGGCCGCCTTTTCTTTTAAGCTCGAGTTCGCAAACCTGTTTGCTATCGGTCCTGAGCGACTGTTTCCAGTGGGAGTAAAACGTGTCCTGAGACCTCGGGGAAACAAACCGGGAAAATCTTTGCCGGATCAGGGCTGCTCGATCCGAACCGAGCAAATCGGCGCAGGCAAGATTCACCTCCAGGATCAGGCCTTTTTCATCTAAGGTGAAATACCCGACAGGGGCAAGGTCATACAGATCAAAGTACCTATCCCTTGACTCCGCGAGTTCCGCCTGGGCAATGCGAAGCTCCTCGTTCTGCATTTCCAGTTCAATCTGGTGAACACGCAGTTCCTGGATCAGCTTTTCAATGTCCTTATCGGGAAAGGCCCCGGAATCCACAGATCTCCTGAGAAGAGATTTCTCAGCGCGGCTTCGGAGTTCCTTGAACACCTGCTTGTTCTTTGGGCTGCTTTTCTTCACGCCATCATGCCCTTGCCTAACTTCTCTGCGCGGTCACATCTTCAATGGCAAGCAGGATCAGTGCCTTGTTGCTGTTTTCCGCAGCGATTTTCCGCGCATTAAGACGCATTTTCCTGAAACCGATATCCGGGAATTGGTGCTCCACTTCATAGTCTTCAAAAACATTGTTTTCCGGAATGATTTTTTCAAGAAGCTCACGCAACCCGGGGATGTCCCACTGCCGATTTCCAAGATCGCAGATGAACCCGCCTTCGGTGTTCTCAGGATCTACTCGAAAGGTTCTGTAAAAACTGCGGTTTGCCGAAATCACTCTTAAGTCCTCGTTCAACACAAGGAGGGGTTCACGCAGGGTGGCAATGATAGCTTCTGCATAATCACGAGCTTCCTGAAGAGATTGGTTCAGGGCTTCGATTTCTTCGGTAGCCCTTTTCCTGTCATAAATGTCAAGGAAACTGACGACCACACCGCTGATGGCGTTTTCTACGGTTCGATAGGGCAATATTCTCATCAAATACCAGTGCCCGTCTTTTCCCTCCACTTCCACTTCTTTGAGCCCCGGTTTTCTAAGCACCTCTTCCGCATCCTCGACCAGGTTGCCGTATTTCAGGTTGGAGACCACATGGCGGATGGGGCGTCCCACATCCGACGGAATCAAATGAACCAATTTTACGGCATGAGAAGTGAAGCGCGTGATCTTCAGATCATTGTCCAGAAAAATGGTCGGGATCTCGGTGCTGTCCAGCAGGTTCCGCATGTCGTCATTGACCCTTGAAAGCTCGTCCACCTTGGTCTGGAGCTCCGTATTCACCGTCAGAAGTTCCTCGTTTAGCGATTGCTGCTCCTCTTTGGAGGTCTCCAGTTCCTCGTTGGCGCTTTGCAGTTCCTCGTTGGTCGACTGGAGTTCTTCATTGGTTGCGCTGAGCGCTTCGTTGATGGTCTCCAGCTCTTCAATGGTGCTCTGGAGACTTTCCTTTGTCCACTGCAACTCTTGCTCGACCACTTCAAGCCGCTTGGGGGACTTCTTCTTTGATTGACTTTTGGTTCCAGCCTCCATGGCCTTTCCATCCGATTCTACATCTTGAAGCATGACCATAAGCAACCCGCTCGAGACCCCTCGCTCCCTCACCGGCTTCACGAACAAATCAACGGATTGCACGTCTCCGTTGATCCGAACCCGCAGACCCCTACATACAACCTCCTGTTTCTCCGCGATCGCTTTGCGAAGGGCTCGGGAGAGTTCAACTCGCAACCCCTCTCGCGCCATGTCGAGGATATTGAACCCGGCTTCGCCTTGCGCGGGCTCCAGGTATTTGCCGGTTTTTCCATGAATGTATTGGATATCGCCGTCCTCGTTGACGAGTACGCTCGGAGGCGCATAACTTTTTATCAAGAAGCCCTCAGCCAGCTCGCGAATGCCGACTTCACCGCCTCTCCGGCGATGCATCTCAGTGAACTTCTCTGCCGGCGGCATGGGTGGAAATATCAAGATGTTGCGGCCGGCGGATGCGCGATTTTTCCGGGTGAAGATCTTCCACTTCCTGTCCGACACAGAGAAGAGATTCACGGATGCCCCGATCGTTTCGGAAGAGCCCAGAAAAAGAATGCCCTTCGGTTTCAGGCTGTAGTGAAAAAGGGGCAGGAGCTTTTTCTGCAATACCGAGTCAAGGTAAATGAGGAGATTCCTGCAGCAGACCAGGTCCAGCTTTGTGAATGGGGGGTCCTTGATAATGTTGTGGGGTGCAAAAACCAGCATTTCCCGGACGCTCTTTTTGACCCGGTAGGTGTTATCCTCCTTTGAAAAGAAACGCCCCAGGCGATCGGGGTTCACATCAGCCGCGATGCTTTCCGGGTAGATCCCGGCTCGGGCCACGGCAATGGCATCCGCATCGATATCCGTGGCAAAAATCTGCATGTCGAAACGTCGATCCAGCGCCTCCGCGCACTCACTCATGATCATGGCCACGGAATAAGCCTCTTCACCGCTCGAACACCCGGGCACCCAGACCCGAAGGGCGTCGTTTTCCGGCTTTTCAGCGAGGTACGGCGGCAAAATCTTTTCTTTCAGGATGTCGAAGGCTTCAGGATCCCTAAAGAACCGGGTCACTCCGATCAGGAGTTCCTTGAACAGGTTTTCAACCTCTCGGGGGTTCCCCTGAAGGTAACGGACGTACTTGGAGATGTGATCGAACCGATGGACATCCATCCTCCTCTCAACGCGCCTCCAGACCGTATTGGGTTTATAAAGGGAAAAGTCATGGCCTGTTTGGGCCCTGAGAAGGATGTAGATTTTTTGCAGCCCATCAGAAACTTCACCGGCTTCGGAAAAATCACTCGCGTGGGGGGCCGCTCTATACGTTGTGCGCCTTGCATACTCGATCAGATGCTTCCCCATCTTTTCCGGAGGCAAAACATAGTCCACAAGTCCGGTCTCTATGGCACTCCTCGGCATGCTGTCATACTTGGCGCTTTTCGGGGTCTGGACCATGGCCATCCCGAGTTCTTCCTTGATCGCGCGCAGGCCGAGAGCGCCGTCCCTCCCCATACCGGAGAGAACAATACAAATCGCTTTTTCTCTTTGGTCTTGCGCTAAAGACCGGAAAAAATAGTTGATGGGCAGCCGCACGGCCCGGCGCCCGGTCGGTTCGATGAGTTGGAGGGTTCCATGAAGCATGGCCAGATCTTTGTTGGGTGGAACGATGTAGACGGTGTTGGGTAGGACCTTGAACCCGTCCTCTACCTGCAGGACCTTCATATGGGTGCACTTCTGCACAAGCTGAGGCAGAATGCTGGCATGGGTTGGGTCGAGATGGGGAACCAGGACAAAAGGCATGCCGGGATTCTCCGGCATGTTGCGGAAAAACGCATCAAAGGCCTCCAGCCCCCCTGCCGAAGCCCCTATGCCGACGATGTAAAAGGCTTGCGATGTGGGAAGAGGGATAGGTGTCTTGCCTACTCCGGGTTTTGGAAAAACCTTTTTTTTTGTGGTTTCTCTCTTTGCCGCCGCTTTGGGCTTCTCTTTCTTCTCAGCCACGGTGAGCACCTTTTTTTGTCTTTCTAAATTGCCATAGGATTCATTTCTTGGAAAGCTTTTTCTCTCTCTTAGCCTGCTGAGGTTTTACCCAGCATCTTTCTGAGCTCCTCCCCCCGGACAACTTCATTCTGCGAGACGAGGTGGGCCAAATCATTCAAAACATCCCGATGAGCGGACAGGATTCCTCGCACCCTTTGATGCGCTTCTTCGACGACCCGAAAGATTTCTTCATCAATCTGGCCGGCTTTTTCTTCACTGTAGGTTTTGTTGGGCGAAAAACTTTCCGGCAGGAACATGGCCTGACGCGGGCGTTCATAGGTCACCAGCCCCAGGCGATCGCTCATACCGTATTCCGTGACCATGGACCGGGCAATGTCCGTGGCCCGCTGCAGGTCGTTTTGGGCCCCCGTGGAGATTTCCTCGAAAGCCAACTCCTCCGCCACCCTGCCTCCCAGGAGTACGGCCAGCCGGTCCAGGAGCTCGGAACGAGTCATCAAATAGCGGTCCTCGGTGGGTTGCTGCTGGGTATAGCCGAGAGCGGCAATCCCCCTGGGGATAATGGAAATTTTGTGCACCGGGTCGGCATGTTCAACAGACTCGGCCACAATCGCATGCCCTGACTCGTGAAAGGCGACAATCTCTTTTTCCTGCGGATTCATGACCCGGTTCTTTTTCGCCAGACCCGCAACCACCCGGTCGATGGCCTCGTCAAAATCCGCCGGCTCTACGGTTTCTTTGTTTTTCCGGGCAGCCAGCAGTGCGGCCTCATTGATGAGGTTGGCCAGGTCGGCGCCCACAAAGCCCGGGGTGCGGCCGGCGAGCTTTCGGAGATCCACATCAGGAGCCAGCAGAACATCCTTGGAATGGATTTTGAGGATGGCTTCCCGCCCGTTGATATCCGGGCGGTCCACCAACACCTGCCGATCAAACCGCCCAGGGCGCAGCAAGGCGGGATCCAGGATTTCGGGTCGGTTGGTGGCAGCCATGATGATGACCCCTTTGTTCGTTTCAAATCCATCCATCTCCACCAGGAGCTGGTTGAGAGTTTGCTCCCGCTCGTCATGACCGCCCATAATATTCATTCCCCGGGCTTTCCCCAGAGCGTCGAGCTCATCGATGAAAATGATGCAGGGCGCCTGGCCGGCAGCCTGGGCAAAAAGATCGCGAACGCGCGCCGCTCCCACACCGACGAACATCTCCACAAACTCGGACCCGCTGATGCTGAAGAAAGGGACTCTTGCCTCCCCGGCCACAGCCTTGGCCAGAAGGGTTTTACCGGTCCCAGGCGGGCCGACCAGAAGCACCCCTTTGGGAATCCTCCCGCCCAGTTTTTGAAATTTTCCCGGATTGCTCAAAAAGCCGACGACTTCCTCAAGCTCTTCTTTGGCCTCATCGATACCGGCCACATCGGCAAAAGTGACCTTGGTCTCACTCTCGGCAAATATCTTGGCTTTGCTCTTGGCAAAAGACATGACCCCCATCCCGGGCCCCATCTTTTTTATGGCGTATCGCCAGATCAGGAAAAAAATGCCGATAGGGATGACCCAGGATAGAATGCTCCTCAGGAATTTACTCTCATAGTGCCCGGTGTAACTGATCCTACGTTCATCCAGATCCTTTACCAAGTCGGGATCATTCACCCGAATCGTGGTGAACCGCTGGTCCGGCTCTCTTTCTCCAAATTTCAGCGTGCCGGTGATGTTCTCCGGACCGATGGTCAAATCACCCGCGGAACCCTCGGCTACGTATTGTTTGAATTGGCCGTAAGGTATAGTCTCCACTTTTGCAGAAAATAAGGATTGTTGAAGGTAGGAAAACAAAAGGAAGGCCACCAGGAAATACCAGATGCTGAAGCGAGCCTTAGGAGGCAAGCCGTCCTTATTCTTCCGGGGCTCCTTGTTGCCGAAGAGGGAACGAAGCTTATCTTTTAAATTTTCCAGCGGTTCTTTTCCCCCATCGGGCGGCATATCTCACCTCCTCGTGCTGAATGAAACCGGAGACCTGCGCATCAAGGCGGCGGGATTTTTCGTCATTCCGGCGCAGGCCGGAATCCCGGAAAACCAAGCAGTTCCGCACCCCGGTCTGAATTTATCCTGAGCGCAGTCGAAGGGCCGGGGTGACAAGTGATAGTTGAGACACTCCACTCGTTCTCCATCTAAGATCCGCTGGTATGTCCCTTTTCCAATTCCGCGACGTTTCCCTTGAAATTGGAGATCTCCCTGTTCAAGCTTCTTGCATCGAGCGATTTCCTCACCAGCTTAGGTACGGCCAGAATCGCCACGATAGCCCCGCCGATCAGAGAAGCATAAAAAATCAAGGCCGTGAGAGACATCTCAAGATTCCAAGTGATGAATTTCAACTCCAAAGGCATGCTGTTCTGTAAACTGGTGATGACAAGTGCCAGGAGCAGCAAAATAACCACACTTAACGAAAAATACATTATATGCCTCCTTTAAGCCCTAACCGCAACCAGTGGAAGGCTCTCCGAGAGGCTGCCTCCGCAGAGCGCATGGAACGGTTGAGGGTTGCGGCTGGTCTTATCCTCTGATGATTCGATCATGAGCATAGGGCTTTGCTCACGACTGTATTCTTTCCTTCTCCTCTTTAGCCGCTTCTTCTTCTCGCATCTTTTTTTCCATTTTCGCCAGAAGCTCGGCTGTGCTCTTTCTAAAATCTTTAGCCCCCCCGGTTCTTTGAAAGGCCAAGACTGCAATGATCAAAGCCACAATGGCAATGATAAAATTCAAAAATGTCATGGTGAACCCTCCTTTCTTTTCTCTTATCGGGCTGATCAGAGCCTCAATCTTAAATCATAATGTTCAATCGAATCCGCGCTTATCATGCGCATTTCCGGCCTGGCCCCCTGATCGAGCCTATGACGGCAATCACCGCAAGTCCAATAGGACCAAGCCTCCCTGACCGCATGATCCAGACAATTCTTGTAGTGAGGGCAAAACACATTCCTCTCTCCCCTTCTTTGTAGAGGTTTGCCTATGCGATTCATGAGTCACCTCCTGGCTTTAAAACTCACTTCTCGATATTGTTCTTTCCTTGGAGCCGTCTGTCCATAGGGAGATCGCTCATTTTCCCGGGAGAATTTCCCAAAAACCGGGAAAAAGTCACGGAACTTGGCGCTCAGATCATGCCGGCCTCAAGGACCGGAGGTCAGTTCGACGCAATCTGCACTCG
>JAFGDM010000200.1 GCA_016932115.1 Deltaproteobacteria bacterium | reverse complement strand
GGGTAGCAAAGGCGGGCGGCGAGGCTTCACGGTAACTTCGAGGATCGACCTCTTTCGGCGATACCCCGGAAGACCTCCGCCCGCCTCGCCCGTTGCCCAAAGCATAACATGGCGATGTGGCTTCTTCGTTTTTGAGTTTTAAGAGAGACCCCCATGCTCGGGACCGCCGGCTTCAGCATTTCAAACAGCTAAATTGTTACGGATTTTCTTATTTGACATTGCCGCCCCGGGCGGCGTCCTCTTTCAAGCCCTTCTTGTAGATCTTGCCGGAACCTGTTCGAGGAAGAACATCGAGGAAATCAACGCTCTTGGGCGCCTTGTAACCTGCCAAACCGGCCTTGCAAAAAGCAATAATCTCTTCCTGTGTAGCTTTTTTCCCGGGCTTCAAAACAACACAGGCCTTCACCGCCTCTCCCCATTTCGGGTCAGGCACACCTATGACGGCCGCTTCCAGGATTGCATCGTGAGCGTAGAGCACGTTCTCCACCTCCGTGGAATACACATTCTCCCCGCCTGTAAGGATCATGTCTTTTTTGCGATCCACGATGGTAACATACTCTTCTTCATTGACCACGGCGAGGTCGCCTGTATAAAGCCACCCATCCTTAAACGCTTTTTCGGTTTCCTCCGGCAGGTTCCAATAACCGGGCGTCACCGTGTCCCCCTTGACAACGATTTCCCCGACCTGCTTGTTGTCCCGGGCTACCTCTCTTCCCTCAAGATCCAAAACCTTGAGACTCACGTTGATGAATTCCCTTCCCGTGCTCGCCTTGTACTCCAATTGCTTTTCCCAGGTATGCCCTTTGAGATGATCTTTTAAAATGGAAAGCGTAAGGTAGGGGCTTGTTTCGGTCATACCGTAGGTCTGGATATAATCGCACTTGAAGGTTTCGATGATTTTCCGCACGACCTCCGGCGCGATCGGCGCGCCCCCGCTCAAAATAACCCTCAGGCTTGAGAAATCAAAGCTTCCTGCCTCCGGGTGGTTGACCATCATGTTCAGCATGGTGGGGATCAGGTTGCTGAGGGTGATACGTTCCTCCTGGATGAGGGTGAGAACCTGAAGAGGGTCGAAGACAGGCAGGAGCACATGTTTTCCTCCCGCCCATGTGACGGCAAAGGTCGCCCAAGCGTCGGCCAGGTGAAAAAGGGGGGCCACGTGGAACCAGTGATCTCTGTCGTTTAGGTTCAGTTCCGCAATGGTTCCCAGGGCGTGGCTCTTTACATTTTTGTGTGTGAGCATAACGCCTTTTGGTCTGCCTGTAGTCCCACTCGTATAATAGAGCTGGGCCACATCATCGTCCCGGAGACCACGATTTTCAGGACAATCGGCCGATTGTCCGCTCAACAGGTCCTCATATTCGATTCCTTCCAAACCCGACATTTTTTGGGTCCAAATGATCCGATCCATATTGCAAGAAAACTTGGGCAGATCATCCACCTTGTCCCGGAATTTGTTTTGGGCAATGAGAACGCGAGATCCGCTGTCAATAAGGATCATGGCCAGCTCTCTTGGAGCAAGCCTGTAATTCAAAGGCACAAGGATCAAACCCAGATGGGCGGCTGCAAAATAAGCTTCTAAAAACGCGTGGCAGTTCTCATGCAGAATTGCTATGCGCTCATTCCGCCGGAGACCAAGAGCCTCAAGACCGTTTGCGAGCCTCCAAACCCGGCCGGCGAATTCCTGATAGGTCATTCTCGTATTTCCGCACACCACAGCCTCTCGTTTTGGATAGAGTTTGAGAGCTTTTGGAAGAAGTTCGTCCAAGGGCATATCTCTTCACCTCCCATATTTTATTGCGGCCTGCCCAATGAGCAGTTGGTGCACTAAAATATCACAAGTTGACGTCCGATCAGCCGACTGCCTTTTTCTTCTGCTGCATGATCCAAAAGGCAACAACGATCCCTATCGGTATGATGGCGCTTGAAGCCAGAATTGTGCTCGGGTGAAAAATGACCAGGATAGACAGACATACAAGCCCGATCCGGATGAAACCATCCGGTATTTTTTTCCGGCTGAATTTGACATGGATGCCGAAAGAGATACCGACCGTCGCTGCAAAGAGCAAGCCGACCGCCCCCAATTGGGCAAGTCCGGGCTCCAACACCAGCTCCGGCCGGGCAAAAACTCCGCCCATTAGTACGAAAAGCACGGCACACAGCTGAAGCCCGCTGAACAACGTACCCATAAAGGACGCATCGGCGATTTTGGCCGTTATCGCAGCAACCACGGACGTAGGGGGCGTGAGTTCACCCCAGACGGCCAGGAAAAAAGCGTAGAAGTGGACGACCCATGGGTCCACCCCGACCTTGATCATTGGGGGGGCTATCACGAGGGCCGTCAGGATGTAGGTTGGCGCAGGAGGCAATCCGGTACCCACAAGGGCTGCAAATAAAAAGGCAACCAGGGCCATGACCGCCAGATGCAAACCGGCTGCCTCCATAAGCAGAAACCCGACTTTCGTGGGGATCCCTGTTATCACGAACACTCCTGTCATAATGGACAGGGTTGCAAGCAATAGGGTGAGGTCGGCGGTCACAAGCGCAAATTGTTCGACGAACCGTCTGAAGGGTGCCGCAAGCTCGCGAAAATCGTGTGAGCTTTGGGTCCTGTAGGTCACTACAAAGAAGATCACCGAGACCGCAAGACCGGCCACGATAAAAACCCTCAAGGCGGCGATCATCGCGGGCAGCCTCATGACGCCCATGAGCACCACCAGGCCGAGAATAACCGCTCCGTAAACGACAAGGTTGATCCTGTCGAACACGGTAGGCCGCAAGACCGATATTGATCCACTGCTCGTCTGGTACCGAACGGAAACCAAATAAACGCCCACGCTCACCCCGGCGAAATAGATCAAGGCAGGAGCGTAGCCTCGAGCGACCACATCCCAGTAACTCCTGCCCAGAAACTCGGCCATGATGAATGCGGTAATCCCCATGATAGGCGGCATGAGCTGCCCCCCCAAAGAGGCGGCGGTCTCAATGGCGGCAGCCTTCTCCCTCGGCAGACCGCTTCCTATCATGGAGGGGATGGTTGCAGACCCTGTGGTTGCGGCATTTGCCGCACCACTGCCGCTTATGGCCGCCACCCCAAGGGAGCCCAGCACAGCGGCCTGCGGAAGCGCCCGGCTCGATTTCGCCGCAAGCTGCGAGGCGGCGTTGATAATCGATTCGACACAACCGAAGGCCCGCAAAACACTCAGCAGCAGGATGAAGGATCCGATAAGGGTGAGGGCAAGCTGAGGAAGGTGCGAGAACACTCCCGTCGTCATCTCCACGCTCATGGCACTGACGACTCTTGTCCAACTCAGACCCGGATGCCAGAACAATCCGGGGACGATTGATCCGTAAACCGTGTAAGCGATCAGGAGCAGGTTGATCACGAAAAGGGGAAAATGTTGCTTCCTGGCATATTCCAACACCAAAACGAACATGAGGCCGCCGATGAGCAAATCGGACTTATTCCACATGCCGGCCCGGACTGTCCGGATCTCCATGAACTCCCGGTTCAAGTATAGGGTGATTGTAATGCATATGCTGATATAGACACCCGTGATGATGTAGTTGGCCGTAAGACCCAGCCTCGGATAGAGGTTTTTGGTGCGCAGTTCCTCAAGGGAGAAAAGAATGAAGGTCACTGGAACCAGCGTGACCGCAATCAGGGTGGGCCCTCCGATTCCGGTCATGTAGTATCGGAATAGATAAACAAAAAACGCGCCGGCGACAATAACAAAGAGAGCCGACCCAAATTTTTCCGCTCGCGGACCGGAATTCAAACTCTGGGTATTCATGGGCCTGAAAATTTCCTTCCTTCAGGATGATCGGTTCCCGGCCATGGAACTCCCTTCCCGAGCCGTGTGTGGGTCTCGGCTATATCAGGAGATTTGATAGAGAGCCTATTTCATTGACTCTTGGCTACGCGGTCGTCCCACGCTTGATCCCAGACCCCACGCTCCCGCATATATTTCGCAAGTCCCGGATGGATTGGAACGAATTTAGCCGACGATTCGATCCCCCGGCGCTGAAGCCCGGGCATATCCTTCTTGATCTGTTCGAAACCGGCATCCGACTTGACAAGGTCGGCAGCGTTTTTCTCTATGGCGATCAACATCCTGTAGAGATCTACTTCGGGCACCTCTAATCCGACGTGGAACCCGTAGAAGAAAGGCAGGAGGAAAATCTTGTCCACCTTCACATCCCTCTTGAAGACTCCCGAATCGACCTCAACGGGCACAATCCCTTCTTTGCGCAAGAGCTCGATTTCTTCCGCACTTGGATTAAGAATCGCCCAATCAGTGGAAAGGGAAAGCTCAGTAATCCATGGTGCCGGTGTTGCTTCCGCGCTTGTATAAGCGATAAATCCCTTAAGGCTGCCTGCTTCAACCAACGACCCTACCGTGGCAAGGTCCACCTCCACATACTGATGTTTCACGCCGAGCGCCTGCAATCCCCTCTCAAGCTGGGCGCGCACATCCCAGGGAAGAGGCCCGGTAAACATGCGCTGCCCGGACATGTCCCGCCACTGCTTGAAATTACCCTTGTCCTTGGAATTAATCCCGACCCCGACTTCCATCGTGTAAGCCCAAAAAGATTGTAACGGTTGTCTTTTGATTTTGGACTTGAACCCTTTGAAGCGATGGCTGTCGTTGGCCAACTCATAGAAAGCGATGTCGGCCCCGTAATAGCCGTCGAATTCTCCGGTGGCATACCCCTTCACGGTCACAATGGCCCCCGGAGTAGGCAGAACCATGATTCTGTATTCCGGGACTTCCCTGTTGAGCAGGGCGGCCAAATTCACGAGCGCCCTATGACCCGAAGAGCCAACCGCAGACGTTCCCCAGGCAATATCCCGCACTTGACACTCCCCGTGGGCGGCAATGCCTAAGAGCAGCCCGGCACCTATGAAAAAACACGGTATTTTCTTCATTTTGAATCCCTCCTTTCACCATTTTTTAAAAAAGGAGTTTAAAAGACTCTGCTTTGCATGTCAAGGAAGCTCTTGCGGGCAATCTTATAATTGCCTTGACATAATCGGAAGTGGGAGACTATATTAGCGTTCTTTAAAAAACGACGGTTGAAAGAACATTAATTCATCCCACGCTGGCCGAACTGCAATAAAGTGGGGTCTCCGGTGTTCAAGACGGCCAAAGCCCTAACGAGGTCAGACAGGCATTGGGAATCAACAGAGCGACCATATAGAGATGGCCGGTCCGTTATCGTGGCGGTACCCCTGAAACGTTCAGCGTAAGCCTGAGCTTGATGCGAAAGCGATTCCATGGATTTAGAAAACCGTCACCATGCCCCCCCTGCAATTCAAGTTCACCCTCTGGACAGTGAAAATGATTGAAAAAATCATTTATATAGACTTTCTGAAAATGATTCTGAAAATGCTGGAGGGAGGAATCCGCGGAGGCGAACTACTAGTGAGCCGCACAAGGAATCCATACCGATGAGGAAGCCAAAAATCTTTTCATGGAAGCCTCTGGGAAATTTCGTCAAAAAACCTGATTGTTTCAAAAGTCCTTGATGGAGGGTGCTAATGGTCGTGGAAAAACGGGGCTGCCGAAAGTTTAGCATCCTCTGTGAACGATGCGATCACCAGCATCTCATTCTCCGCTTAAGAACAAGAGATCCTCCGACTTATGTAAAGAAAAGAGGTGAAGCGCAGATGATTTTTCTTAGAGCGTGCGCGGTACAGACAACACCACACTCATTCACGACAAAGGAGGAAGCGTTATGAGGAGAGCCATTGTAAAATCAACGGCATTCTGCGGACTGGTGGGGATCATTTCATTGGGTCTGTTTGTTGGCTGTGCCACGTACAAGCCGTCAGGCCCGGTCAATGTCCCTTCCGGCAAAATCATCTATGAGGTAGTTAAAGAAGCGGATATCGAATCCCTTACGGCGCGCCTCGCCAAATACGCGGGATGGCAAAATCGGGAGGTCTGGCATTTTGATATTGCCTTGAAAAACCCGACGGACAAACCACAGCGCTACAGGGTGCGGGTGCTACTGCCCGACCAGGGAGTCTCGGGAGGAGGCTTACTTCCATTGAAGGGCACTCCTCCGGCACTGGCACCGGGCAAGGAAGTTAAAGCCACCTACCCTGTTAATTATGACAAACCCTTGACCAACGTCCTCGTCGTGGTAGAGACGGTGAGTTTTGAGTAGATTTCTTCCATAGACCCTAAACAAATAAGAAAAGGAGGCACAAGGATTATGAAAGGCAAATTAATCGAGGGTTTCTTTGTGACCGTTTCCGTTACTCTGCTTGGGCTGATGTTTCTAGTTGCCCCTTCAGCAGCCAAAACGACCTATATATCCATCGCGGCCGGAGGGACGGGCGGGGTTTATTATCCCTATGGCGGCGGCCTCGCTGAGATTTGGAGCAGGCACGTTCCCGGCGTACAGGCCGTGGCGGAGGTCACAGGAGCGTCGGTTGAAAACATCCGCCTCGTCAATAGGGGTGAAAGCCTTACGGGTGAAGTCATGAACGACGCTGCTTACCAGGCCTATTTTGCCGAGGGACGATTTGAGGGGAAGCCCCAAAAGGTTTTGGGTATGTTTCAGATGTATCCCCACCACTACCATGTGGTGGCCTTGAAGGGATCGGGAATCAAAACGATCTATGATATCAAAGGCAAGCACGTCTCCGTAGGCGCTCCGGCCAGCGGGACCGAGTTCAAGACAAACTTGGTCTTCAAGGCACTCGGGATATCTTATGACGACTTCAAGGTCCACCGGCTCTCCTTTACTGAAAACGCCAATGCCCTCAAAGACAAGACCATTGATGTGGGAATATGGGATGTGGCAGCCCCCACGTCATCCATTATGGATCTTGCCACTACCAGGGAAATTGCCCTCATCTCTTTCAGCGAAGCTGATATCAAGAAGATATGCGACACCTATCCCTTTTATTCTCCCTTTGTCTTGCCGCCCAATACATATAAGGGAGTGGATTATGCGGTCCATAACCCTTCGGTGTGGAACACCGTTCTGTGCAATGCCAGTGTGCCCGAGGATTTGGTCTACAAGCTTGTGAAGGCGGTCTTTGACCATCAGGATTATCTCCAGATGATTCACCCCTTTGCCAAGTATACCACTCCGGAGAATGCGCTGGTGGCGTCACCGATCCCTCTTCATCCGGGAGCCATAAAGTACTACCGTGAGCTGGGGCTCACCGTACCTGATCGTCTGATACCGAAAAAGTAGAATTGAAGGCTTTATGAGGAGGGCAATTCTTGTCGCTTTGGGATTAGGGTTGATCGCCCTCCTCATGTTCCCTAAGCCTCAGCTTGTGATAGAGGACGCCAAGGGGGGGAAGAAAATCGCTGCTTTTCCTCTAAACTGGGGCGAACAGTTTGAGATCTGCTACATTCACTCAGTGGACCTCACCCCGGTGTGCGAGATCTTCAGCCTCCACTGGAGACATGGAATCGTCCTGCATGAAACCTATTTCCGGAAATTCGGTGCAGGAATGGGGCACTGGGAGGGTCACGGGCGGGTCGTAGATGAAGGCGAGTGGATCAAAATCAAGGATATAGAAAAACCCCTGGGGCGCTTTCTTCTTCGTGTCGGAACCCAAGGAGTCGATCACACCTTGCGTATCGGAAATACGACGCTCAATCTGTCCAAGACGCTTGCAGGCAGGCTCGTGGTAGTGAAGAGGGAAATGGACGCCCTGATCCGGCAAATCATGAGAAGGGGAGGTGGAGATCATCATGGCTGAGGGAGGAAAAACAAGAAAACTGAGAGGAACCCTTTCTTACGTCGCACTTGTCATAGCGGTCGGGCTCTCCCTTTTCCAACTTTACACCGCGGGGATCGGGGCGCTGACAGCCATGTTCCAGCGAGGCATTCATATCATGCTGATACTGGCCATGGTCTTTCTCTACTACCCTTTCTCAAAGAAGGCTTCCAAGGATAGTTGGGACAAATATCTGACACTCGATTTCTGTCTCGCCGCTCTCAGCTTTGTCGTCATTCTTTACATTCTGGTGTTTTTTGATGACATCATTTGGCGACAGGGAGAGTGGACCTACACCGATGTCGTTCTTGGAATTGCAGCCATCCTTCTAGTCATCGAGGCAGCCCGCAGGGTCATCGGCGGGTTTATGGCGTCCATCTGTGTGGTGTTTGTCCTTTATGCTTTGACAGGGCCTTACCTGCCGGGCATTCTGGGGCACAAGGGGTACAATGTGCACCGCATTGTCGGACAATTGTATTTGACCACGGAGGGAATTTTCGGACTTCCCCTCGGCGTTGCCGCTACCTTCGTGTTTGTCTTTGTCCTTTTTGGATCCCTCCTGGAGGGCACAGGAGGAGGAAACTTCTTCACTCGACTGGCCTTCGCATGCACGGGCCGTATGGTCGGTGGGCCTGCGAAAACAGCCGTTATCGCCAGCGGGTTTATGGGTTCCGTCTCCGGAAGCGCCATCGCCAACGTGGTCACAACAGGTTCTTTTACCATTCCCATGATGAAAAAAACAGGCTACCGGCCTCATGAAGCCGGTGGTATAGAGGCGGCTGCCTCTACCGGGGGACAGCTCATGCCGCCCATTATGGGTGCGGGAGCTTTTTTGATGGCGGAGTTTACCAACACATCGTACCTGGAGATCATTAGAATCGCCGCTCTCCCCGCGATCATGTACTACTTCGCCACCTATTGTTTCGTACACTTTACAGCAAAAAAAGCAGGGATGGTGCCTCTTGAGGCCGCTCAGATCCCCAAACTCATCACAGTGATCAAAGAGGGGTATCAGTTTCTCCTTCCCATCGCCGTTCTCGTTTACTTCCTCCTTGAAAATTTCAGTCCCATGATGGTTGGTTTTGCAGGCGTTCTGTCAGTAGTAGCGGTTTCCCTTATACGGAAAGCAACCAGAATAGGTTTAAGACAGATGATCAAGCTGCTGGAGAAGGGGGCGGAGAATGCAGTTATGGTCTCTACCGCTTGCGCAGCGGCAGGAATCATTGTCGGCATGGTGACGCTGACAGGCCTTGGCCTGAAATTCTCGAGCATGGTGGTTGCCGTTGCAGGCGGGGTGAAGCTCGTTGCCATCCTCATGGTGGGCATTGCTTCATTGTTTTTGGGCATGGGGCTTCCCGTCACGGCTTCCTACATCGTGCTGGTAATTCTTGCAGGTCCGGCTCTAATGGAACTGGGAGTCTGGCTCATTACAGCCCACATGATCGTGTTTTGGTACAGCCAGACCTCGAATGTAACCCCTCCGGTTGCCCTTGCCGCTTTTGCAGCCGCCGGGGTGGCCGGAGCAACACCCATGAAAACCGGGTTTTCCAGTTGCAAAGCCGCGCTAGGGATCTACATCATTCCCATCGTCATGGCCTACCGGCCCCTTCTCCTGAACGGACCATTGCCGGATATTATCTTGGCGATGCTGAGTACGACTTTGGGGCTTCTTGCGCTTTCCGCCGTGGTGGTCGGCTACTTGGTCAAGCGCAATAGTCTCGTCGAGGGAATCCTTCTAGTGCTGGCGTCGCTGGGGCTTTTCCTTCCCTACGCCGCAGCCAACGGCATCGGACTTATCCTTCTCCTCGGAGTCTACTACCTCCAGTACAAAACAAAGGGGGCGAATAAACGCCTTAAATGAGCCTATGCGTGAAGCGACAATCTTGGTAGCTTTTACTCGTTATCCAGTGCAAAATCATTTCACCGATATAGTATCATCCGTAAATAAGTACACAATCGATATCCCTGCAATAAGAGCCGCACATAGGAAAAAAGCGACGGCAAAAGCTTCCTGTCCCCTTGATGCAGCCGGGTAATAAGTCTGCATCAATGTGCCTAATCCCTGCAAAAAAATCGCAGGTCCCAGCATGGTGAAAAAGTTGATCCCCGTCATAGCCGTTCCCGCCATGCGAACGGGCATACTTTCCTTGATCTGCGCGTACATTAAAGAACCGGTCACCCTGAAAAAGCCAAAACCGAAGAAAAGCATCGCCAACACCCCGACCCCCGTTCGTGGCCTCACCCCGACCATCATGAAGGTAACTAGAGCCAGCATCAACTGGCCTCCGAAAATAATCCATTTCCGCGTTTTAAGGCGATCCGAGAGGTAGCCCCATATTGGACTCCCGACAATCGAGGCGAGATTGATGAGAAAAATCAGGTTCCCTGCGTATAGAGGCGATAATCCTATGGCTTCAATGAGAAAGGGCCCGGCCCAAAGGGTTTGGAAGGCGGCAAATACTCCATAGTTTACCATTGTTGCCGCCGAGATGATCCAAAAATTCTTTCGCCTGAGCAACAAACGAAGATCTGAACCGATTCCTTCCCCTTTGCGAGGCGCTGAAACCGGTTTTTCCTGCACAACCCGGAAGAAAACCATCAGGATCAGCAGGTTCAAGATTGCGATCGCCTTAAAACTCAGACGCCAACCCATGCGCTCCACCACCAGGACGTAAGGTGAGGTGGCAGCCATGTTGCCCATGGAGCCTATCGCGAACACAATGCCCGAGAGGGTGGCAAAACGTAGCGGGCCGAACCAAAGGGTCAACAATTTGAGTGTCCCCATGAGATTACACGCCATCCCTGCTCCCATAAGGATGCGCCCCACAATGCCCACATTGAGGTCCTTTGCCATTGAAAAAATCATCGCTCCTGCGATCCCCACGAGCATTAAGGCGGACATCATTTTCCTCGCGCCCACCCGGTCAAGGAGCAGGGTGATGGGAATCTGTGTGACGGCAAAAGCATAAAAAAATGAAGCGGAGAGAAGTCCCAACCCTTCGGTATCCAAAGAGAGATCCGCAACAAGCTGAGGTGAAATGACCGCGTTTGCAGCCCGGTAGAATTGTGATAGGAAAAAGGTCAGTGAAGCAAGTATGAAAACAGCCCAGGCTCTAGACATCCCATGCCCTCAGAAGCAGTTGGTTTTAGTAACATTTCGGCTTTTTAAAGTGCGTCGTTGTCGGCCCCGAGCATGGGGGTCTCTCTTAAAACTGGAAAACGTTTGAGACACGGTGCTAGGGTCTTGACACTGAAAAGACGTCAGGTGAAGCTTTCAGACGCTCCAAACTTAATGGGTCCACTGTCACCCCCAAACCGACGCCTCCAAGAGGCCCTGCCCTACCTCCATACCCAAAAGATACATCCTCCTTCGTAATGTTCTCCTTCAGGAGGTATTGATCATAAGAACCGTCGTGGTACAGGGCATCCTTGCAGAGTAGGCTGAGCATCCTGCCCGCCGCAGAAAGAAGCCCTGACTCACCAAGCTGACAAGCTATTTGAAAGGCCTTCTTATGGGATCTCAACAATTCGACAATCTTCAGGGATCTCCGGAAACCGCCGCATTTCGACAGACGCACGTTCACGATGTCGTAGGAGCTCTCCACAAGCATTTGCAATGTTTCCCCCATAGAACAGACCGATTCATCAGCCATGAGTTTCAACCCGAAGCGCCGTGCTTGAACGGAGAATTCCGCCAGATCGGGATCTCCCGGTTTCATTGGCTGCTCAATGATGGAAACGCCTTGCTGTTTCAGAAGGGAAATGTGCTCAAGCGCCGTCTTCAAGGTCCACGCGCCATTAACATCCGCTTTGAGCTCGCAAGCTCCGTTGAATCCTTGGCGAACCCCTTCAAGGATTCCCCGGTTTTCTCCAAGATCACCGCCCAACTTAACCTTTAACCGATGGATTCCAAGAGTCCGTATCATGCTGCTCAATTCTCGGATCCTTTTCTTCTCTCCTAACGGAAGTACGGCACCATAGTAAATCTCATCCGTTCTGAACTTCGAGGAAAAGTATTCCCCGGCCGAACAGTGTTGGGTCTTCGCCAAAGCATCGAGCATGGCCGTTTCTAAAGCGCACAGTGCGGTGTTATGTTCCTTCTCATCAGGAAGGCGATCGACAAACGCCCATATTTCAGCAGGATCTTCAAGGTCCCATGGAAACCAGGCCGGGTTCAACAGGTGCCGGATGCTCGCCGGTGCGGTCTCATGAGATTCCCCCGTCACATAGGTTCTCGGGGCTCCTTCGCCGAATCCCGTCACCTTTCCGCCCTCCGATATGAGCTCCACGACAATGTTATCCGAATAAGACTCGCTCTTGCATGAATGGGAGAAATCAAGGCAAAAAGGAAGGCGAATAAGATGAACCCTGATTTGATCGATTTTCATAATCTCCCTATGCCTTCCACTCACTCGAAGGTACAGGAGTATTCGGGAAGGTTAGGGAAAAAATCGTTCCCTCGTTGATTTTACTCTTGACCTCGATCGTTCCACCGTGATCCTGAACAAGCTGGTAGGTAATGAAAAGGCCTAGACCGGTCCCGCTGTGAATGCTGCTCCTGTGCTTTGTTGTAAAATAAGGTTCAAAGATTCGGTCCAATGCGGAATCAGGGATGCCCATACCGCTGTCTTTGATTTCAATGCAGAACGCATCCGGTTTATGCTCGCCGGATTCTTTTCGTGTTTTGACCTCGATCTTTCCCCCTCTTGGGGTAAAATCGACGGCATTCGACAGCAGATTCAGTATGATCTGTTTCATCTTTTCCGAATCCATCCAGACAGGCCCGAGCGCTTCATCAAAATCACACGTAACGCTGATGTTCTTGGCTTTGCTCTGAGGCGAAACAAGGAGGACCATTTTGCTGATAAGCTCCTGAAGCTCTCCACGGGTGAAGTTTGCTTCCCTGGTTTTGACAAGATCGAGGAGTTCGGTAATGAGGTTATTCACCCTCATGGTTTCTTCCACCGCAATGTTGTAGAATTCTTTTCTAAATTCTTCGTCTTCATATTTGGAGGGCAATAGCTGGATAAAGGTCCCGATCGCCGTAAGAGGGTTTTTGATCTCATGGGCGATTCTGGCCGCCAGGTTTCCTAAGAAGGAAAACTTTTCGGCCCTGCTGAGGAGTGCTTGAGAACGCTTGAGGTCATCCATTTTTTCTTTCAGGTTTCTGTATAAACGAGCATTCTCAATGGCAATAGCGATTTGTGGAGCAAAGATTTTGAGAGTTTCCCGCGTTTCTTCGGGCACTCCATTTCCATCTGTAGCATCGGTTGCTATGACCCCGATAACCCTCGACCTTGTGATCAGGGGGACCACGAACACGGATGCGGGCTTGCCTTCCGTAAGAAGGATATTGCCTTTTCTGAGTGGTGAAGTTTGCACTTCCGGAATATACTCGGCAAGTCCCGTGTTTGTGACCCTTACAAGCAGATTGCTCACCCTATGAAGAGGGACGCTGTAATCTTTGATCAATGGGTGCACAGCCTCATCAAAACCGAGCCCGTGAAGATATTCAAGCCGCTTGGTGGATTCATTGACAAGCATCACGATAGCCCGGCTGATTCGGCATACACTGGAGAGAAGATTCATGATGACGGCGAGCAATTGGTCCAAATCCAAAACAGAGAGGATTGCTTTCCCTGTCTCTTGGATGGCTTCGAGTTGCTTGATCTTTCGCTCCAGTTCACGATTGAGACAGTTCACCTCTTCGTACTTGGACTCGATGAGCTTCTTGTCCGACTCCATCTCCTCAATCGTTTCTACGAGCACGGATTTGGAAAAGAAAAAGCTCCGAAAAACAGTGCTAAGTTTTCTCTTCCCAGTCCAGGTTAATAAAAATTCACAGTAGGGGGATCCGGCGAATTGACAGCACACCTCCTGGAGATCAAGAGGATCCCCTCCCCAGATCAGAGGCAAAAAGGTATAAGCGCCCTGATTCATAAGGCAAAGATGTTTGGATACACCCATATTAGGATTCCAGTGGAGTCTAACAATTGCTCTGTTGTGGCCCATTTCGACGACTTCGACCCGCTTGTTGCGGTTCCATTTGTCGTTGATTTTTTGTAGATTTTTGAGAGCTTTTTCGACCGAACCGAACGCTTTAACAATAATCCTTTGGGCATATCCATAGGATTTTTTCTCAACCGCGAATTTTGCAATCTTGTAAGCTACAGTCGGATCATTAAGCGCGACACTGGCCCTTTGGTACAGTTCCGAGGCGACCGTGCAGGAGATCCAATTGTTAGGATCACTCAAAAATCCTTCCGGATCGCCGGTTGCTTCAATCTCAGGGTCCAGGTCCGACAAAAGTCGGGAATACCCGCCTTCCAGATGTTCCTTCAGGTAATCGAGAACAGCTCTTGAGTTGGTACAGTTGACTTCTTTTTCCATTCGCCGTAGGAAGTTGAGTTAGGGTTGAGCCGTAATAATTATGATCAAGAGCTAAACGAACCCTTGACTAAAACAAAAGAATATGCTGATATGTGCCCGGGTTGTTTCCACCGGTTAAGCGGGGGCGGGTTCGTTGCGTCAACGATTTGCCACTCTACACATGTCTTCTTCATTTTAGTAAAATTAGAAAAAAGTGTAAAGATAGGGTTTTAAAGATCCATAATTTCTCATCCAGGCAAAGGAATGGTTAAACCGTCAACTGTTCTTGTTGTTGATGATGAACCGGGAATCAGACAGTCTTTCAAAATGGTTCTCAAGGATCGGTTTAACGTCATTCTTGCTCAAGATGGGACGGCCGCAGTCGACCTCCTGACCAGAAATTCCGTCGACCTCATACTGCTTGACATCCTTCTCCCGGACATATACGGCCTTGATCTTCTGCAAAAACTAAAAACAATCGACCCCGGTCCTGAAATTATAATGGTCACGGCAGTCAAAGAGATTAAGACCGCAGTGAACGCTATTAAACTCGGCGCCTACGAGTATATTATCAAGCCTTTTTTGGTCGACGATGTCATCAATATCATCAACCGTGCACTGGAAAAGCACCGCCTCCAAAAAGAAGTTACCTTTCTGAAAACCGAACTGGAACGCTTTCAGCCTTTTGAGGAAATGGTCGGTGAAAATGAAGAAATGAAGAAGATTTTTGATTTTATTTCTACCATAGCCGATAGCGAAGGTGCTGCGCTGATTCAGGGTGAGAGCGGTACGGGCAAGGAATTGGTTGCGAGAGCCATTCACAGGCTCAGCTCCAGGCAAGATAAGCCTTTTGTCGTCATTCCATGTGCAGCCATACCACAAACCCTGATGGAAAGCGAACTCTTCGGGCACCAAAAAGGGGCTTTTACAGGCGCCTCACGCACAACCACAGGGAAGCTTGAGCTGGCCGACAAAGGAACCGTATTTTTAGACGACATTGATACGCTTGACATCAGCATGCAGGCAAAACTCCTCAGGATCATTCAGGAAAAGGAATTCGAAAGAATAGGATCTACCAAGGTGATCAAAATCGACGTCCGTTTTGTCGCATCATGCAACAAAGACCTTAAAAGTTTAATCAAAGAAGGCAAATTTCGTGAAGACCTTTATTACAGGCTCAATGTTTACCCCATCTTCCTTCCCCCTTTGAGAGAGCGAATAAAAGATATTCCCTTGCTCGTCAATCATTTTTTGTCGTTGAACGCTAAGCGGACAGGCAAACCGCTAAAGTTCTTTTCAGGAGGAGCGCTCCAGCTTCTACAGGAATATGATTGGCCGGGAAACGTGAGGGAACTCCAGAATCTCGTGGAAAGATGCTTTACAGTCAGCAAAAATGCCATGATCCGACATCAGGATCTTTCCTACTTGAATACCAAAAAGACGAGAATAAGAGGCCTTCCTCTCAAAGAAGCGGTGAGCCTCTTTGAACAGCAATACATCAATGAAGTTCTTGAAAGTGTGGACGGAAACAAGTCCAAAGCGGCCATGATTCTTGGAGTCCACCGCAACACCCTCATCGCCAAGTCGCCCCCTCAAAAGAAATAGCCTATTTCAAGTTCTCTCTGATAGGAGAGGAGACCTCGCGAAATGATTCATAGGTTCCGTGTTGTTCCTCCGTGCTCCGTGCGCCTTGCGCCGTGCACCGTCCTCATATCCCGCAGGTTCTGCGAACCTCTTCGTTCTCCATTAATTCCTTGAGCGCCCCTTGATAGCAAATTCGCCCATTATCAATAATATAGCCAAAATCGCTAAACTTCATGGTGAACTTTATGTTTTGCTCCGCCAGGAGCACGGTGAGCCCGATTTCCTTGAGCCGCGCAATGGTCTGACCAAAAGCGCGAACCAGCACGGGAGCGATGCCCTCAGTAGGTTCATCAAGGAGGAGGAAATCCGGATTCCCCATAAGGGCCCTTGCTATGGCAAGCATTTTCTGCTCTCCTCCGCTCAGGAGCCCTCCTCTGCGACTTTCCAGCCTTGCCAGGGGAGGAAAGAGTTCGCGGACCTTGCTTTTGTTCCAGGAATCCCTTCCAGGCGCCTTCCTTGCGGCAATCTCCAGGTTCTCCCCCACTGTGAGGTCCGCAAAGATCCTACGGTCGTCGGGGACGTAGCCGATCCCTTTCCTGACCAGGACATAAGGCTCCTTGCCGGCAATGTCTTCTTCCTTGAAACGTATGCTACCCTGCTTGGGCGGAGCAATACCCAAAATGCTTTTCAGGGTGGTCGTTTTTCCCGCGCCGTTCCGGCCGAGAAGGCAGACCACCTGCCCGGCATCCACGTTGAGAGAGACCCCGAAGAGGATGTGGCTCAACCCATAAAAGGTGTGAATCTCGTGGACCTCAAGCATCTCCCTCTCCCCCCAGATAGGCGTCCTGCACGTCCTTGTTCGCTCGTACCTCTTCGGGTTTGGCCTGAATGATCGTCTTGCCGTAATGCATGACCATGATGCTCTGGGCGGTGTTGAAAACTACATCCATGTCGTGTTCACAAAAAAGAATGGTCAGCCCTTGCGATTCGGCAAGCCTCCTGATCAGGGCCATGGTGGCTGCTGTCTCATCCGGAGACATTCCGGCCGTCGGCTCGTCCAGAATAAGCATCCTTGGCTGATTCCCAAGGGCGATGGCGATCTCCAAAATGCGATGATCTCCATGTGAAAGAGAGCCTGCAAGATCGTCGGCTTTTTCGAGAAGCCCCACGCTTTCCAGAATGGTGTTAGTCTCATGGACCGCCATACGGTGGGCCGGCCTGAACAGGTTGCCGCTCTTTCCCTGCTGTGAGAGCACCGCCACCTGAACATTCTTGAAAACCGTCAGCCTGTGGAAGATGTTGGCGATCTGAAAGGAACGCGAAATACCTTTTCTGCAGACTTCATGGGGAGGGAGTTTGCTGATATCCTCACCGTTGAAAACCACCCGGCCCCTGTCCGCTTTGAGCATGCCCGTAATCAAATTGAACAAGGTGGTCTTGCCCGCTCCGTTTGGTCCGATCACGGCAACCAACTGTCCCTGCTCTACGGTGAGTTCCGCCCCACTGACTGCGACGAACCCGTCAAAGGATTTATAGAGCCTCTCAACCTTGAGCATGCCGTCTCTTTCCCGGAGCCCCCTCTTCGTACCGGCGGTTCCTCAGCTTCCGCTGGAAGAGGCCCATTACGCCCTCGGGCAGGAAGAAAATTAAAAGAATAAGAAGAATACCAAGAATCAACGTCCAGTATTCTGTGTAGATGCCGACAAAGGTCCTAAGTGCCACCGTGACGGCGGCTCCAAGGATGGGACCCGCAAAGGTGAACCAGCCCCCAAGAAGGCACATGATGAAGATCTCCAGAGAGAGGACCCAGAAAAGCAGGTCAGGAAACACGGAGTGTTCCAGAACCACGAAAAGAACGCCTGCAACCCCTGCAAAAAAAGTGGCGATCACGATCGCCGTGAGCTGGTGCCGTCTTACGTTGATACCGACCGCGGAACAACGGGCAGGATTGTCCCGGATGGCCTGCATGGTGGTCCCGAAGGGTGAATGGTATATGATGTACATGGCGATCAGACAAAGGACCAAAAAGAAAAGAATGAAATAGTAGGCGCCCGAGGTGGACGAGATCCAATCGGGAATCGGCACTCCGTGAAGACCGTCATCCCCGTGGGTCAGGTCATACCACCGAAAGGCAATCGCCCAGATGAGAGACCCCAGCGAAATCTGGAGCATGGCGAAATAGAGGTTCGCCAAACGAACGCAAAACCATCCGATCAGGAACCCCGCGGCGGCTGCAATGAAGGGCGAGACTGTGAAGCACACCCACATGGGCATAGCTGTTTTCATGAGCATCAGGGCAAAGGCGTAGGCTCCGACCCCGTAAAAAACAGCGTGATGGAACTGGAACAGACCGCCGTGGCCAACCACCATGTTGAGGCTCATGGCCAGAAGGGCGGTCACGAAGATCACGGCGAGAATATAGGTGTAGAACCGGGGAATAATGAAGGGTAAAAAAATCAGGAGCACCAGGATCAATGTCCAGGGCCACAGAACATTCGGATTCAGGGTGCTTTTTTGCAAGCTCGACTCCTCATCACCAAACCGATTTGAGCATTCCCGTAGGACGCCACAAAAGAACGATCACCACCGCCATGTAAGGAAAGACAATCGCAAATTGAGGCCAGAACAGGACGCCGAAAGCCTGGGACAGGCCGAAAATCAGGGAACCCACCATGGCGCCCCACATGTTACCGAGACCTCCGATGGTCACAATCAAGAAAGCCTCGATGATGAGATTGTGGTCCATCCCCAGTGTGATGCTGACCGTGGGAGCAACCAGAGCACCGCCCAGACCGGCTAGAAAACACCCCAGGACAAAAGCAAAGGCGAAAACCCAGCTCACATTGATGCCCACCGCTCCGACCATTTCCCGGTCAACGGCGGCGGCTCTCGCGATTTTTCCCATTTTCGTCTTGTTTGTAAAGAACCACAACCCCACCGCGACCAGAGGCCCAACAATAAGAAGAAAGAAGTTGTACCGCGGAATCGATGCGCCCAGCAGACTCACCGATCCGTTGAACACCTCGGGAGCCATGATGGATTTGTATTCCGCACCCCATATGATTTTGACCAGGTCCCCCAGAATCAGGCTGAGGGCGAATGTGAAGAGAAGGAGCATCAGGTGCTCGCGCTGGTAGAGGTGGCAGAAAAGGGCCCTTTCCGCCACGAGGCTGACAAGGGCCACCACAAAGGGAGCCAGGATCAAGGCGAGCCAGAAACCCGCCGGGCCGGCCACAAGTTTGGTGATGCTGTATGCCGAAAACGCCCCGATCATGTAAAGGGAACCGTGGGCGATGTTGGGAACCCTCAGCACACCGAGGACAAAGCTCAGTCCGGAACACACGACAAACAAGATCATGGCGCGACTGAGCCCGACAAAAAACTGACTTCCCAACGCACCGAGATCCGTCACGATGCTCACTCACCTTTCATGGAGATGAGAGACGGGGAGGAAAACTTCCTCCCCATCCTCAAAAATCTACTTCTGCCGGGATTGCTTGATTTCTTCGCACGTGGGCAAAACATCCGATCCTTTCAAGGTCGTGATGTCGCTCGCAACTACGAAATCATATTTTGGGAGTTTCTTGGTGACGCCGAAATATATCGGGAATACAGCCTGGTGGTCGCAGGCTCTCATCTCCACCGTGCCGCCGACGGGATTTTTTACCTTCAGGCCTTCCAAGGCATCCACGAATTTTTCCTTGTCGATCTTTCCGGCTTTCCTAAAACCGTCGGCAATGTATTGGGCGGTCAGGTAGGCATTGAACGCAGGGAAACCGGGCGGGTTTCCGTAGGCCTTCTGAAAAGCGTCCACAAAGGCTTTGTTCTCAGGCGTTTCGGGATAGTAGAAAAGATACTGGATCGTCCCCAACACCCCCTCGGGTGCTTCTGCGCCGAGAGGTTTCAGAACGGCATGATCGATGGCCGTGTGGATCCAGGAAGGAATCTTCGCCGCCATGCCTGTGGATTTCAGGGCTTTCATGGCATTGGTCATGCTGGCGCCGCCGGTGCATAGGATGACGGCATCGGGTTTGGCCGAGATGATTGAGGTGAAGTAAGGCACGAGATCCGGTTCGCCGATTTTCCACCACGATTCCCCGACTTTCTCCACGTCCGGTTTCAAAGCTTTCAGGTTTTTCCATGCCGAATCGGCGATCGCGTGCCCGTAAGAGTAATCATCTCCGGCGATCCAGTATTTCTTGTACGGTTTCTTGGCCAAGCCCACACCACCGGCCTTTCCTCCCTGGGCCGTATTGTCGGCCGTTGAGAAAACATATCGATGGCCTGCGGCACCCGTGATTTTTTCATCTTTGGATATCCATACGATAAAGGGGACTTTCTCTTTTTTGGACACGGCATCCGAAACCGCTAGGGCCACGCCGCTGTTGATGGTGCCCACCAGAACATCCACATTTTCTCTCATGACCAATTCTTTGGCCAGGTTGAGACCGATGTCCACCTTGAATTTGGTGTCTCTCGTGGTGAATTCGATCTTTCCCCCAAGAACGCCCTCTTTATTGATCTCTTCCAGGGCCAGCTTAAAGCCGTTGAGGGCGTCATTTCCATAGACTGCTGCAGGACCGCTATAGCAGTCGATGATTCCCACTTTGATGTTTCTCGCCTCGGCCGGAGCGGACATAATCACAAAGGATAGTACCGCAAACATCAACACCAACAAGATCCCCCTCCTTAAACTCAAGATTCTCTGAACCATCATAGCCCCTCCCTTCTTGAAATCAAAAAAGTTTGTTCCATAACCGGTCAAAAAACCTCCCCTTTTAGGTGCGCCACTATATGTAAATGCGCCGAAGGTGTCAATAAAAAAGCTACACCGTGTGCCGTGCGCCGAGCACCCTCCTTATATTCCCCATCCGCCTGAGACGGGAATCACTGCCGCGGTGATATAGGAGGCATCTTCTGATGCGAGAAATGCAATGACACGAGCGATTTCTTCGGGCTCCGCCATTCGGCCCAACGGGGTTTCAATGATGATATCCTGTTTGTATTTTTCCGCCATCATTTTCTCAATGGTCGGGGTACGCGTGAGGCCGGCCGCCACGGCATTGACGGTGACGCCGCGGGGTCCCGCCTCCCTGGCGATTGACTTAGTCAACCCGATGAGACCGGCTTTGGCCGTTGAATAGGCGACCTCGGCTTTGGCACCGATTAGGCCGTAGATTGAACTCACATTGATGATTCGGCCCCACTTCCTTGCCTTCATCGTAGGTAGAAAAAGCTTGATCAAAAACAGGGGAACGGACAGGTGGATTCCAAGCACTTCGGAGAATCCTGACATCTCAAGCCGGGCCGAGGTTCCGGGCCGATCGAAACCTGCGTTGTTGACAAGAATATCGATCGGCAAATCGCGGCATGCTTGATCCAATTTTCCTTCAAGGCTTTCCAAATCCGTTAGGTCCAACGTCAGGGCGGTAACCTTGCTTCCCCTGTCCATTGCTGCCTTCACGGCAATTTCTAGGGTTTCAGGGTTCCTGTCCAGCAGAACAAGATCTGCCCCTCGCTCAGCAAAGACTTCGGCGCAAGCCCTACCGATGCCCTGCCCCGCACCTGTAATCAGCGCCCTGCGATATTCAAGTCTCATGATCTAGGACAAAATTTTGAGTAGGTCTCGGAGGCCCGTTCTCAGTTCATCTATCAAGGCTTTGGCATCCGGCTCAGTTTCCTGCCTTCGCTGTTTGAGTCTCTGCCGTGCCCCTTCAATCGTCAATTTTTCTTCGTAAAGAAGCCTCTTTATTTCAATGATTGTTTCGAGGTCCTTTTTTTGGTAGATACGTTGATTGGTGTCGGCCCTGTTCGGCCGGATCTGCGGAAACTCACCTTCCCAATATCTCAAGACATAGGGCTCGACGCCGATCATGCGGCTAACCTCGCCTATCCTGAAATACCTTTTGCCTTCAGGAACATCCATTGACATGCCTCAACTCTCTCGCAGCCTGGCCCCCGTCTCCTTCCCTAATTTTCCGATAATACGTTCATGGAGCACGTTAATGTCTCTGCCCTCAAGCGTGGTCTCTTTGGATCTATAACATATCCTGAAAGCCAATGCCTTTTCCGCCGGTCCGATCTTGCCCCCCTCATAGAGGTCGAAAAGACTCACCGATTCAAGGAGTTCCCCACCTTCCCTCTCGATGATCTTCTGAATGCCGTCGCATTCGACGTCCTTTCCGACGACCAGAGAAACATCTCTGATTGCAGCCGGAAATTTGGCAAGAGGCTTGAAAAAGGTTTCAGGAAAGGCGTGATCCAAGAGCAGACTCCCATCCAGCTCAAAAGCAAAAACCCTCGTTTCATCGAGGTCGAAGCTTTTCACGACCTCTTTGGCAAGCTCTCCCACAGTGCCCAAAACTATACCTTTCAATGTCACAAGGGCGGCAGCCTGAGGCCTGTACCACGGAGGCGTCTGTCCCCTTTTGAAAGCACAAGAACTAAGACCGAGCCCGTCCAAGAAACCTTCCAGCGCGCCCTTTATGTCATAGAAATCAACCGGTCTTTCCTCACTGTGCCAGGTTTTTCTTATCGCAAGGCCGCTCATGACCGCTGCAAAAGCGTACTTCTCCCCGGGCAATTGCTCACCCCCTTGTGCAAGGAAAAGACGTCCCCATTCAAAACATTTAAGGTCCTTTTCTCCGTAGGCGAAATTGGTCCCCAAGGCAGCCATAAGGCCGGGGATCAAGGTCGTCCTCATGACCGACTGCTCCACGGTCAAAGGGTTGAGCAAACCTACAAAGGATCTAACGGGGCTTTCCTTTGGGGTCTGGAGTCTGTCCGCACATTCAGGGGAGATAAAGCTGTATGAAATCACTTCCGCAAAACCCATTTCAACCATCAAAGCCCTTACTTTGTCTCCCAAGAAAATTTCAGGTGGATCAAGTTCCTCGGAAGCTCTGATAGGGGGAAAGGTGACAGGTATTCTCTGATACCCTTCCAACCTGGCTATCTCTTCCATAAGGTCCCAGTCCCTTGTGATATCGACCCGAAAAGCAGGAGGTTTAACTTGAAAGGTGTTTTCATCCTCTCTTTCAACCTCCATTCCCAGAGCGCTGAGATAACGGGCCATCGTCCCGCCTGACAGAGTCGTCCCCAGAAACCGGTTGGTCTTGTCCGCACTAAACTCGATCAAAGGCCTATGATGCGGACTGGGGTAGTTGTCGATGATCCCGTTAACGACTTCCCCACCGGCCAAGTCGGACATGAGCATGAGGGAGCGCTTAAGAGCGGCTACGACGCCTTCAATGTCTATGCCCCGCTCGAAGCGATAAGAAGCCTCTGTGGATATTCCCAAGGCTTTAGATCCTCTTCGAATCGTTACAGGATCGAAAAAGGCACTCTCCACCAGAACATTCTTTGATCCCTGGTAGATCTCCGAATTGAGCCCGCCCATGATGCCGGCAAGCGCCACAGCCCTCTGAGCGTCGCAGATCAACAAATTTTCAGAGTTCAATGAGTGGGTCTTTCCATCCAGGGTTGTGAAACTTTCCCCTTTCTTCGCCCTTCGTACAACAATCCGGTTCTCTACCAATCGATCATAGTCAAAAGCGTGAAGCGGCTGACCCAGCTCTAGAAGTACGTAGTTGGTCACGTCAACGACATTGCTGATTGCCCTGATCCCCGAAATAAAGAGTCTATAACGGATCCAAAAAGGGGAAGGTTTCAGCTCCACACCAAGCACCATTCCGGCAGCGTATCTTGGACATCCGCCGGGATCATTGATTGTAACGCTCGTCAAGCTATTGATGGGCCTGTCGCCTTCCTTGAATCGGATGTGCGGCCTGCGCAGCGACTGTCCTGTAAGTGCTGCGATTTCCCTTGCAATGCCGATCACGGAAGCACAGTCGGCGCGATTGGGAGTTATGGCGATCTCAAAGGCGGAATCATCCAGGCAAAGGGCGTCGACCACGGAAGCACCGGGAGCCAAATCAGCAGGTAAGACCATTAGACCCATATGATCGTCGGTAAGGCCCATTTCGTCTTCCGCAAGAAGCATGCCCACCGACATCTCGCCCCGTATACGGCTTTCTTTCACCTTTAACCCGCCGGGGAGCGTAGCCCCCGGTAAAGCAATGGGCGCCACCATGCCGACCTCCACATTGGGTGCGCCGCAAACCACCTGAAAAATCCCATGTCCTGAGTCCACATCACAGAGGAACAGGGCCTTCTCCGAGCTGGGGTGGCTCCGAACCGAGACAATTTTCCCCGCCACCACATCCTGCAGGGATCCACCCAGAGGCTCTCTTGATTCGACCTCCAGGCCGGCCATAGTCAGAACCTCGCCTAGATCATCGACGGACATCTCGAGGTCGACAAAATCTTTCAACCAATTGAGGCTGACACGCATATCAAAACCTGATTCTCTTTACTCATTTTCTGGAATGATGGAAATATGGTAACAATTTAGCTGTTTGCAATGCTGAAGCCGGCGGCCCCAAGCACGGGGGTCTCTCTTAAAACTGCCTCAGAAACCGCATATCGTTTTTGTAAAAAAGCTGGATGTCGTCGATCCCATACTTAAGCATCGCCACCCTCTCAATCCCCATGCCGAATGCAAATCCTGAGTACACCTCGGGGTCGTACCCCACGAACTTATAAATTGCCGGGTCATTCATCCCAGATCCAAGGATTTCAAGCCAGCCTGTGTTGGAGCAAGTCCGACAGCCCTTCCCCTTGCAAATAACACAACGAATGTCCACCTCAGCGCTGGGTTCCGTAAAGGGGAAAAAACTAGGTCGGAAGCGCAGCGCCGTCTCATAACCGAACATCTGATGGACAAAGCTTGTAAGAGTCCCCTTCAGGTCGCTGAACGAGATACCTTTATCAACCAACAATCCTTCCACCTGATGGAACATGGGGGTATGGGTCACATCCGAATCTCTGCGATAAACCTTTCCCGGCGCAATGATTCTGACCGGAGGGGTTTGACTTTCCATCACCCGGACTTCCATCGGTGATGTGTGCGTTCTCAGAACCACATTGTCGGATACATAAAAGGTATCCTGCATGTCTCTCGCCGGGTGATCCTTGGGAATGTTCAAGGCCTCAAAGTTATAATAATCCCATTCCACTTCCGGGCCTTCCACAATTCTGAAGCCCATCTTCACAAAAATCCGGCAGATCTCTTGTGTGACTTTGGTGATGGGATGAACCGAGCCTCTTGCGAACCGACGGCCCGGCAATGTGACATCTAGAAAGCTCTCTACTTTTTCCTTTTGTAATGCGATCCTCTCCTTTGCTTCTTCATAACACCGTGTCACATTCATTTTGACCTGATTGGCCAACCTGCCTGCTTCGGGCCTCCTCTCGGGAGCAAGGGCGGAAAGCTTTTTCATCCAGGTCGTGACAAGCCCTTTTTTCCCCAAATAAGCGATCCTGAACGTTTCAAGTCCGTTACGGTCATGAATCGTATCAAGCTCCTCAAGCGCTTTTTTCTGCAGGTCTAAAATACCGTCCATCATGCAAAACAGCCCATCTCCAAACTTCCATAAAAAGAATTCGGACTGTCTTATCTGTAGGAATTCCCTGTGCGGTGTACTTGTCGTACACCTCCGCAGGTTTCTCCCTAAAGCCTCGCCAAAATCATTTTCTGAAAGTCTATATCCGCAGAACCGCAAACGCGGCAAGAGCCTTCTAAAGGATGCTCTTATTTTACAAGGTTTGCCACCTGCGCAAAGGCAGTCGGATCATTCACCGCCATATCCGCCAGAGTTTTTCTGTCTAAATCAATGCCTGCTTTGTGAAGGCCTCCCATGAACTTACTGTAAGAGAGACCGTTTTGCCTCGCTGCTGCATTGATTCTCATGATCCAGAGATTCCTGAAATCACGTTTCCTGGTTCTCCGATCGCGATAAGCAAACATCCTCGCTCTGCTCAGCGTGATGAAAGCGGTCTTGAAAAGCTTGCTGTGGCCCCCACGAAATCCTCTGGCCGCTTTCAGAACTTTATTTCGCCTCTGCCTTGCTTTAAATCCTCTTTTAACCCTTGGCATCTCTAACCCTCTTTCAATTTCGCAAAAAAGCCCTTGATCCTTTTAGGTCGCCTACAGGTAAGGAATGAGCTTTTTGACGTTTTTCTTGTTCGCTCCATCCACAAGGCTTGATTGACGGAGCCTCCGTTTTCTCTTGGTGGTTTTCTTGGTCAAGATATGGTTACCGAAAGCCTTGCTCCTAACGATCTTACCGTTTCCAGTGGTCTTAAAGCGCTTTGCAGCAGCACGATTGGTTTTTATTTTTGGCATTTTTCCCTCCTCTGTTGAAGCAGCTCGAAAAGCCCACCTCCAATTTATAGTAATACAAGGCCCTCCCTGGAGGCCTAAAAACAGCTACAGGATAACGACTAACCTTAATGACTAAAAACCTAGACCCGGCAAAGGAGATGGGAGTTTACTTGGGCACAAGGAGCATGGTAAGGCGCCATCCTTCCTTGGTTGGAGGCTGTTCCATAGAACCTTGCTCTTCTACCTCCTGAGCGATGCGCTCAAGAAGGGTCTTGCCTGCGTCCATGTAAGCCATTTCTCGTCCGCGAAAAAGGACTGAAACCTTAACCTTGTCTTTTTTCTCAAGGAACTTTTTCATGTTCTTGATCTTGAAATCCAAATCGTGTTCATCCGTGCGAGGACGCAACCTGATTTCTTTCACCTGGAGAGTCCTCGTCTTTTTCTTGCCCTCCTGCGTTTTCTTGCTTGCCTGGTATTTGTACTTGCCATAATCCATGATCTTGCAAACAGGCGGATCCGAATTGGGTGAAACCTCAACCAAATCCATACCCTCCTTTTGCGCAGCGCCCAAAGCATCGCTAATCGACATGATCCCAAGCTGCTGCCCGTCAAAGGAGATTAATCGGACCGCCTTTGCGCGGATCCTCTCATTGACATTCACCTCATCAGTTTTCTTTGCTATAGCCCTTCCCTCCTTTGCCTGATTTCTTCCTGAATGTGTAGGATGAATTCTTTTTCCTTCATGAAAGAAAGATTCTTACCGCTCCTCAGTCTGGGAGTGAGGCCCTCCTCCTGGCATTCCCGGTCACCTATGATCAACATGTAGGGTATTTTCTGAAGCTGCGCCTCTCTCACCTTAAGGCTTAACTTCTCATTCCGAAAATCAGCTTCAACCCTGATCTCCGCATCTTTAAGATGCCCGCGCAGAATTTCGCCGTAGGGGATGTTCCGATCCGTCACTGTGAGAAGAATCGCCTGAACCGGTGCAAGCCAAGTTGGGAAAGCGCCGGCGTAATGCTCGATCAAAATTCCAATGAACCGCTCGAGTGCTCCCAGAATAACGCGATGGATCATAGCGGGCCGATGCTTTTGCCCGTCTCTATCGATGTAGGCAAGATTGAATCTATCCGGCAACGTAAAATCACATTGTATCGTTGCGCACTGCCACTTTCTTTCCAACGCGTCCTTGAGCTTTACATCGATCTTGGGTCCGTAAAAGGCCCCATCGCCTTCATTAATCCGGTAGGGAAGGCGGTTTTCTTCCATGGCTTTGATCAGGGCTCTGGTCGCCCTTTCCCAGTCTTCATCCGATCCGATGGACTTTTCAGGTCTTGTACTGATCTCCAGGTCGTATTCAAAGCCGAAAACGGCCATCATGTCTTTCACAAAGTCAAGCACTCCTTTGATCTCCTGGTCCAACTGCTCGGGCGTGCAAATGATATGAGCATCATCCTGGGTAAACTCACGCACTCTTAAAAGCCCGTGCAAAACACCTGATCGTTCATGGCGATGCACCAGACCCAGTTCAAAGTATCGTTTCGGAAGGTCTCGATAGCTGCGCAGGGCTGAATTATAGATCATCATGTGGCTTAGGCAGTTCATAGGCTTGATGCCGTAAGACTGCTGATCGATCTCCGTAAAATACATGTTTTCCCGGTAATTTTCGAAATGCCCGGATCTCTTCCAGAGCTCTGTTTTCAAAATCTGCGGACCCTTGACAATTTCATAGCCCCTCTTCAGATGCTCGCGGATTTCAAACTCCTCAAGAACATGGCGCAAAATTCCACCTTTTGGGTGCCATACGATCATGCCCGCACCGATCTCCTCATGAGTGCTGAAAAGATCGAGCTGAGCTCCCAGACGCACGTGGTCTCGCCTTTTAGCCTCTTCCAGTCTTTTCAGGTGCTCTTTCAGAGCTTTCTGATCATGAAAGGCCACACCATAAATGCGACTGAGCATCGGCCTTTTCTCATCTCCGCGCCAGTATGCTCCGGCCACTTTTGTCAATTTAAAGGCTTTGATTTTCCCTGACGAGGAAATATGGGGACCCCGGCATAGGTCTGTGAAACTCCCCTGACTATAAAGAGAGACCCTCTCAGCGCCCAGGTCCTCGATAAGTTCCACCTTATAAGGTTCACCCTCAGACAAAAAGAAATCGATGGCCTCACGGGATGTGACTTCTTTTCTGGTAAAGGGATAATCGGCCTTTACTATCTCATGCATCTTTTCTTCGATCTTGGGCAAATCCTCTTCTCGAAAAGGCCTTTCGTAGTCAAAGTCATAGTAAAATCCATTCTCGATAGCCGGACCGATTGTGACCTTTACTCCCGGGAAAAGCTCCTTCACCGCCATGGCCATTACATGAGAAGCGCTGTGGCGCAGAATCTCAAGGCCTTCTTGTGATTCCGCATAAACGGGTTCAAGCACCTCTTTCCCCTCGATCGAACAGGAAAGATCACAAAGCTCACCGTTGACTCTCACCGCCAAAACCCGATTAATATCCTTCAATCCGCGATCCCTAAGCATCTCCAAAGAGGAAAAACGCTCCTCCTTTTTTTCAGTCTCTTGCCGACTCTCTTTGTTGTTTGTCATTTTATTCATCATATCGTGTTGGAAATTAAAAAGGCATCCGAGGTAAATCATCAGACTTCTCAGATGCCTCATTTCCATTCGAATCAGAAACGTATTTTGTAATCATCGATTTCGTGCTTCAAAACAACACAACTTATAAGGCTCCAGTACCCAAAAATAATTCCTTCACTCCCTCCGGTTATCCAGATCGCGCATTCGCTAAGCCGTGGCAAGGCAAGCCGATATGTCTTGATTTTTATGGCTTATTTGGTCGTGATTGTCAATAAAAATATACGGAACCTTTTAGAAACTGCGGAGAACCTCCTCCGGACAAAAGAAGAACACAAAAAAGGGTGCCCTTTTCAGCACCCTTTCCGGAATCCGGAGGGAAGTGTGATAGTGCCCGGAATGGATTTTCACGCCCTTTAAATAGACTCCGATCAGTTTTTCTTAGAGCTTTAAGAGAGGCGCACAAGGGGACCGTCACCGCCCCGGCACATAAGGAATCTCGATACCCCACCATCCCTGTTCTATAGATTTTTTGCCCGTCTCGGCAGTCGGTTTCGTGTAACCGCTCCAGCTATACTTCAAATGGTCATTGGTCTTATACATCGTGTTATGCTGCCAGAACTCCGATTTCTGGGCCGAAGCCCCACATCCAAAAACAAATGCACTTAGAAAAATCAAAGCCAACAATTTCTTCATTATTCGATCCTCCTTTCTTTTCTCATGACTCCTGATACTTAAATCACAGAATCAGCTTCTACAAAAAATAAGAACCGTCCCCTAAGAATCCCTCACGGCAACCGAAAATAAAACGACACGCAATGTTCAGGAAAAAATAAGGCGATCTATATTTTAAACGGTTCTAATAATACAGCTTTGAAAACTTATGTCAATAGGCAGAAACAGACATTTCTCTCTGCAAACTCATGCATTTTTTCGTTCCCGTGACATTTTTTGAATGTCTTTCGTAAAAAACTGCTTTTCTAATTTGTTGCAACTAGTTAAAATATATATGAGAAATAGAAAATAACCTTTTTGCACGCCTCTTGCATAGAGTTCTCACAAGCGGATCCACTCACCCTTTCTTTTGCTATTGATCTCTCAATGGGTCGATAACACAAGAGGTAAGGTGTTGCGATAAGATCGTTCTTACAAGGAGGAAAAAACTCATGAAAAATCTGCTTCTTGTTCTTATCATATCTTTTTCGGTTGGTTGCACTGCAAACCGATCCTCCTGCCTGCAGGATTTCTCCGCTCAACCTCCGGAGAAATGGCACAGGGTGGATTCACCTGAATTTTATATTCTCACAAAAGACGGCCCTTATTCCCAATATATCCTTATCCAACAACGTCCTCTTGAAAAGCCCTTTATCCACACATCAAAAGCTCTGGCTGGTGGGATGTCTTCCGGCGATGCCGCCGCCCTTTTCCTGGAAGAGATTATGAATGATGAGGCGGTTTATAATTTCAGGCTTTTGGAAAATCGGTCGGCCCATGTCAATCATCATGAGGCCTTCAGACTCGTTTTCACCTATGAAAACAAGGAGGGCTTGAAATTTCAAACCTATATGTACGGGTTTATCAATGGAAACTGGTTTTATACGCTAAGATATAATGCCGACCTGGTCTGCTATTCCCACCATGATATCGAGGAATTTCACAGGTTCTTGAGGAGTTTCAGAATCACCGACGCCTGATCACTCGACAAGTCATGATATCGGACGGCATAGAAGGAAAACCGGGTCCATCATCTCAACCGTAGCCTACGCTATGGATTATGCTAAGATAAAAACAAAACCAGGAAGGCCTAGAAATGCGGGAAGACAACTTTCCTGTTAAGGTTGAAGTCGCAGCCTATTCGGGGTACAAATCAAATGAAAGACCTCTGTATTTTATTTTCAATGACCGGAAATTGGACGTAATCGATATCATTGATAGGTGGTATGGTGTGCAACATGATTACTATAAATTGCTGGCCGATGACTGCAAAATATATTTACTGAAATGGCACCGAATGCACGATCTATGGTTTCTCGTAAAGATCATTGAAAGATAAGGCTAGCCAAACATATTTGAAATTTCGTAACACTTCGGCTTTTTGAAAACACCTTAAGCACCAAGCATGGGGATCCTTCTCCTACTGCTACTAGGTGGTCTCTAAATTGCCGGGTTCCTTCCTTCGGCCTTGCCAAAATCATTTTCTGAAAGTATATATATGTTCGCTTTCACGATTTTCCCTGATCTTTTTTCAGAAGCAGAAAGGAAGAACTCTATGTTCAGAAATTTTAGAATGGTTTCCTACATTGTTTTCGGTCGTGGAAGCTTTAATCAACTAAATGATATCCTTAGTAAACAAAGGAAAGACAGCGAATCCGTCATGGTCTTTTGCGTGGATGATGTTTTCAGAAACAAGCCTCTCAGGAACCGAGTGCCGATCAAAAACCGAGATCTTCTTGTCTGGGTGAATGCGGATATGGAGCCCAAGACATCCTACGTGGACAGCCTTACCCGGCAAATCAAGGACCAGATGAATAGAGCCCAAAACCGCACGCCGGCCGGAATCATCGGCATTGGGGGCGGAACCACCTTGGACATTGCCAAGGCAATCTCCCTAATGCTTACCAACTCCGGCTCTTCGGCAGAGTATCAAGGCTGGGATCTAATCAAAAACCCTGCTGTTTACCATGTTGGAATTCCCACCCTTTCCGGGACCGGAGCCGAGGCTTCCCGGACCGCAATTCTTACAGGACCGGAAAAAAAATTGGGATTGAACTCGGATTATACGGTCTTTGATCAGATTGTTCTTGATCCTGAAATCATCGCAGGCGTTCCTACGGAACAGTGGTTCTACACGGGTATGGACTGCTATATCCATTGCATCGAATCATTGACCGGCACATACCTCAACGCTTTCAGCAAAGCTTACGGTGAAAAAGCTCTTGATCTTTGCCGACAGATTTTTCTAGAAGGCGGCCCCGAAAGCGACGACAAGCTCATGATGGCTTCCTATTGCGGCGGCATGAGCATTGCCTATTCTCAGGTGGGAGTAGCCCACGCTCTCTCTTACGGCTTGTCCTTTGTGCTGGGTCTCCGCCACGGGATCGGAAACAGCATCGCTTTTGACTATCTGGAGGAATTCTATCCGGAAGGTGTTGCCGAGTTCCGCAGAATGACGGACAAACACAGGATCAATATCCCCAGAAATATTACGGCCGGCCTGGACGAAGAAAAACTCAACAGGATGATTGATGTGGCTCTCATCCTGGAACCGCTCTGGGAGAACGCCCTAGGAAAAAACTGGAAAGAGATTATGACAAGAGACCGGATTGCAGAGCTTTACCGGAAAATGTAGGGCCTGAATTGCATGCTCCAGTTTCGCAATCCAGAGAACGTCTGTTCCACTTAATCTGCATCATCTGAGGGAAAAGAGCTACTCCCCTTGCTGCGGGTTTTTTGTATCTTAGAAACGAAGGATCTTAAGATGCTCGATAAGATCAACCCAACAAAAACCGAAAGCTGGCACTCTCTTTCGGATCATTTTGAAAAGGTGAAACAGCTCCACATGAAAGACCTTTTCAAAGAAGACCCCCGAAGATTCGAAAAATTCTCAATTCGCTTCAACGACATTCTCGTCGATTACTCCAAAAACAGAATCACTGATGAAACACTGCGGCTCCTCATCGATTTGGCCGAGGAAACAGGCCTCGTTGATGGAATTGAGAAAATGTTCACAGGGCAAAGGATCAATGAAACCGAAGATCGGGCCGTTCTCCACACAGCCCTCAGGAACCGGTCCAATTCGCCTGTGTATGTGGACGGCGAAGATGTGATGCCCCAGGTAAATGCCGTATTGAGCAAAATGAAAGCATTCTCACATGGGATTATCAAGGGAAAATGGCGCGGTTACACAGGCAAAAAAATAAGAGACATCGTCAACATCGGGATCGGGGGATCGGACCTCGGCCCTGCCATGGTAACCGAGTGCCTGCGGCCCTATTCGAGCAAGGACATTTCTCTTCACTTCGTTTCAAACGTGGATGGGACCCACATAGCTGAGACCCTGAAAAAGCTCAAGCCTGAAACAACCCTTTTTTTGATAGCCTCCAAAACTTTCACCACCCAAGAAACCATGACCAATGCGTTAACTGCAAGAACCTGGTTTCTCAGTCACGCCAAAAACACCGGCTACGTAGCCAAGCATTTCGTGGCCGTTTCCACGAACACAGAACAGGTCCAGGCCTTTGGCATAGATCGGAAAAACATGTTCGTTTTCTGGGACTGGGTCGGTGGGCGTTACTCTCTGTGGTCCGCCATAGGACTTTCCATTGCCTGCTCCATAGGGTTCGAAAACTTCGAGGATCTGCTTGAGGGCGCACACGAAATGGATCGACATTTCCGTTTCAGTCCTTTTTACCAAAACATCCCCGTGATTCTCGCCCTCATCGGCATCTGGTACAATAATTTTTTCGGGTCCGAAACAGAAGCAATCCTACCCTATGATCAGTACATGCATCGCTTTCCAGCCTATTTTCAGCAGGGCAACATGGAGAGCAACGGGAAATCCGTGGATCGTAACGGGAACCGGGTGCGCTGGCAAACCGGACCCATTATCTGGGGAGAGCCTGGAACAAACGGCCAGCATGCTTTCTACCAGTTGCTTCATCAGGGTACCAAACTGATCCCGGCTGATTTCCTGGCCCCGGCGATCAGTCAAAATCCCTTAGGAAACCATCATCCGATACTCCTCTCCAACTTCTTGGCCCAAACCGAAGCACTTATGAACGGGAAGAACAAGGAAGAGGTTATGAACGATCTACGAAAAGAAGAGAAAAGTGAGGATGAAGCTTTGAATCTGGCACCTTACAGAGTCTTTGAAGGAAACAGGCCCACAAACAGTATTCTTTTCAAGAAACTTACGCCCAAGGTTCTGGGTAGCCTAATTGCCATGTATGAGCACAAGATTTTTGTGCAGGGTTTCATCTGGAACATTTATAGCTTCGACCAGTGGGGAGTGGAACTGGGAAAACAATTGGCCGAAAAAATCCTCCGGGAGCTGAAAGACTCCGTCCCTATTTCAAACCATGACTCTTCGACTAACGGCTTGATCCATGAGTTCAAAAAAATGAGAGGATGAGATCCGCTCCCGCAGTTTTTACATTCTGCCGGCCATCATATCGGCGATGTCCGCCGTTCGCACGCTGTATCCCCACTCATTGTCATACCAGCTTACAACCTTGATGAAATCGCCTTTCCCGCCCAGCGCCATAGTAAAAGGTAAATCCACGGACGAGGAGTGAGAATCCCCCTTATAGTCAATGGACACCAAGGGCTCTTCGACGGCGGCCAGGATGCCTTTCATCGGTCCTGCGGCGGCATCCCGGAAAGCCTGGCGCAATTCCTCAGTCGTGGTGGCAACCTCGACCTGGGCCGTAAAATCTACCACGGATACCGTGGACGTGGGAACGCGCAGCGCGTAACCGTCAAATTTGCCCTTGAGCTCAGGGATCACTAAAGAAACGGCTTTGGCAGCGCCGGTCGTCGTAGGGATAATACTCATAGCCGCGGCCCTGGCGCGTCTCAAATCACTGTGGGGCAAGTCCAAGATTTTCTGGTCGTTGGTGTAAGAGTGGATTGTCGTCATCAGCGCACGAATGATGCGGAATTTATCGTGGACTACTTTGGCCGCCGGCGCAAGGCAGTTGGTTGTGCAGGAGGCATTTGAAACCACGTGATGACTGGCCGGATCATACAAATGGTGATTTACCCCAAGCACAATGGTAAGGTCTTCACCCTGGGCCGGTGCAGAGATAATAACCTTTTTGGCGCCGCCCCGAGTAATGTGGTTCTCGGCGCCCTGGACGGTTTTTCCTTTCTTGTTGACCCCGTCTTTCTTCAACGTAAAAAGACCGGTAGATTCCACAACGATCGCCACGCCTGCATCCCCCCAGGGAATTTTCCCGGGGTCGGTTTCTCTATAGGCCCGGATGGTTTGCCCGTCGATCAACAAAGCATTATCCTTCACTTCAACGGTCCCGTTGAACCGGCCGTAATTGGAGTCATACTTGAGAAGATGAGCCATGGTCTTTAAGTCACCGATGTCATTAAAAGCAACCACTTCAAGGGTCTTTGGATAGAGATCACGAATCGCCTTAAACACCTGACGGCCGATCCGACCGAAACCGTTGATCCCGACACGCACTGCCATGGATGGAATCCTCCTTTGTTCATAGATTGTAAATGCCGGGGCGCTTCACCCATCGACATACTTACACTATATCATTCTCCCTGAGCAAAGCAAGCAAACATTGTGAAGAATCTCTCACCTGATCTCCCGATTGTCCCTTAGTGTACTTCAACCAAAAAACGGCGGATCTGAGCATACTTGTCGGGCGCAAGAGCCAAAAGATGATCTTCAATTTTTCGACCTTCGACATAATCGCCGAGAAAAAACTCCGTCCCGTCCATCTTGAAAATCTTTCCTCCGGCTGCGTCTATGATTACCGCGGCGGCGGCAAGATTCTTGTAAGACTCATTGGAGAGAAGCGCAGCCTCGGCCCGGCCCATGGCAACGTAGCAGATATGAGCTGCAGTACATCCTAAAGCCCGAATCTTTCCTGGGAAACCGGATCGATAACCCTCATGAAAGCGGGAATAGGTCAGGAGTAGACTTTCATCGTTGATTGCTTCCTGAGGAGAGATACAGATTTGCTGATTGCCGCGGAAAGCTTTTCGGCCCGCGCCTGCATGGAAAAGATCACCGGTTGTAGGCATGTAAAAAAGGCCGAGGACCGGCCAGAAATTCTCGACAAGAGCGATAGAAGTACCCCAGATTGGAATTCCTGATTGGTAGTTTGCTACGCCGTCAATGGCATCGTAAACCCAAAGGTATCGTTTTCCTTCATGGGTGTAACTTTTTTCCGCTTCTTCGGCTTTGTAGACTTGATGCTCGGGAAACCGGGAAAAAAGCTGATTTTTAAAAAACTCTTCCAGGTGAAGCTCGGCTTCAGTCACAAGGCCCTCGTCGAATTTCGTATCCGACCTGCCTTTACCATAGTAGGCCAGTGCCTGATCTCCTGATCGTCGGATGACTTCAACAGCAAATTCCCTCAGGTCCTCAATCGGTTCATGCGTTTCAGCCACGATAACTCCTTCTTCGTATTATTAAAAAAGACGTAACAATTTAGATTTTGGTAACAATTTAACTGTTTGAAATGCTGAGGCCGGCGGCCCTGAGCATGGGGGTCTCTCTTAAAACTGCAAAGCTTAGAACGGGCGCAAGGCTCCGCAGTCGGGGCACTGCCAGTTAACACCGCTGCAAGTCAACCCCCAAAGATTCTCTTCCATGCAGGCGTTGCAAATCTGGAACCCGCAAGGACAAGTCCAGCAAAAGGGTTGATCTTTCCCACAACAACTGCACCGGTACGGTTGTTTTGTGCGGAACCTTTTCCTCTTGTCTTTTAGTTTTCCCTGCCCCATCTAGGCCTAAAGGTGAATCATGGGCGTAGGAGCCGCCTGGGTACTTACCGTCACTTTTGCCTTGGTACCTCCGAGAGCACTAATGGACATGCTCAAAGCCTTCTCGGGCAGGTTGTTT